>DHVJ01000022.1 GCA_002412595.1 Anaerolineaceae bacterium UBA5211
TGCCGCGCGTGGCGCTGCCGCGCGAAGGAGATTACCTGGAGAATATCGGTTTCCCGGGCCAATATCCTTTTACGCGCGGGGTGCAGCCAACCATGTACCGCGGGCGCTTCTGGACCATGCGCCAGTATGCCGGATATGCCAGCGCGGAGGAATCCAACCGCCGTTACCGCTACCTGCTGGAGCAGGGGCAGACCGGCCTGTCGGTAGCCTTTGACCTGCCCACCCAGATCGGCTACGACAGCGACGATCCCATCGCGGCGGGCGAAGTGGGCAAGGTGGGCGTGGCCATTTCATCGCTGCGCGACATGCAAGCGCTCTTTGAGAGCATCCCGCTGGATAAAGTCTCCACTTCCATGACCATCAATGCTCCGGCAGCGGTGCTGCTTGCCATGTACATCGCTGTAGCACGCAAGCAGGGCGTGGAAGAACACAAGCTGCGCGGCACCATTCAAAATGACATATTAAAGGAATATATTGCCCGCGGAACGTATATCTATCCGCCCAAACCCTCCATGCGCCTGATCACGGATGTTTTCCAATACTGCCGTGAGCAGGTGCCTAACTGGAATACCATCAGCATTTCCGGTTACCACATCCGCGAAGCCGGCTCCACAGCTGTGCAGGAGGTGGCCTTCACATTGGTCAACGCCATTGCTTATGTGGAAGCCGCCCTGCGCACCGGGCTGCAGGTGGACGATTTTGCCGACCAGCTTTCCTTTTTCTTTGCCTGCCATAACAACCTGCTGGAGGAGGTGGCCAAGTTCCGCGCGGCGCGGCGCGTATGGGCGCGCCTGATGCGCGAACGTTTCGGGTCGCAAAATCCAAAATCGCAGATGCTGCGCTTCCATACCCAAACCGGCGGTTCCACGCTGACCGCGCAGCAGCCCGAAAACAACATCGTGCGTACGACAATACAGGCGCTGGCGGCTGTACTGGGCGGCACGCAGTCGCTGCATACCAATAGCATGGACGAAGCTCTGTCCCTGCCGACCGAGAAAGCCGTGCGCATAGCCTTGCGCACCCAGCAGATCATTGCCAACGAATCCGGCGTAGCCGATTCAGTCGATCCACTGGCCGGTTCCTACCTGGTAGAGCAGCTGACTGATGAGATCGAGCAGGGCGTGCTGGCCTACATCCAGAAAGTGGACGAGATGGGCGGCGCGTTGGAGGCGATTGAATTAGGATATATCCAGAATGAGATCCAGGATTCCGCCTACCGATACCAGAAAGCCATTGAAAGCAGGCAGGAGATCATCGTGGGCGTGAACGCCTACCAAATCGATGAAAGTCTGGAATTGGAAACTATGAAAGTGGATCCGGCTATTGAAGCCGCGCGCCGGCAGGAGCTGGCCAAACTGCGCGCCGGGCGGGACGATCAGCGCATCAGTGCGCTGCGCAGCCAGTTGGATAGCGCCGCGCGTTCAGAGACCAACCTGGTGCCGCTGTTCATCGAATGCGTAGAGAACGACATGACCCTGGGTGAAATCTGCAACACCCTGCGCACGGTGTGGGGCGAATACCAACCGCCTGTGTGGGGATGAGCGCAAATTGAGGAGATAGGAATGCCTGCAATCAAGAAGATCAACCACATCGCGGTGGCCGTGAATGATATCGAGGAAGCACTGCCGTTCTGGCAGGAAGCGCTGGGATTGGTGCTGGATCATAAAGAAGACGTACCCAGTCAGAAGGCCAGCGTAGCATTTCTTCCTGTTGGGGAGAGCGAAATCGAGCTGGTGCAGCCCACCAGCCCGGATACCGGCACCGCTAAATTCCTGGCTGAGCGCGGGCCGGGCATGCACCACCTGTGCTTTGAGGTGGACGACATTGAAGGCATGTTGGCGCAGTTGAAAGCCAAAGGGGTGCGTTTGATAAACGAAACCCCGCAGGAGCTGGAGGGCAGGCGCATGGCCTTTGTGCATCCCAGGAGCACCGGCGGGGTGTTGGTTGAGTTATACGAACTAATTTCCTAACGGTGCTTTCGTTAGAATGAAGAACTGACCGAAAATTCAAGCGTGCGGTCCAGTTCGCCGTCCAGATATATCTCGACCTTATAAATTCCGTCCGGCCAGTACTGGTCGTTGCTGAGATCAAAGGTGATATCGCCGCCACCGGCGATTTCAGTTTCGTCAATTAAAAAGTTTGGATCAACTCCAGGTACATCGACAGCATACCACGCGGCTTTTGTGACCGTATCCTCCGGGGCGTTGGCGACATTCACCAAACAGTAGAAGATTTCATCGGGAGCAAAAGATGTTGTGGCTTCGGCCGAGCCGTTGACTTCCCTGGCTATGGTTGCGTCTTTGATGTTGGCTGTGCTGGCGCTGAAACCGCAAGCGAGCATAACTGCCATCAGGATTACACCAATACCCAAAACCACAAATCGATTCATTTTCATTTACTCATCTCCTTAACAAATATTAATATATAGATTGTATATTATTTACACTGAAAGGTAAAGAGACATTAAAAAAGCAGTGCTCAGCATTGCTGAGCACTGCATATCATTCCAGAGTATCCTAACTTCCGAATGTAAAAGCAAAAGCTTGAATACCGGATTGCTGGAAAGTCAGCCGCAGTGTGCCTTCCGTGGCGCTGTCAAAGGATGCCAGGTGATACAGGCGTGCTTCATCCACCATGATATTGCCCTGTGCGTCCACATCCTCACTTAGATTGGTTTGGTCGGGGGATAAAATTTCCACGTTGACCAGGCCGGATGCAGGCGTGTCCATCACCAAATAAACATCCTTGGCGTAGAAATGCAATTCAAGCTGCGCTCCGTCTGCTTCCGCCTGGGCGTATTCCTGGTAGAAAGTCCAATTTCCAGACACGGCAAAATTGTGCAGGGACAGTTCCGGTGGGAATGTGTACTCGCCGGCGCTGTTGCGTACCAGGTTTTCCGGTGAGGCGAAGTTGGACTGGCGTCCAAAGCCGATATAAGTTTCGGGTGTCTGCCCGGCCAGAAATTCCGTATTTGAGGGAGCGCTTAAATCCTGTTGGGCGTTCACGCCAGTCTCAGCCAGCAGTTCCTGAATGGCCAGTTCGGTCTGGTCGTAATCCCCTTCACCATAATGCACGTAGCGGATATGCCCTTGCGCGTCGATCAAATATTTGGCCGGCCAGTAATGGTTGTTAAAGGCCTGCCAGGTACCGTTGTCGTTATCCTGGGCAACCGGATAAAGGATGCCGAAGCGTTCGATGGCTTGCTGGACATTGTCCGCGTCCTGTTCGAAAGCAAATTCAGGTGTGTGAATCCCGAGGATCACCAGCCCCTCATCTGCGTACTTTGCATTCCAGTCCACCATATAAGGCAGGGTGCGCACGCAGTTGACGCAGGAATAGGTCCAGAAATCCACCATCACCACTTTCCCGCGCAGCTCCTGCAGGGTGAGCGCTTCGCTGTTGTACCAGTTGCCCAACCCGGCCAGTTCAGGTGCAGGGCCGTAATCCGGCAGGGAGCTTCCGTCCTGCGGCTGACTGCCGTTGACGAAATAGGATGGGCTATCCGAGTTGCCGCTCAAATCATTCAACTGTTGGCTGACAGCCTGGCTGCTCTCAAAGTTGGAAAGCGAAGAAGTCAATCCGGCGGGCATCCTATCCGTCAGCCAGGCGGTTACCATCACGTCCACGTTGACCGCGATCAGGACTGCGGTCAGGATCATGACTATGCCGAAAATCTGCTGCACGCGCCCGAGGTTATTGGATAGGGCCGGCACTTTTTTAATTAGAGAGCGCCCGCCGTATGCAATGGCCAGCAGGGGAATGCCCGCGCCGACCGCGTAAGCAACCACGACCAACACCGAGGCGAAAGAAACCTGCTGGGTGGCTGCCAGGGCAGTGACTGAAGCCAGGATCGGCCCGGCGCAGGGTGCCCATACCAACCCCAGGGTTAAGCCGGTCAGAAAGCCGGGCCAGAACCCGCTGCCTTGTTTGGGTTCGTTGTTAGCCATGCGCGGAATAAAGCTGAGGGCTCTTTCCACCCATTCGTTGAACTTGGGCACGATCATGCTCAAGCCCAGCAGTCCGATGACGCCTACCGCGAGAATGCGCAGCGTTTGGGCAGACAGCCCCAACCAACGCACGATCTGAGAAATAGCCAAGGTGAAAATCGAGAAACTGATGATCAACCCGGCGATGACACCCAGCGGGCGGCGTTTGCCGCTGGCAGCCGAGCTGGACAGCACAATTGGAAGAACGGGCAGTACACAGGGAGATAAGACGGTCACTACCCCGGAAAGCAGCGAAAATAAAATCAGGATCAACATTTTGACAACCTTTCCATAATTTATATTTAACTGTAAGAGAAGATTCGTGAAAAGGATGTCAACAAAACATTAAATAAATTTACAATAATTAAAAGATTAAATAAAAAAAACTGCCGGCCATCAGCCGGCAGTTTGAGGTTATATGTTTTGATTTAATTCACCGGCAGCATTTTAGCGTCTTCCATTTTGGCCACTTCGATACCGCGTTCAATGTTCACCTTGGTCAGAATCGCCATGCCCGCCAGGAAAAACACAACCAGGGAGATGATAGCCAAATGGCTGTTGCCGGTCAACTGGTTGATCAAGCTGAATACGGCCGGGCCGATGACCGTGTTGAATTTCTCCGATACGCTGAAGAATCCGTAAAACTCGGCTGATTTACTTTTTGGCATTAATTTGCCAATCAGTGAGCGGCTCAAAGCCTGGCTGCCGCCCTGCACGGTGGCTACCCCAAAACCAAGCAGCAGGAAGTGCCATTCTTTGGTCATGAAATAACCGACCACTGCAACCAGCGTGTAAATAATCAGACTGAGGTAAATGGTTCGTTTGGTACCCATTTTCTCCGGAAGTTTGCCAAACAGAATGGAAAATGGAGCGGCTACGAATTGAACCATCAGCAGGGTACCGATCAGAATCGTGGAGCTGAATCCCAGATCGGATCCGAACGCAACCGCCATGGTGATGATGGTGCCGATTCCGTTGGCATACACAAAAAAGGCTAACAAGAAAACGAAAAGGTCGCGGAATTTACGGATGTCCTTGAGTGCTTTAAAGAAGCGCTTGAAGCCGACGGTTACAGGGTTAAATTCCTCCTCACCGGTTTCGACCTTGCGGGGCGGTTCCTGGACGTGTCGGAAGAGGGGGATGGAAAAGACAGCCCACCAAATCGCCACACTGGCCAGGCTGAGGCGCATCATCAGCGCGGTGGCATCCGCTTCACTCATGTTGGGGAGGAATTTCGGACCGACGAAGATCATAATGACGTTGATCAGAAGCAGCAGTCCGCCGCCAATATATCCCATGGCGTATCCGCGCGAGGAAACCATATCCATTTCGTCTGGGTCCGCTACATGCGGCAGCAGGGCATCGTAAAATACCAATGAACCCGCGAAACCGATGGTACCCAGAATATACAATATACAAGCCAGCAGCCAATCTCCCGGTGTGCGGATCAAGAACATCAGGGCGGTGGAGATGATGCCTAATGCGGCAAAGATACCCAAAAAGAGTTTTTTCGATCCGCGGTAATCGGCTATGGCACCCAGCACGGGACTGATCACGGCTGCGATCAGGCTGCCGATGGCAACCGTATACCCCCATAAGGTCAGAGAGTTATCACCCGCAATAAAAAGGCTGAAATAATTGGGCAGAATAGCCCCCATGATGGTAGTGGCAAATGCAGAGTTGGCCCAGTCATACATAGTCCAAGCACGGATTGCCCGCTTTTTGATTTCATCACCCATTGAAAGTTCCTCCAAATTTAAATAATAAATGATTGACTAAATTATATAGCGATACAGAAGTAGTTCGGCCTGATTTGCTTCTATCAGGTTAAATCTGGGTTAAGGATTCTCCCGGAGACTGTTGGTGGGCTGCTGCACTGTGTAAATCGGTTCAGCCAAAATGAACAAACGTCCCCATTCCCGATCTCCGCTGTTTTGAATACAGGTTTGCAGCGTGAGATGGTGGTCTCCGGTGTAAATTTGGCGGAAGACGTCATTGACCGTACAGCGCTGGCCGCTATCGAGGTCGATGAAATCGCTGCGGGAGCTGCGCGGGTTGAGGGCCTGAAAACGCCGGATGCCGGTTACCTTATAGATGCGCTGCTGGCGGAATCCATTCATGGTATAGATGCGGTCGCCGATTTTGAGGTCGTTGAAATAGCGCCCGCTGAGATAATTATGGGCGAGCAATCCGATGTTGCCGTAATTTTCTGCCAGTTGAAAACTGGTTACTGCGTTGGAGACATCCGAAATATATTCCGGTTTACCGCTGGGCTGGTTGACCACGCGCAGAAAATGATTTTCCCCAAAGAAAACCCCGTTGACGTCATCCAGGGGTTTCTTCGCGGTAAAGCGCTGGATGATTTTTTTAAAAAATGGTTGAGACCCCTTCTTGAACCTCATAAAGTCATTGTAGCATTTTCAGGTATAAAATTAAAGAGAAAAGCGGGTTAAAAATTATGAATTCCTTAAAAAAGGGTGGAAATGTTTTACTTGAGTAAAGCCTATGCTATAATTTTCTAGCTAACAACGCAGATGTATAGCAAACCCACAAATTATTTAATACAACTGACCATTTTGGAGGAAAAATGAAAAAATATTTAATCACTGTTGCGTCCCTGTTGGTACTGGCCGCCTTGTTCCTGGGTGCCTGCTCGGCGCAAACTGCCAAAGTCACTGTGGCAACCGATGCCACCTTCCCGCCCTTTGAGACGGTGGATGAAACCACCAAGGAACTGACCGGTTTCGATGTGGACCTGATGAATGCTGTGGCTGAAGCCGCCGGTATGGAAATTGAATGGGTCAATACACCCTTCGATTCCGTGATTGCCGGAGTTTCCGAGTGCCAGTATGACATGGCTATCGCTGCTATCACCATCACCGACGAACGCAAAGCCGCCATGCTGTTTTCTGACCCCTATGTGGACGCCGGCCAAATCGTGGTTGTACGCAAGGACGAAGCCGACATTACCAGCAAAGACGACCTGACCGGTTTGGTTGTAGCCGCCCAGTTGGGCACCACCGGTGAAATCGAAGCGCAGGCTATCGAAGGTGTGGAATACAAACCTTATGACAGCTACGATCTGGCCATGCTCGACCTGATCAACGGTCAGGTGGACGCGGTCATTGCCGACAAACCTACCGCGGAATCCTTCGTCGGCCAGTACACCGAAGATTTGATGACGGTTGGCGAAGCATTTACCGAAGAGAAATACGGTGTGGCTTTCTGCAAGGACAAGACCGACTTACAGACCAAAGTCAACGAAGCCCTGGGCACGCTCCAGGAAGAAGGCGTGGTCGATCAATTGATTGCCAAATGGTTGGTCACCGGCGCTGAGTAATATCGGTTAAAATGAGCCTGCGGTATCGATTACCGCAGGCTTTTTTTTATATAGAATGGCAGATATGCAGAATAATCCTGAATTAGAAAAAGAATCCGACCGCGAAAACGGCTTTCACAAGAGAATCAAAGACGTTGACCAGTGGTGGCTGCTGGTTGTAATTGTGGTCTTGCTCATCATTCTATTGATCACGACCAAACCCGATCCCTATAACCGTATCCTGAAATTCGTGGGAGACGGCATTTGGGTAACACTCTACACCACCGTAATCTCCTTTGCACTCGTGCTGGTGCTGGGGTTGTTCGGCGGTCTGGGGCGCACCTCAAATAACAAGCTCATTCGCGGCATTGCCAGCGTTTATGTGGAAGTTGTGCGCGGTGTTCCGCTTTTGGTGCAATTGATCATCTGGTATTTTGCTTTTCCTGCCATAGTCAAAGACTTGGGCCAAGCCTGGAATATCCAGGCGTTTATGACCTACAAAGCCAACCCGATTGTCATGGCTATTTTGGGTATGACGGTTTGCTATGCAGCTTATATGAGCGAAGTCTATCGCGCCGGCATCGAGAGTATTCCCAAAGGTCAAATGGAAGCAGCCCGCAGTTTGGGCATGAATTATTTCCAGGCCATGGGATATGTTATTTTGCCGCAAGCTTTTCGCGTTATTCTGCCGCCGCTTGGTAATGAATTTGTTACCCTGCTCAAGGATTCATCCCTGGTCAGCGTGGTAGCTGTGGCCGACCTGACCCGACGAGGGCGCGAGTTCATGGCGGCTAATTTTATTCCCATCCAAACCTGGATGATGGTGGCTCTGCTCTATCTGGTCATGACGCTGATCGCCGCGCGGGCGGTGAAGTGGCTGGAGAAACACAGCCGCTATGAGAGATGATTATGCAATCAGACCCCATTATCCAGATTAATAATATTCACAAACATTTCGGTTCTGTGCATGCGCTGCGCGGTATTGATTTAGATGTCCAACGCGGCGAAGTCATCGTGGTCATCGGCCCTTCCGGCTCTGGAAAATCCACCCTGTTGCGCTGCATCAACCGCCTGGAAGAATTTGACCAGGGCAGCATCGTTGTAGATGGTATCCCGCTGGACAGTGCCGAGAACATCAATGCGGTGCGCACGGAAGTGGGCATGGTATTCCAGCAGTTTAATTTATTCCCGCATTTGTCTGTGCTGGATAACGTGACACTGGCGCAGCGTATTATCCGCAAGCGCGATAAAAAAGAAGCGCACGAAGTCGCTATGGAATTGCTTAACAAGGTTGGCATTCCGGATAAAGCCGAATGTTACCCGCTGCAGCTCTCCGGCGGGCAGCAGCAGCGCGTGGCCATTGCGCGCGCGCTGGCCATGAATCCCAAGATCATGCTGTTTGACGAACCGACCAGCGCACTGGATCCGGAAATGATCCAGGAAGTGCTGGACGTCATGCTGACTTTGGCGAAAGAGGGTATGACCATGGTGGTGGTGTCGCACGAAATGGGTTTCGCCCGCGCCGCGGCAGACCGGGCTATCCTGATGGACGACGGGCTGATCGTCGAGCAGGCTGCGCCGAAGGTGCTATTCAGCCAGCCAAAAGAGGAACGCACAAAGGCTTTCCTGAGCAAAGTGCTGAGTTAATTAAATGAAAATCTAAAGGCCTGCCAAAACTTCGGCAGGTCTTTTTGTTTATTGTTTGAAGGTTTTCTCCAGCCGGTAGAAACCCAATACCAGCAGCAAATCTACGACCAGAGCTATCAGGGAGAGCCAGACAACGTTGAAATTCCACAGGGGCTGCGGGACGGTGTTTTGGGCCATGAACATCAGGTCGGTGAAGCTAACGGTGAAGACCTTGAAGGCCGTCAGCAGCACCTGCGGCAGGATGGCCACTGTCCAGCCGATGAAGCGGCCGATAGGTTTGCGGGCAGCGCGCACCAATATCAGGCCGGCGGAAACCGTGCTGAAGGTTCCGATAAATCCCAGCAGGATTTGTACAGGCGTATAGCCGACCGCATCCGCGCTGACCGTGTAGTGCCCGGAGCGCAGCAGCACGTATGCTACGTGCAGGGCAGCCAGCAGGATAGCCGCGATAAAGAATCCGCGATATTCCTTTAATGATTTACCCCGGCGTACCTTGACGACCAACAAAATTACCAACCCGGCCAGAAAAGCCAGCGAGAGGGGATTATAGACGGTGTTCATGGTGACCCAGTTGTAATCCAGCGCGTCCACCAGGCCGTCCCACAGCGGCCAGTACCAGGGCGTCTTTTCGTTGAGCACGATTTCAAACGTGTCCCCATCCTGGTAGAAGACCAGGTATTTATCCCCACCCAGGTTGAGTGTTTGCAGGTCGTTGTTAAAGAAAAAGTCGCTTTCGCTGGCGGCGGTCAGGCCGGGAACGCTGACGAAATCATAGCCGGCGCCGTCCGCAACCTTCACGGCCAGGTAACCCTGAAAATCCGTAATACCGGTTATGCGGCGGGTGCTGTCGTTAGTTTCGTCCGCTATGACGGTATAGGGCTGTTCGGCGGACAGATACGCGCGCGGGTCGCCCAGCATGAAATACAGCGGTGTGCTCGAAGAAACCCGCGCCTCCATGCGGTTGCGCACCTGGGCCAAAACACCCAGCGGGAATTCCTGCCAGGTGGCCATGCCCGGCACGGCGTAACCCTTTCGCATCAGGAAGGAGTTGCTGACCGCGGCGGTCTGTACGTGGCCAATGTAGGCGGCCGCACCTTGGTTGATGAAGCCCAGGGCGATCGAGTTCTCCTTCCAGGGTTGGAAGGACCCGCAGCTGGGAGTTTGGATCACGAGCGGACTCAGCGTGGGGATCTCCGCGGCGGTCAGGTCGCCATCTTCGTCCGAGTTCTCGGCGGTACCCCACATCCAACGGGTAGCGGATACGTGCCGCACCCAGTAGAAGTAATCCGATTTCTGCAAGGTTTGGATGAGGTTGTCGTGCGTGAGCGGCAGGGGCGCGCTGTCGGGTTGGTTCAGGTCCACGATGACCGGCGCCAGGACGCCCTGGTCCACTTCTACGTCCGAACCCAAGTAATTTTCTCCATTATGAGTTAGTTGCCTGTTTCGCCATAGCTGTTCGGCGACTTCGACCGTCCCACCGCTGATGATGCCCAGGGCCGGATAGTAATCCATGGCTTTGAAGATATCCCCGGCAACCCACAGGCCGGCTTCACTCAGGTTGTCCGGCGCGACCACCCACAGGATGTACTTCGGGCGGTAGGCAATGGCCTGGGTGAGGTTCTCGGTGAGAACCAATCCTTCCGTTTCGGCTATGGTCTGCGCCAGACTGGTGTAGGCATCCTGCGGATCGCTCATCACGACGGTTTCCTGAATGGGTACCTCCAAAGCGGCAGCCTCCATGTCTATGTTGAAGCGCCAGGCCCAATGGGTCATGTTAAAACCGCCTTGGGCCAGTTTGATGGCTTTTTGCAGTTCGTACTGGCTGAGGGAAGCGTTCCAAGGTTCGCGCGCGGGAATAATCCCGGTGTACTGGCTTTCCAATACCGGCAGGGCACGGCGGTCGCCGATTTCTCCCAATGCCCAAATGGTTGAATTGCGCGTTCCGTAATCCAGGCTCTCGTCCAGCAGCTGGGCGGACAAGGCCTCTACGCAATCACCCCCATAGGTATCGATAGCTGATATACATTTGTTTTTCACGTCATAGCCAATCCAACTGGATAAGACCACGAACAGCATCACAAACAGGCTGAGGCCCAGGATGGCCAGATATCCGATCGCCCGTGAAAATTTCTTGGATCTAATGCTCACTTTCATCTCCCGTATAGAAAAAGACTTCCTCAATATTTACGTTGAAATAGCGTGCAATGCGGAAAGCCAGCGTCAATGAGGGCAGGTATTTATCGTTTTCGATGGCGATCACCGTTTGGCGGCTGACCCGCAGCGCGTCGGCCAACTGCTCCTGAGTCAGGTCGTGCATGGCGCGCAGCACTTTGAGGTTATTCTTCCTTTCCATCGCCCCCTAACTTTCTGTCAATGAAGTATGACGACAAGGTATATAAGGTGATTTGGAACAGTGTCAGGTAAGCGAAAATGACACCCAACGATTCCAGAAAGAAATTATGGTCACTGCTCAACACCAGCAAACCTAACGAACCGATTCCCAGGGTGGGAGCGAAAATGAGATAGGTCAGTTGGGCGGCTTTTTCCCGCACGCTCTGTTCGCGCTCGTCTATGACCAGCTTTCCCGTCGAACGTACGATCGTCAGGAACAACATGCCTGCAATGCCGGCAATCACGGCCAAGGCATATTGCGCGCGCAGGAGCGCCAGGAATAGCAGGGCCGCCAGGAATGCGGTCACCCAAAATTTGAGGATCTTGAAGTTTTTTTCGTCCATGCCGTTAATGTACAACAAGTTTTACATTAAGACAAGAGTTATATACGTTAGTTTTAGGAGAAATATCGAGGTAAAAATACAATTGGAAAATACGATCGGTTATGGCTGGTTACATTACTAAACGTAAAAGCAAATATGAATGACAGTTTTCTAGAGGAAAATGAGCTGGGGGGAGGAAAAAAAAGACCACTCGCATTGCGGGTGGTCTGGTCTGACTTTAATCGTTGGAAATTTCCTTGAGGAAACTGGTGCCGATCACCGGCGGGGTGACCGCGAGCGCTTCCGCAATCGTGGTGGCCACATCCGCGAATGAGCCTCGGATGCCCAGGTCAACGTTGTTCTTGACCTGCTCTCCGAAGACCAGCAGCGGGATATATTCGCGCGAGTGGTCGGTGCTGACGGTAGTGGGGTCCACGCCGTGGTCGGCCA
>DHVJ01000011.1 GCA_002412595.1 Anaerolineaceae bacterium UBA5211
ACATAACCTTAAAAGAGGGAATCAATAAAAGGTCCTTTAATTTTACAGCATCATCCGAATCCCGTTGGATAAAGGGTGTACGGCCGGTAAAAAAATCTCTCAGTTGGGTCATACTGGCGGGTCGTTGATCCGGGTGCAGGTTCATGGCCCACAAAATGGCACGTTCCATTTGCGTGCTGATTGCCGAATTGATCTGGCGCGGAGGTAGCAGGCTCTCGGGGTTGATAAACCGCTCACGTGCGTCGGCGGGCGCTGTATTGGTAAGCAAGTGATACAGCGTGGCACCAAAAGAATATATATCACTGCGCACATCGGTGTGCGAACCGTCGCCGCCGTATTGTTCCAGAGGAGTATAGAGCGCAGTGCCCTGTCCCTGAATGATGGTGATGGTCATTTCACCCGGAGCGAGCACCTTGACCAAACCAAAATCAACCAGTTTGAGCAGTCCGCTGGGTGTCAGTTTCAGGTTGCTGGGTTTAATATCGCGGTGCAGAATGGGTGGTTCCTGGTTGTGCATATAGATGAGCGCATCCGCTAGCTGGTCGGCCCATTTCCGCACCTCAGATTCTTTGAGGAATTTACCCTGGTGTTTGGCTTTCAACATCAAAGTCCGCAGGTCATCGCCTGGTACATAATCCATCACCAGATAATCACGCTCACCGCTGGAAAAGAAATCTGAGACTTTGGGTAGGTTGGGGTGATCCAGCCTGGCTAGAACAGTAGCTTCCTGTTTGAATTGCTCCTGGGCTTCTTTACTCAGCTGTTTATCAAGGGATTTGTCGTGTTCTACTTCTTTAAGTGCACATTGCCGGCCGCTCAGACGGGTATCCTCGGCCAGATAGATACTGCCCATACCCCCTTGACCGATGATCCTTTTTATTTTGTAACGGCTTCGCAATAATTCGCCGCTGGCGAGAGGCATAGGCATTAAAGTTCCTTGAATATTGTTATTTTAAGATATTTGCTATATTATACTTCTTAGGAGAGATAGAAAGTTATATGAATGAATCTGGAAACGAAGTCCCATTTTTGTTAGCTCAAAATGGCCCGCTGCAGGGGCAAATTTGGCCAATTAATAAAGAGATTATTATCGGAAGAGATCCGCTGTGCGATATCATTGTTAATGACCGCCAGGTTTCCCGCAAACATGCAAAAATCCAAAAACAAAACAGTAATGGGAATTCATTGGCTGATCTGAACAGTAAAAATGGAACTTTGTTAAATGGTGAATTTGTTGATGGGCCAACTCCTCTGAAGGATGGAGATGAGATCATCGTTGGATTGGTGCAGGAATTTTTGTTTGTCAGTTCAGATGCAACGCTGCCTTTGGGACAAGCACCTACCGATGAACAAGGGGGAAGTCAGAAGTTATTTATTGATAAAAAAGCACGCCGTATTTGGATTGGCGAAAAAGAATTAATTCCAGCCCTGTCGGTATCCCAATATGAATTGTTGGTTTACTTGTATGAAAATCAGGGTTGTGTGGTTCCCCGCGACGAGATTGTGAAAGCAGTCTGGGGAGAGAAAGAATCAGTTGGTGTAACCGAGCAGGCCTTGGATGCGCTGGTGCGCAGGCTACGCGGTCGTCTTAATAAAATTGATCCTACTCATGATTATATTGTTACCATCAGAGGAGTAGGATTCAAATTTGAAAACGATTCTTTCAATTAATTCAGAGTAAAGACCTATTTACTCAAGTTGGCTTGCATGGAAATGCGCAGGGCAATTTTGTATATTTTCTTCAGGCGCTCCATCATTTCCGCTTCCGCACCCTGACTGTCTGCCTGGCCAACCACGGAATTGAGCAGACCTAAAAATTCCTGGCTGATTTTTTCTTGATTGCTTTTCAGGGTTTCTTCCAATTTGGCTTCATCTTCAATGTCCAAAAGGCTTTCCAGGAATTGGACTTCTTCATTGGGCTGGGTAGCCTTTTCGATAAAAATCATCACCTGTTCCAGTTTATTAATACGCTCCAGGTTGCCGCTTTTACGTGCCTGGGATAACTCCGATTCCAATACCTGTACAAAGAATTCGTTGATCTCTTCAATATTCTCCTGCATAGCTGTTTCAATATTGGGGGCTGCCAATATTTTTTCCAGGAAGGATTTGGTATGTTCAAATTCTTCTTTAACGCGCTTATCAATTTCTTCGGTCAGATGCAGCAATTTATCGCGCAGCTCGGTTAGTTTTGCCTTCTCATCGTCTTTGGCCTGATCGATCTTGTCGCTCAGCAGCTTGAAGAATTCATAATCCATGCCGGAGCGGGCCATGCTCACCAGTGTGGAAATTTGCACATCCGATTGATGAGTGAGAATTATATCCAATAACTTCTCACGCGTCAGTCCGTCTTTTCCGGCTTCCTGAAGTGCTTTGATGACAGCTTCGGATTCTTTGGCCTGTTCATAGATTTTTTTGCCTTCTTCAGTATTATCAAAAAGAAGCTGCTGCAGATCCATCAATTCTTTCTGTGAGGCTTGATCGCCCTGTGACACGGTGGATTGCAGAATGCGGTTAAGAATGGAGAAGAAGTGCATGTCAATCAGGGCTTCTTCCTGTTCAACAATCGTCAGGCGATCCTCTACAGGAGCGGTGATCAAGCGTTCCAGCAGGCTGATGCGTTTTTGCTGTGCTTCCAGCATTTCTTTGGTGATGCCGTCCGCTTCCAGGATGGTTTCAATCAATGTCTGGTAAGTCAACATGCTCTTTGGCTGCAGGAGGTAGGCTTTGCGTTTTTCCTGCGGCAGGTTGTCCATAATGCGCTGGATTATTGGTCCGATTTGCCTTTCTTGTTCATTGACTGGCGTGCTTAAATCGGGAGGAAAGAATGTCAACAGCAGTTCTTTATCCGGATCATGGTACACAATTGGAATAGGCAGCAAACCCTGGAATCCGCAGTTTTGGCATTGCATAAAGTTAACCGCGTTGGAAAGCAGTTTCTGCTTGGCTTGGGGTTCTTGTCCGACATCAAATAACTGCTGAACATCAACGACAACAGGTTGTCTGCATTGGGGGCATGTAGCTTGTGTTTGTGGCATTATTTCTCTCTTTTCTTATTTAAAATAAAATTGCTTGATCTTTTCTCAGTTTACAGGTCATTCCCAAAGGGTAATGAAAAACAAATTTTGGCACCATTTTTGTGATCGGTATCAACCCAGATATGCCCGTTATGGGCATCAACAATGGATTTTGCCAGATATAGTCCCAGTCCTGCACCCTTTTTGGTGCGCATGGCATCTGATGAACGGTAGAAGCGGTCGAAGATATAAGGCATATCTTGAGGTGCAATCCCCTCGCCTTCGTCGCTGACACACACGATGACATTGTTTTTCCGTGTATCGCCGCTGATACAAATTTCACCCTTCTCCGCATATTTAATGGAGTTGGAGATAAGGTTGCTGATGATCTGTTCAATGCGTGATTCATCCGCAAATACGCTGGGAAAATCCTTGGGGAAATCAATTGTGAGGGTGTGTTTATCGGTTTGCGTCTGGAAACGGGTGGCCAATCTTTTTGAGATAGCCGGAATATCCACCTCGGATTTTTTAAGGCTCACACCACCTGCTTGCAGACGGGTGGCGTCCAGCAGATTTTCAATTAATAAATTTAACCGGTCTGACTCTTCTTCAATAATGGTCAGGCTTTCTTTTACGAAGTCGCTATCCCATTCAGCATCTTCTCGCAGCAGTGTGCAAACGTAGCCTTTGATGAGGGCAACGGGGGTTTTTAATTCGTGGCTGATGACCGAGATAAAAGTTGTCTTCATCTCTTCTGCCTGGCGGAAGCGTGTGATATCGCGTACAGAGGCAATAATGTTGGTCAGAATGCCTTCCGGAGAGAGCAAGGGTGCGTAGGTGATACCGACCGGAATGACGGAAGTGTCTTTGCGTTTCAGATCCCCTTCAACATATAATTGTGCGTGCGAATTCAATGGCCAGCCGCCTGCCAGGGCGTCTTCCAATTTTACGTCGTGGGTCAGTTTTTCAAAACGCAGGACTTCATCGTGTGGTTTGCCTTGAATATCATCAATAGGCAGGGAAATCATCCTTGAAAAAGCCGGATTGCAGCGTTCAATGATCTGGTTTGGTCTCAAAATAAGAATTCCGTCTGCGGCTGAATCCAGAACAGTATCGAGGTGTTGTCTGTTGCGTACGGCTGTGGTATATAGCTGGGCATTGCGGACGGCAATGGCGGCTTGGGTGGCAAAGCTGCTGAGAACGTTACGGTCATTTAACGAGAATACGCCGGGATAACCGCGGAAGATAAAAATTACTCCCAACACGTGTCTTTGGGTGACCATGGGCAGCCCAACCCCGCTCATCAATCCCAGCGTGGCCGCCAGGGTCAATTGGCTGAGGATACGGTTGACCTCGGGAATTTCAAATTCTTCCGGATTTTCATGGTCCGGAATGGCTTTTAATAAAGGCGTGAGTTCTTCCAGAAAAGCCAGGGAAATGCCCTCCGCCACCCGCGGCTGCCAAAGGCCGTCCTGGTTGCGCAAGACGATCAGGCCTGCCTGGCCGGCCAGCAATTCAATGGATACTTTCAGGATGCGTTTAAGCAAGGTATCCAGATCCAGCTCTTGGGTGAGCGCTCTGGATATCTCCAATAAATAATCTCTTTGTCGGACGCGGATATCGGGCAGCATAATCAATGGTTATATTAAAAGGCAGTTATGTATAAAAATATCTAAAATCTTTCTTAATATTTACAGGTTTTGTTTCATATATTCAAAGGTGCCAATCAACCCAGCATTATCCCCCAATTCAGCAAGCGTGATCTTGAGGTTTTTCAAATAGAGTGGGCTAAGGACATGTTTTTCCAACGAAGCGCGGAAGGATGGCATGATCAAGTCAAAGCTTTGCGTCACCCCGCCGCCGAAAATTACACAGGAAGGATTGAAGATATGCAGGTAGTTGGAAACCGCGATACCCATGTAATATCCAGCCTGATCAAAAGCTTCCAATGCCAGTTTGTCGCCCGCTTTGGCCGCTTCGGCGATTTCGCGAGAGCTGGGGGCAGCCGTTTTCAATGTGGTAGTGGCACCTTCTTTTATTTTCCGCTCGACGTAATGCTGGATGCCAGTTCCGGAGGAATAGGATTCAAAATGACCGGCTTTTCCACATCCGCATATTGGGCCGTTGTCGTCCAAAACGATGTGACCAACTTCGGTGGCAATACCGCGCGAACCCTGTAGAATTTGCCCGCCTGTGATCACACCGCCGCCCAAACCGGTGCTGACTGTGTAATACAGGATGTCGTTATGTCCGCGCCCTGCGCCGCGTTTCCATTCGCCAACCGCGGCCATGCGCGCATCGTTATTGACCAATATCTTTGTGTCGAAATGCTTTTGCAGGATTTCACCCAGCGGATAATCGCGCCAACCGGGGATGTTGGGGGCCAGGATCACTTCATTTTTAACCACATCGATCGATCCGGGTGCGGCTGCGGCAATGCCGACAACTTTGCGATCCTTCGGCCAGCTTTTTTCAATGACTTCAATGATGCGGTTTATGGCCGGTTCATTATTGACACTGGTGTTCACTTTTTCAATGCTGACAGGATTTTCCTTTTCAGTATGAAAAAGAGCACACCTTGTATTGGTTCCACCGATATCAAGTGTAATTATGGCATCCATAAAAATAATTATAGCCTGAAAGAGTTTTAAATTGTGTTGACGGCGGTCTTAAAGACTGCTATTATTCGCTTGGAATGCAATTTAAATCAAACAATCTCAAATCTAGAATCCACAGATTTTTTTCCGATTTCTCCTTCTGGATGACCCCCGGCATAGGCGTGAAACGTTGGCTCTTGCTAATTTTAGCAGGAACCACCTTTATTGCGCTGGGTTTTGCTGTATTAATCCTGGATGCTTATCGCACCACACCTGTTCCCTGGCTGCGTCATATTTTGGTGGCATTATCACTCTCAGCTCAACCGCGCTGGCTGCGCTTCACCATTTTCGGTGGTATCGGTTTAATCCTGCTCTTAGTAGGCATTGTGGAATTGACCCGTTCTGTACTCAGGCCTTTTATGAAACCCGGCCAACCGCTGACGAATACGATTTCCAGCTACCGCAAGAAAGCCAAAGGACCGAAGATTGTGGCGATCGGTGGCGGCACGGGCTTATCCAGCTTGCTGCGCGGGTTGAAAAAGTACTCGCATAACCTGACAGCGATTGTGACAGTGGCGGATGACGGCGGATCTTCCGGTGAATTGCGCCGAAATTTGGGCATTTTGCCGCCCGGCGATATTCGCAACTGTTTAACTGCGCTGGCTGATGATGAGGAAATGATTTCCCATATTTTCCAATATCGTTTTGGTGACCGGGCTGGTGTGAACGGTCACTCGCTGGGCAACCTGTTCATTAGTGCCTTAACGGATATCACGGGCAGTTTTGAGGAGGCGGTGGCTGAATCCGGGCGTGTACTGGCAGTGCACGGAAAAGTTATGCCATCTACCTTACATGATGTCAAATTAGTGGCAGAAATTAAATTGCCCAATGAAGACAACGAAGTCAAGGTGGTAGGAGAGAGCCAGATCCCCAAAACTGATGGCAAGATCAACCGGTTGTGGATCGAACCCAGCAATCCCCTGCCTTTTCCGCCAGCGGTACAGGCCATTCTCTCGGCTGACTTGATCGTGATTGGCCCCGGAAGTTTATATACCAGTGTGCTGCCCAATTTATTAGTGCCCGGATTGGCGGACGCCATTCGAGCCAGCAGGGCACTCAAATTCTTTGTGGTCAATGTGGCCAACCAGGCCGGAGAAACCACTGATTATAAATGCCTGGATCATATTCGCGTGATTGAGAAACATTTACAGGATTTACACTTTGACCTGATTTTGTGCAACAATGATTTCAGCGTGAAACTTCCCAAAGGAATTGATTATGTTTTGCCGGAATCGGATATAGAAGAGCAATACTCGGTTTACTTTGCTAATCTGGTCAACAAGGATAATCCCTGGCGACATGATTCTGATTTATTGGCGGAAACCATTACCGATTTGTATTATGAAAAAACTGGTCCGTTAGTAAAAGGAAAATTGGATAGCGTTTCAAGTGAAAATGGCTTAGAATATTAAGTCGCATGGTAAAATTCAAAAAAATATTTGGAGGCTCGTTATGACAGTTAAAGTAGGTATCAATGGTTTTGGTCGTATTGGCCGGCAAGTATTGAAAGCTATGATTGAACGTCACGGTGACGAATTGGAAGTTGTAGCAATTAATGACTTGTTCGATATTAATACGAATGCCCATCTTTTTAAGTATGATTCCAGCTATGGCAGATATCCTGGCACAGTTGAAGCTGTAGAAGGTGGGTTGATGATTGACGGTAAGAAGATCAGAGTTTTTGCTGAAAAAGATCCGGGTGCTCTGCCCTGGAAAGATTTGGGTGTGGATATTGTGATTGAATCCACCGGTATCTTCACCGATGCAAAAGGCGATCCCGACAAAGGCAAACCTGGCGCGAATGTTCACATCACCAAAGGCGGCGCGAAGAAAGTTATCATTTCCGCCCCTGCGAAAAACGAGGACATCACCATCGTTTTGGGTGTGAATGAAGGCAAGTATGATCCAAAGATACATAACGTGCTTTCCAATGCATCCTGCACCACCAACTGCTTGGCGCCTGCCGCTAAAGTTGTCAATGACAAATGGGTTATCCAGAACGCAGTGATGACCACCATCCACTCATATACCAACGACCAGGTTATCCTGGACCAGGGTCATAAGAAAGAACTGCGACGCTCCCGCGCTGCTGGTCAGAACATTATTCCCACCACCACCGGTGCGGCCAAAGCCGTTGCGTTGGTCATCCCCGAATTGAAAGGTAAATTCGACGGCTATTCCCTGCGCGTCCCGACCCCCACAGTATCAATTGTTGATTTCGTGGCCACGGTTGAAAAACCGGTTACGATCGAGGAATTGAACGCAGTATTTGTGGATGCCTCCAAGGGCGCCCTCAAGGGTATTCTGGGTGTGACCGGCGGTGAATACTGTGATCCGTTAGTTTCCATGGATTTCAAAGGCGACCCGCGTTCATCCATCGTTGACCTCAAATACAACATGGTCATGGGCGGCAACTTAATCAAAGTTGTTACCTGGTACGACAATGAATGGGGTTATTCCTGCAGAACTTCTGATTTGGCAGCTCTGGTTGCCAAGAGCCTGTAAGTTAGACCAAAGGTGAAACAATAGACGTAATCTGAATCTTCGCGACCCAGATTACGTCTTTTTTATATCAGAAAGAGAGGTCAATATGTTCAATAAAAAGAGCGTTAAAGATATTGATGTTAAGGGCAAAAAAGTTCTCGTGCGGGTGGATTTTAATGTCCCGCTCAAGGATGGTAAAGTCACCGATGATACCCGCATCCGCGCTGCCCTGCCCACGATCAATTACCTGATCGACCAGGGTGCCGTGCTGATCCTGTGCTCTCACCTGGGGCGCCCGAAGGACGCACCCGATCCAGAGTTCAGCCTGAAACCTGTGGCAGAATACCTGGGCGGGCTGTTGAATAAGAAAGTTGCCTTCGCGGAAGATTGCATCGGCCCCAAGGCAGAAGCAGCCGTGGCGGAACTCAAGCCCGGTGATGTGCTTGTTCTAGAGAATACCCGTTTCCATAAAGAAGAAAAGAAAAATGACCCCGAGATGGCGCGTCAACTGGCTTCCTTAGCGGATGTGTTTGTCAACGACGCTTTCGGTTCCGCGCACCGCGCGCATGCTTCCACAGAGGGCGTTACTAAATATCTGCCCTCGGTCGCCGGTTTCCTGCTGGAAAAAGAAATCAAGTATTTGGACCAGGCCATTGAGAATCCCAAACGGCCTTTCGTGGCCATTTTGGGCGGCGCCAAAGTCAGCGACAAGATCGGCGTCATCAAGAACCTGCTCACTAAAGCCGACACGGTTTTGATTGGCGGCGGTATGGCTAACACCTTCTTCAAAGCGCAGGGTTACCCGATTGGCGATTCCCTGGTGGAAGACGACGCATTGGATACCGCGCGCGAACTAGTGAAAATTGGTGGTTCTAAGCTGCGTTTGCCGGTGGATATGGTTATAGCCGACAAATTCGCGAATGACGCGCAGACCAAGATCATCGATGCTGGTCCGGTTCCGGATGGCTGGCGTATTTTGGATGTCGGCCCGCAGACTGTGGAGAACTTCTCCAAGGTCATCAGCGAAGCTGGCACAGTAGTATGGAACGGCCCCATGGGCGTATTCGAAATGTCTAACTTTGCCAAAGCTACCTTTGCGGTGGCCAAGGCTGTGGCGGACAGCAACGCCATCAGCATCATCGGCGGCGGCGATTCCGCGGCTGCCATTGCGCAATCCGGCTTGGCGGACAAGATTTCACATATCTCCACCGGCGGCGGCGCCTCACTGGAAATGTTGGAAGGTATCCAACTGCCCGGCTTGGCCGCTTTGATGGATAAATAATAAAATTATTGCAAAGATTTGAACCCGCAGATTATCCTGCGGGTTTTTTTTATTTAAGCATAGATTTGCAGATTGGGATGAATACCTGACAATGGACAATCGAAAATTGGACACTGAAGACGGCCGCACATACGTCCGTATAGGGTGCAGGTCAATGTGCGGTCTATAATTTACCCTTTTTTAACAGGACTACCCGAAAATTTTTACGATCAGCTGAAGGTTGGTTGTAAGTGTTATCCAGATAGATTGCATTGAATTTGCAACTAAGTTGACACTGCCCGCAGTAAGTACACAAATCCTGTTGGTGAATCAGTGAAAAGCTTTCCTTGGATACTTTTATCAATTGCAAAGCTGAAACCGGGCAATCACGTACACAAGCGTTACAACCCACACAGTTCTGTTGATTAATTCGCACGCTTCCCCGGAAACCCGACGAATAATTTGAAGGTTCTTGCGGGTATTTGATTGTTTCGGCCTTTGAAAAAAACACCGAAGTAATATTAGGTAGTAGGTAAATAAATGTGCGCAGATGATTCAGGATTTTTTTCATTTTATTATCAGATAAAGATTGTGCAAGAGTGATAAAGGAATCAGTAAGTACCAATTCAAGCGAATTAACTGATCGATACGCAGTCTGGCATACATTGCACTGATGGCAGAGAGCAGACATTGCATCAAAACTAATAATACTGAAAAGATTAAAAAACCACTCAGTTTGTTCATTTGCCAAAGATTACCAAAATAACAGTAAATCAATAAAGATAATCCGGCAACGGTTTGCAGTTCATTTGTTAAAATCCAGAGAGCTAGTTTTTTACCGCTGAATTCTGTCAATGGGCCGGCAATCACTTCAGAATTTGCTTTGGGAATATCCAAAGGTCCCCGCTTCAATTTACCAATCAAACCGGATAATGCCAGGAGGAAGCCAAATATTTGCGGAAGAATAAACGCTCCTTGTTCAAATTGGGCTTGCCGGATGCCCTCGATTGACCAGGAATTGCTGGTAATGATCGTTCCGCTTATTGCCAGAAGAAATAAAACCTCATAAGAAAAATACTGAAGTAGAGAACGGTTGCCGCCTATAATTGAATAAACACCTTTGGTAGCCCACCCAGCCAGGAAATAAAGCAGCGAGGGGACGCTGAGCAAAAACATGATAACGATGAAATCACCCTGGAAGGATGGTACTCTTCTAAAGGCGATTGGAATGTAGAATAATGCGGTCATTACAGAAGCAAATGATAGCAGGGGCAGTAGAGAAGTGAATACCACGTTTGTCCCTGCCGGCAATATATCTTCTTTGGCAAATAGTTTTAATAGGTCTGCCCAGGGCTGATACCAGGGCGGCCCGACCCTGCCCTGAAAGCGGGCGATTAATTTGCGGTCCAGCCAATCTAAACCCAAGGCCAGTGCTAACAGGAAAAGGAATCCCGGGAAAATCAAGATGTTGAATAGAAATTCAGTTATATTCATGCTGCCTTTAATTTATTTACCGGTCACCACAGGCAATACACAAGTCTGCCCCTGCAATGACAACCGAGACATCAGCCATTTGCAGCCCTTTAAGCTGTTTGGGTAGTGTGACCAGATTGGTCAGTGTGGGTGTACGCACTTTTAGCCGCATAGGATTTTGGCTTCCGTCGCTGCGCACATAATAAACAACCTCTCCTCTGGGTGCTTCCGAACGGCTGACAACTTCTCCTGCGGGAACGCGGCGAGGGGCTTTTACGGAAACCGGACCTTGCGGAATGGCATTGATGATCTGTTCACAAATGTGAATAGATTGAACAGCCTCTAAAACACGGATTTTGGAGCGTGCCCATACGTCCCCCTCAAACATCAAGGGTACTTCAAAATCAAGCTGGTCATAAACTGCATAGGGTGCATCACGGCGCAGATCAATATCCATGCCGGAAGCGCGTGCGACAGGGCCGACCACGCAATAACGTTTAATATCATCCAGCGAAAGATACCCGACCTTTTGTGTTCTAATCTTGAAACTGCGTTCCTTTTCGATTGACCTTAATAATTCTTCCACCCGCTTTCTAAGTAGTGCCAGGCTTTCTTTCAGCATATTCATCTGGTCTTTGGTCAGATCATTTCTTACTCCGCCGATAGTGTTGACTGCGTGAGAAACCCTGCCGCCTGAGATCTCTTCCATAACATTGAGGATAATTTCCCTGTCGCGCCAAGTGTACATGAAGATGGTATCCAATCCGATGTTTTTTGCCAAAACACCCATCCAAAGCAGGTGGCTGTGAATCCTTTCCAGTTCACACATGAGGGTGCGAATGTACAATCCCCGTTGTGGTACTTCCAACCCCAGTAGTGATTCAACTGCCTGGCAGTAAGTGGTGGTATGAATGTGGGAACAGATGCCGCAAATGCGTTCTGTGAGAACGACATTTTGAACGTAGGTGCGCTGTTCAGCTAATTTCTCAATGCCTCTGTGCACATAACCCAGCCGCATTGAACTATCCATTACGGTTTCACCTTCCAATGTAAGCAGGAAGGATAGTGGTTCTTTCAGCAATGGATGCTGCGGACCGATTGGGATTACCATTCTACTCATGCTTCACTCTCCGTTTTATTTGGCTTCTCGCTTCTCATTGAGAAACCGCTTTGCCAGTCATCCGGTAGTAATAGTGGCGATGGGTTTGTCAACCCAACGAATTCCACGCCAAACATTTCCCTCACCTCGCGCTCATAGAATTCTGCACCGGGTATCAATGTTGTCAAGCTGTTGATCTGCGCGTGTTCTGTTTCAAGGGTGACACATAAGGTCAAGCCCTTGCTGTGCCAGAAATGGTATAGAAGAACCAGCTCATCTGCGACTTGCAGGCAGGTGATGGTTGATAGGTGCCATATGCCTGCATCCAGTATTGTTTCGACGGCTGGAATCAGCTGTTGAGCAGACAGCTTGATCTCTGTTTCATTGATTGGCTTCGAGCAAATATCAGATTTTTCCAATTCCAATTGACGCACCAATGCATTAACGGCAAGATCAATATTCATTTGACTTCCTCCAGCAATTTAATAATCCCGTCAATAATCGCTTCCGGCCTGCATGGGCAGCCGGTAATGTACATATCCACTGGCAGGACTTGATCAATCCCCCCCAGAATATTATAGGATCCAGAGAAAACACCGCCTGAACAACTGCAACTGCCTACTGCCAGCACCCATTTTGGAGCTGGCATTTGGTTGTAGATGCGCAGCAAGCGTGTTTTTACCTGTCGTGTCACTGGTCCTGTGCAGACCAGAATATCGGCGTGCCGGGGTGTGGATTCCTTTAGTATCCCAAAACGCTCCACATCATAATATGGTGTCAGCAGGCTTAGGATTTCAATATCGCAGCCATTGCACCCACCGGTGTTGAAGTGCAGGATCCAGGGAGATTTCTTACGTGCCCACGAAATAATTTTTGGTGTCTTTGATTTATTTATCATCATTACGCTCCAAGAGAATGAATATACTGACAGACACACCAATTAGATAGACGCCTGAAAGGGTTTTTGTCTTTGGGTTGCCTGGCGGGATTGTGGAAATGATTAGAGCAGCAATATGCAGGATGCCAAACAAGAGTGCCAGACGAAAGTAGGCATGGTAATTCAATTCCGGGTTGTGAACTTCCATATCTTCGCCGCATGAATAATGCAAGTATTTGTCAGGATTATCTTGGCTTTTGGCAGCAAAGAGATTACAGATGGACATCAATAGACTGGCAAGGATCATAAAAGTAGTGAATAAAACTGGAGCTGTGATCCAGAAATTTTGATTTTCCATAATCACCTCATCATTCCTAATAAAAAGTATGATGCTTCTTCTGTACTTTTCAAAAAGAGTTGTGGCGCTATACTGATATAAAGAATCGCGATTACCAGAACGGCTATAGGCAGACTCATCCAAGGGGATATTCTTTTTATCTTTCTCTCCGCTTTTTTCTTGTGGCTGAAAATTTGTGAAAAAATATGGATGAGGAGCGGGAAGTAATATCCCAAGGCAATAATGCTGCCACCTAAAAAAACCAGAATGCATAGTATGGATAATCTGTCATCTGAGGCAACCAGATTCGTTAGAACCATCCATTTACCAGTAAAACCGGCAAATGGAGGAATAGCGGCAAGGCTGATAATCGCCAGACCAAAAGCCAAAGAAATGAAATTTGGCAGTTCCGATGAGCGCTCGAGATCTTTAATCTTGGTTGCGCCTATGTAATAATGGAGGACGCCTTTGGATAAGAATGCCAGTGATTTTGCGGCGGCATGCACGATAATGATAAAAAAACTGGTTTGAATGGCAGCGGGAAGATTGTTGCGCAAACCTATCGCCATACATAAAGTAATGTACCCCATTTGTGAAATAGTAGAATATCCCAATAATCGTTTGGTGTGGTCTTGCACCAATCCCATAACGTTACCCACCAGAATATTCAGCAGGGACAGGATTAGCAGGATGGTGCCCAAAAGGTAATGGTCAAACCCTAACGATAATAAGAGCCTTACGGATGTGTAAAATACTCCCTGGATTGTGATACCTGAAAGGATGGCGCTGATGCTGCTGGGCGCTCTGCCGTGCGCGTCCGGCAGCCAGGTATGCAGGGGTACCATTGCGCTTTTCAGACAGAAACCGGAAAAGATCAGTATTGCCCCAACCTGCGAAATCCATCCATTGGAAATTTCAATTTCGTTGATGTTGATTGTGCCGTTGGAAAAAAACAGAAATGCAATCCCTAACAGGATGATCACAGAAGCTACACTGCCCATCATAAGATATTTAAAACCGGCTTCTATGGCAGTGTCAGTCTGGCGTCTGAAAGCAACCAGTGAATAGGTGCATATGCTCATCAATTCAGAGAAAAGATACAGAACCATTAGATTGGACGTGAAAAGCATGCCAATAAAACCACTAATCATCAGCAACAGCAGCGGATAAAAATACCGCTGCCTCTTATCCTGTTTGAGGTATTCTGCGGAATAGAGCGAAACGAGGGTTGCGAGTGCAAGGGCAATTATGCTGATCAAAATCGCACCGGAATCCTCGCTGTTAAAATATCCGCTGGAATAGATTTCAATGTTGTCCATAAATGTTGATAAATTAATAAATATGCTGGAATTTTGTAAATGATTCTGGAAAACAATAAGTAGCAGCATTAAAAGAAATGTCAGCGTTGATAATGAAGCCATTATTGAGTTGCTAATGTGCAGAATTTTTGAAAGCATAAAAATAATGATTGCCGCCAAACTCAGCACCAGAATAATGATTAGGGGATTTTGGATGGAAAAACTCACCATTGTCCTCCTAAAATTAGTGGGAGTTCATTTACAACATAATTGAAGAGGGGTTTTGGGAATAATCCTGCAGTAATGGTTAATATAGTCAGGGATACTGTTGCTAGTTTGATGGAAAATGGGACTTTTTGAATGCTAAATTCCTCATCTTGACTGGTGAAGAAGATTTTCCCAATAAAACGCAATATATAGGCTGTGGTTAGGATTGAACCCAATATTTCCAGCATGGCTAATCCTGTATAAGGAGTTTGGAAACCACTACTGAAAATCATCCATTCACTATTGAAGATCGCCAAAGCTGGCACACCCATGATGGATAATCCTCCTAAAACCATGCACACTGTTAGCAAGGGATCCTTTTTGTGCATTCCACCAAGGGCTTGGATATCACGTTTCCCCGTTGCTTTGATGATCCAGCCAACGCAACAAAATAATAAAGCCTTAACAATTGCGTGATAAATGACGTGAAGAGTAGCGCCGACAATCCCGGAATAAGTTTGTGTACCCAATCCGTAAAGAATATATCCCATCTGGCTGACACTGGAATAAGCAATAATTCGCTTAATATCCTTTTCAACCAACGCCATGCTCGCGCCGTAAATTTCAGAAACGACTCCTACGATCATCATCGGGAGGGCGAACATAGAAAATTGCATAGCCGACAGGGAACTCATTGGGAAGCGCAGAATGCCGTAGGTTCCCATGCTCAGCATAGCGGCGGCCAACATGATGGTGACCGGCATCGGTGCTTCTGAGTGTGTGTCCGGCAGCCAAATGTGGAAGGGGACGACTGCCATTTTCACACCAAAACCCAGCAAGAATAGAGAACCAATTAAAGGTATTTGCTCCGGATTCGCTTGCAGACCGGCCTTAATAGCCGAAAAATTATCCACGCCCGTTTGCGTATAGATCATGATGAAGGCAACCAGGACTAAAAGCGAACCCAGGTGTGTAATGATGAAATATTTTAGCGTAACGCCGTTCCTCTTTTCACTTTCACCCCAATTCAATACCAGAATGGATGAAGCGATCAGCATTAATTCCCAGAAAAAATAAAAGAGAAAAATATCATTCGCTAAGGTAGTACCGGACATGCCTGCTGAAAACATCAGTAGTAGGGCATAAAAAGTGTGACTGCGGTCGTCGGTTTTCACATAATCCAAGGCATAGACGATGGCAAAGATGGTGACTAACTCTTCTGTCAGCAGAAAGGGGAAAGCCAGCCAATCGATTTTCAAACTGAATTGAATACCCATCGTAGGAAGGTAATCAAAGACGACTGATGGGATTTCCCCGTTCTGAAGGGCAGGTATGAATACCAGGAATAATCCAAAAGAAGAAAAGGAAACTAAAAGAGAAATCCATTTGGCGAATCGGCCAATGGATTTTCCAAATAGCAATAAAAATCCGGATGAAAGCAGTTTTACCAAAATTACTGAAACCATTATGATGTTTTGTGTATTCATTTTATTTCCTCTTTTTTTTATCCGCTCGGAAAAATATAAAATATGCTCTGATTGAAGATGACCAACACCAGAATGATAATGAACAACAAAAACCAAAATTGATTAAGGCGTAAGAATCCAGGATGCAGAGCTTGTAGTTTCCGTGATGAATCTACGATGGTTTTTAGTGTGTTTTCCCAAAGTTCTTTGCTGATCAGTTTTTCGATCTGGTTGAATAGAAATGAGAATATCTTTTGGAAGATTGACACTATTTTGTCAACGCTATTTTGTTCAATGGTTTTGTAGAGGAAAGAAGCCGCAGACATGAATAGTGAACTTAACCAGGAGAACTGGTTCAGTGGATCTTTTATCTGGCCATTCCTGAAGAACCAGACGAGGGGATTCTTAACGCGGATTGGACGGACCAATCGGCCCAGGTAATTCCGGACCTTTTCCGCGTGATGGAAAAGAGGATAATAAAGTGACAAAGCGGGTATTAGTCCGTAAGCCGCCGAAGTTAGCGAACTGCTGCTATCGATAAAAATTGCGGTAATCCAAATACCTTTTCCTTTGGTATATAAAGACAACAGATACACAACCAAAACTGTGATGCAAGCAGCCACTAAGGCTAATAGCAGACTGGCTGTTGTAAGTTCCAGAGCTTTTTTGTTTTTTTCTAAAAATGTTTCACCTGCCAAGTTGCGTTCTTTTACGAAAATTTGATTCAGGCTCTGAATGGATAACAGCCACCATATTATCCAGAGTGCGATCAATACAAGATTGGGCAAGAAATTAGAATGGGTTGTGTGAAGTAAAGCGAGGAAAGAAAAAGCATGCAGAAAGAAGAGGGAAGCAAAATAAAGGCTGGCGGGGCGGGCAGGGGAAAACGGTGGTGAGTGTTCATGCCGCAGCGTGTATATTGAAAAAGCTGTACGGGCAATGAACCAAAAAATAACAAAGGCCCATAAAAGACTTTGCATTCCCAAGGCAGCCAAAGGTATCAGGCAAATGGAACTGAATATCTGAATTAGTTGTTGATGCGGTAATGACCGATTGTTGAATTTGGAAACAAGCAGCTTAATAAGAACAGCGGAAAGGGCCAGAATCACAAAAAAGGTTGCCAGATTCGTGTTCGCATTGAGCAGTGGGGAGGTGCGATATAAGAGATAAACACCCAACACTGGCAGCAGCAGATCAGCATACCAGGTGCGTAAAAACGATGGAAGACTAGATAAGGCTTTTACCCACCAATCCAGCGGCCAGATGGATAACTTAACCCATACGACGGCTAATAAACAACTGGTTATTATGGCCTGATTTGGCTGAGATAATTCCGCAGCCAGCTCAAGGTTCTGGTTAATATTGAATGTGCCGCTGTTAGCCTGCATTAGAAAAATGGCTACCAAAAAGCATAGGTCGCCAAATTTAAAATTTAATAAAATGTTGCGAACATTGTTCCAATTTGAGGTGCCATTGTGAGGGGAATCCAATACAGAGCCGACCACACACAAGCCAACAAACTCTAAAGCGACAAAGCGCAGCATAAAATGGTCCGCTACAAGAGCGGTTAGCGCAAATGCGTAAGAAAAAAGCATCAGGCTGATTTGAATAGATGAACTCACCTGGGGATGGCGGTGATCATGTAAAACCACGAAAAATAAAGCAATGCTTATCAGTATGATCAATACAAGAGGGGATCTTTCAAAGGTCATCCCCATATTGCCTGCGGCAGGATGCCAACTAAAAGTAGTGCTAAATGGTGCCTTAGAAAAGAAAATTGTAATCACTGTTGAATAAAAACAGAGAATACTAATGAGCGCTGGAAGAAGTTTTCTTGTTTTTCGACGTGATATTTGGAAAAAGAAAAAAACGCAGCCCAGTAGAATAGGGAAAATAATCAGTAAGAGTGAGCTGGAATCAATCATCATCCTCGCAGTTTCCTCAATAAGTCAATTTCACCACTGGGTACGTCGCGGTAAATACTAACGATCATTGCTAATGCTAACGCATTTACAATAGCTTCCACAACTAAAGCGGAAATAATCATTGCTTGTGCCAAATTCAGATTGTTTTGATACCAGCCGCCCAGCGCCAATGCCAAAGTTACACTTTGCATCAAGATCTTCAAACCAATCACTTGTTTAAAAATATTTTTCTGGGTGATCAGACACACCCAACCAAGAATGAAAAGCATAAGACTAAGAATTAGAAAAAGCTGTATTTGCACTTTTTGCTCCTTTCATTCCTCATCTGCAGCGGGGAGCAGGGCAGCCACTCCAAAA
>DHVJ01000009.1:0-971 GCA_002412595.1 Anaerolineaceae bacterium UBA5211
CAGCGCAGCCGCAGAAAGGAGGCATTATCGAAAGCTCAGATGCCAAATAGCAACTAATAAATTATTGTTTTGGTGGTAAATACCAAAACGATCATGCTGGTAAATATCCATCCGCATATGGGTGGTATTAATCGAGCGACTATTGACAGTAATATTTTAGCGCTTGGGGACGATGGGGAAAACAAGGGTGACACAGCTATGACACCCGAACCGTCAGGTACACCCCCACGCGTGTGGGGAAAACCGTAATTCCCCATCCCTGGGGGGCCTCTGTGAAGGTACACCCCCACGCGTGTGGGGAAAACAATGGATGCAACTATTCAGTGGTGGGTCGACTAGGTACACCCCCACGCGTGTGGGGAAAACATATACTCAAACCTTGATAAGTCATATGCCACAGGTACACCCCCACGCGTGTGGGGAAAACTATCGCCGCTGTGCGAACACGCCAATCACTATCGGTACACCCCCACGCGTGTGGGGAAAACTTCCTAAATTTCTATTGGGCAACTGGCTATCCAGGTACACCCCCACGCGTGTGGGGAAAACACAGCATCCCCAATACATGCGGCGGGGCCTGCAGGTACACCCCCACGCGTGTGGGGAAAACCCAACGTCCCCCTTGCTCACCTCATGGGGGTTAGGTACACCCCCACGCGTGTGGGGAAAACACTCTCCATTTTTTATAGGCGGAAATTTTCACAGGTACACCCCCACGCGTGTGGGGAAAACTCTATACGGCCGTCGGCAGCCAGAGTAATGTCACGGTACACCCCCACGCGTGTGGGGAAAACACCCGACCAGGTGAAGCCGTTCAAGGGTTAGTAGGTACACCCCCACGCGTGTGGGGAAAACATATCGTCTGCAAACCATCTACAAGGGTATCTAGGTACACCCCCACGCGTGTGGGGAAAACTGACAGAGGAGATTATTATCTCGAACAAAATTAGGTACACCCCCACGCGTGTGGG
>DHVJ01000009.1:1166-59324 GCA_002412595.1 Anaerolineaceae bacterium UBA5211
GGTACACCCCCACGCGTGTGGGGAAAACTTCTATCGCACCGAACATCTTTTATAGGTAATCCCGGTACACCCCCACGCGTGTGGGGAAAACTGATCGATGGCGAGGTTGTAATAAATGACTACTCAGGTACACCCCCACGCGTGTGGGGAAAACGGTAAGTGGAGCCCGTCCCTGGTAAAGACCTCCAAGGTACACCCCCACGCGTGTGGGGAAAACCAACAGGTATTGGAGTGCGTTTCTTCAATATGTACGGTACACCCCCACGCGTGTGGGGAAAACAGCTCTAGCGCTCGCATACGGTCATGCAGTTCAACGGTACACCCCCACGCGTGTGGGGAAAACAAGTGCCAACGTCAGCAAGTTGTTATTTACGGTGCGGTACACCCCCACGCGTGTGGGGAAAACTCGGTCAACTCATTCCGGCGCTGCTCTGCAAATACGGTACACCCCCACGCGTGTGGGGAAAACGCGGATCCTTAGGATCTTTTGGGTCTTTCGCATCCGGTACACCCCCACGCGTGTGGGGAAAACCCTTCCACCGATTATACCTCCGTCACTTCTTTCATCATTAATACCGCGTGCTCATCCGGGATGCGGATCAATTGCACCCCGTCGATATCCAGGATCTCTCGGCGCACGGTACCGTTTCCGCGCATTTTGAAACGCTGCTCGTTATTGGTGCTCCAAATTTGAACAACCCCATTCACTTTTTTGTTGCTAATACATTTATCCCATAATTTATCGCGTACCCTTGCGCTGACATGTCCCACAAATACCCCCGGGAAAGGTTCAATTAACCACTTGGAAATTTCCCCACGCACCCCTGCGGGCACGCTTTGCAGAATGAGTACCATCATTTTTCACTGCCTTCTGCTTCAAAGAGTTGTTCCCATAAAGGGAAAGGATACATCTGATCCGGGTCCACATATTCTTCGTTTTCTTCAACCATTTCTTGGTCGCCGCATTCCAGCAATTCGTTAATATCTGCCAGTATTCGTTCGATCAATTTATCGCTTTTTATCTTATCCCGCATGGCTAAACGTGTCCTTTTCTCCACCGATGCGCTCCCCTCTCCAGTGATTTTAAATGCAGCCGGTATGGTGATTTCGGTTTTATATAGGTCGGCCACATCATATACAAAAGAATATTGACGGCCCTGATGGATGAATCCCAATGCGGTGGAATATCCCGCCGAAATAACCACTGCTGTGCAAACTGCGTTCATCACTGCATTAGCGGTGGATAGCGCCCGGTTAATCGGATCACCGCCCCATTTCTGAAAATTGTAGGATCTGCCCTGCCAGTCCACACCGGTCTTTTGGCTCCATTCCTGATAGCATTTCCGCACACGCACGCCTTCCAGCCCGCGGATCTGTGGCAGGCTCAGGTTTTTATCCAGTTGAGTGTCAAAGCGTTTGAAATACATTCCCAACACGACCTTTTTTCGTTTTTCAGGATCGCTAACTAATTCGGCTTGGCGGATCACTTTATAGGCTTTGTAAGATTCACCCATTCCCGAGGCGTAAAACCGGGTGGCGTCTTCCCCCACCCAAACGACGCTGCAGCCATTTTTTGCCAGGATATTGATCGCTGCATGGCTGATACTGACCCCTGGGCCTAGCATCAGCACACTCAATGTGGCCACAGGAATGAGAATGCGGCCTTCCTGGTCAATTGCCTCAACTGTGTTTTGGTTGCGATGGATTACGACTTGTTCCAGATACAAGAAACTGATGCTGTCGCTTAATTTAGGCAAGATTTGCATATCGCGCATGTTGATCTCCTTTTCAATTGTTAAGGTTCTGTATTAACCTCTTGGCAATTCTAGGCACGGGCAAAAGAGAGCATTCCGCAGCCAAAACCTTTCGCGGGACCAATACCACAGGAAATACCTTCCAGAAACTGCTCTGGTTCCTTCACCTGAAGCAATCCGTCGTAATCAACCATATTGAGGGTTGCTTTCCGCTTCTTTGGGGAGTGCGGAATGAAAAAAGTGCGGTAAGGGGCGTCTCGTATGATGATTCGATCTTTGTCCAAAGTAAAACTGTTCTGTTCTGCTTTACGCATCAACCAATCCAGCCGGTCGGATTCCGAGAACAATGAAATTCGTTGGCTGTGACCTTCTTCGCCATAGCGGACGCGTTTGCTGGGGTTGGCTCGCAGCCGGAAACGCAGAATATCTCCCTGTTTTACGTTCATTCCATCTAATGATTTGACTTGGGGGGATTGGGAAAAATACATATCGAAAGAATTCTCAACGGTCTCCCAATCCGGCTTGGAAAGGGATTGCACCAAAACCAAAGGCTGTAATTGGCCCTGGACCGTTTCCACTCGGAATAAGACCCTTTCACCCGAAGGCAATGGATTGGGAAAAGCGTGCATAATGGTCCGGTGTAATTCATAAGGATTGCCCAGGTCCTGTTTGGCCTGTGGATTCAAAAGATTCAGCTTTAATTGACTAAGATACATGATTTGCCTCCTCTAATCTGGAAGCGGGTTTTGGAAAATAGTGGAGCGATTGATTCCGTAAAGCAAAAGAACGGGATTTAAATTCCAGCGGAGTATCCTGCTGTGAGATACTTCCCTGCGCGTCTTCCAGAACTCCTCTTAACTGATCTGTTTGCTGGTAAGCCTTTTCGTTGCCCAGAAAGGGATATTGCGTCAGTGCTTCGATTAGCGTCTCACTCTGCCGTAATCCGTCCCTCAACCATACCGGTTTAGCGGGAGGAAAAGCGCGCCGGCCCAAATAAAGCAGCCATTGGGGATGATGAACAGCTTCCCATAGCTTTGAGAGCAGCTGTCTATCCTCACTTTCTAATCCCACCAGAAAAATTGCGTCGCATAGGTAAAAGCGGTCCGAGATGACGTTCGCGTCTGTTTTCCCTGCTGCATTCATGATATTCCTGGCAGTTTGAAAATCTTTCAATAGTTGGCCTTCCTGGTCAATGCGTACACCCATTATCAGGTTGAGCAGGTCCTCCAAAGGCTCATCACGCTGCCGGCCCAGGGCGCAGCATAAGAGTCCAATTACACCGCTTTTGGTAGGCTCCCGGCAGGTATCTCTGCTGCTGAACAGGCTTTGCACACCCCAGGCTTGCATGGGGGCCTGCAGCCGAAGGAGTAGCGTGCTGGTCATCGTTAAGCCTCCTGCGGTAGTGCGCCACAGATGGCCTCTTCCAGAGCGAATAGCGAAGCGACTTTTGCGTCTTTCAGGTAGGTTAACTCTCCTTCAATTTCCGGCAGAGCCAGCATGAATGATTTGACTGGGCAATTAGGATCGCCGTATATCATATCCAGTTCGTGCCAATGGTTGTCCAGTGCAGCCGCGGATTGATGCAGGATGCTTTTATCTCCTCTGGCTGTGACAGGCTTTTCAAAGGCATTGACCAGGCTCCAGGCCTGTTCGTCTTCTCGAATGATAACCAGAATTAAAGAAGGCGGGGTTTGTGCGGCAAAAGCATTCTGCTTGCCGGTTGGGATAGCTTTGCCCATGGCAGAAAGGAAACCGCACACGGTCTTCTGGGCTAGTTCCCTATCCCCATTCAGGTTTTCCAGTAATTGCCCCCAATCGATGGCCGCATAGCGGTAAAAAGTGGCGGCGTTGAAACCGGTGATGCCCATCATACCGGCGCCGGCGTCTTCCGTCTGCTGCAGGTCGTCCACAGCGGTAAAGAAATCCATTTCCATATTGACGCGGTGGGTGGAGATGGCATGCGCTACCTGGCAGGAAGCTTCCATGCTGAGATTGGGTTTATCGGCCAACATACGTCCGAAGAGTGCAATATCTGGTGCTGAGGTACGATCAGAAAATTGTTTAATGTAATCTTTAACCAGTCCCTTATAATCTTTATTGTCCCAATTATCAAGCAGAGCTTGCACCATTGCGCTAATTTCTTCCTTGCTCGCATAGAAGAGCACTTTGGAGCGGGGGTATTGTTCGTCATCTTTTTGCTTTTCCACCCCACCTAATAATTCTGCAATAAATGCCGAAGCTGCTTCCAGGGCTTCTTCTGGTTTTTTGCCTGCTTCGATCAAGCTTTTTTGAATGGGATCAATCAATCTGCGGCTGCGGTCGGCAGGCGGAACCCCAGTATATTTCTTGAAATCAGGATGCAGGCGGATGGATCGTTTGATGCATTGGCTCGAAATGCGTGCGCGGCGTACACCGCCAAATTCACAGTCTTTCGGCATGTTGGTATCATCCCGGTTTAAATTCGCTGGTGGGAAGGATTGGATCATATGGAACTCAATTTTGGTGGACATTATTTTTTTTCTCCTGATAATTATTATTGATTTTGGTTTTGTGTTTCTTTAGCATCATTACTGGCATGGCTGCTCCAAAAGGCGCGCGCCCAGTTTTTCTGGACATATTCCTGGGGATGATCCCAGGCAAAGAGGTCTCGGCGCAATTGTTCCCAATCTACTGGGATATTATTTTTAGAGCGCAAAAAACTGACCGATTGGCGCAGCAATATGGGCAGGTCTTCCAGATTGGAGCGCAGCAGGTTCACGAAACGGCGTTCGGTCGCCTCGACGTTTTCGCCCGCTGCTTCCCGCATGTGATTCCCCATGTTACCGCTTCCGCCGATTTGCGGGTGATTGGCAAACAACCCTGCTAACATTGCGTATAGGCTCAAATCGTTGTCGCTTACATCATGAGGCAGGTAAGGCAGAATGATGGGGTAGGCTTCAATGGGATTTTGCAAGGCCCGTCGTAATTTTGCCAGTGCGGCGCGGTCTGCATGGTCCTCGCCTGCCAACGATTCCAGGTGTTGAATCACCGGGTGTTTGAACGATTCACTCATTAGATTTCCATCCTTTCTTTTTATGATTGTTCTTTATCGATATGTTTGAAAAAACCGAATTCCAGAACGCGCTTGGCGGCAGTCTCGGCCTTTAAAGCTTGAACCGATTCACCCGCCAGCCGGATGCTCTGTGTGAAAGCTTTGCGCGCTTCCGCCCGGATACTTTCTTTCCACTGCTTGATCGCTTCCTCTTCATCCAGGGGTAGATTGGTGACCAGGGTTGAGAACGCATTTTCCAAGGCTCCCCAGTACATCCTTTCGGCGCCTAAATGCTCGGCAAGTTTCTGCTTGTCCTTCGGATCCGGCTTTCTGCCGTTTTGATCTGCGTCAAAAGACAACATCGTTTCAGCAAAGACCATCATGGCGCCATATAAACTTCCCTGAACCATCTCCGCTATATCGAGCTGATTGGCGATATCAGCGATCAGGTCGATGTTGGCCAGGTATTCGTGTGGAATGGGAAGCCGCTGCTCACTGTAGAAATAGACTTTTTGTTTTCCTGCTTCTTTGGCCATGCCCAATCCCGCAAGATGGAAAGGATGTCCAAGGGAGTAGCCGGCGGCATTTAGCCCATGCAGCCATTGAATGGTTCGGGGTGCCCGGCTTTTATCCGGATCACTGGATACCATGTCGCGGAATTGCAGCAGCACGGCGTAATCGCGCCAAACCGCATGGTTTTCTCTGGCTCGCAGATAAAAGCCTTTGGCGTTATTGGCATACCAGGGAAAATCCTGTTCGTTCATTTTCAGACCGGAGCGCATTTTAATTTCGCGGACATAACCGTTACCTTCAGGGATTAGCTGGATTTTGCGGCCGGGCCAGGTGAGCAAATCCAACAACCCCAGGGGTTGGTAGGTTTTTCCTTTATCAGCGGAAGCCCTTCCGGAAACCTCATAGGGATCATTGCGTTCCCAGATAGGGCCATCCGCCGGTTTGGAGGAAATGCCGGTGTCCAAAGAAGACGGATAAGGCAGCAGGTTCAAATACAGCGTCTCGAACAGATTGTTGCCTTCAATAAAAAAGGACAGACCATTTGCGGGTAGTGATTCGCTGAAGTAATCTGACCCCATAATACGCCCCCCGGAGCCATATTGATGCGCAGCCAGCAGATAATTGGCAGCTTCCGAAAAGGATAATTGAATGCCTTCCAACTCAGTATGATGGTCGAATAACGTGGCGCTGTTTCCACCGGTCCCGCCGGAAAAATGGGGCAGCAATTTCATCGCGGAGCCGGAAAAATTTTCACCCACAATAATGCTTTGCAGGAAAGGATGTTCTTCGTCAAATAGATAAAAACGGTCGTGCCATTCTGAAAGATATACAGTCAGCGCCTGTTTGTTAAATGCCCCTGCCTGATAGCCCGCCAGCCATTCATCGTAATCATCCAGGTTCGTGCCGGCGTTGGTTAGCGCCCGAATCAGAACTGTTTCCAGCAGGAATAGGACAGAGGCGTTGACGATAGGGATAGGATGGGACAATTCCCTTACGTCTTGCGCTTCGGTTAGGATTTGTTGAATACTCAATTCAACGGGCTGTCCGCGTGAATTAATACACTGAATCCAACCTTCTTCTAATAAATTATATTTTGGCATTATTTCCTCCATATTGAAATGTAAGGCCCAGTTCATGGGTAAGCTCGAGATGGAATTTTCCGATGTCATTCTTTCCGTCCCGGAAGAGAAGATATTGTTCACTCTTTGAATGCTTCATGTACGCTGGATTTTCAAATTCGCTCGCTTCCTGAAGAATAGTCTTGGCCAATGGAAGGTAGCCGATCGAGATTTCATTCAACGACAGTTTTTCATGGTCTTTTTCCTGTTGAACTTCATCCCGGCATTCCGAATCGTAGAACAGTTTGCCGCTGTCATTCGTGAACAGACATGGAATGCGGATGCCGATGCTGCCATCGCGGGTCTTGGCGATCAGGTTTTGCATAACTGTTAGGTTGTTTTCTTCGCTATCAATATATTGGCTGATCACGCGTGTCAGAAAACGCTTATCCCCTGGTTGACCAATTACGGTTAAGTTGGCTGTGTCGGCTTTTATTTCCTGCTCCCCTCTTTCTTCCTGGATCCATTTCTCCAACGGCTCTTCATATTCCGGGTAATCCAATTCGAGCAAATCTAGTTCAGTTTCATAGACTTTCTCGATCAGCATTCGGGTGGATGGAATGATATCCATTTTGGAAATCTTCTTCAGCTGAAGATAGGTTTTCAACAAAACGCTTTTGGGGTAAAAAGGTTCGTGTCGGCCCACTTCTGGTATCCCATTTTGCCCTTCCGGGACTTCCAGGATTATCAACTCAGGCTGGCTCAGCTTTTTGGGGCGGGAATCTTCCCGATCGTGCCGGTGTAGGCGGCCGGCACGTTGCAGGATCAGGTCAACCGGCGCTAGTTCGGTGACCATAAAATCAAAATCGAGGTCCAGGCTTTGTTCGATTACCTGGGTTGCCACCACGATTGCTTTTTTCGGCCGCTTGCCATTCTCCCGAGAGGCCTTTTTTCCAAATCGGCTCAATACCTTTTCTTCAATCATATCGCGCCAGCCGAATGGAAATCGGGCGTGAAACAGGGTCAGGTCCTCATCTTCAACGATGCCTTTTGCTTTGATTTCCAGATAGGTCTCCTGGGCTTGCTTCACGGTGTTGCAGAGTACTGCCGCACATCCTCCTTCGGAGAGTTTTTCGCTCAACAAATCGGTTAAATCTTCCCTTGAACGCCAGCTTATGGTTAACTGTCTGCTTTTCTCGGACCAGATCAGCGGGTCAACCTGCGTCTCCCTTCCCGGGCTGGTTATACTGATGCGTGGATAATTGTTATCGTGGGGGATTTCGCTTTCCGGAATTCCGTCATAATGGGCGCAAATCGCCCGGCGGGTTTCCTCTGGCAGGGTAGCGGAAAGGATGATGACTGTTGTGCCCAGACCGTGCAGCCATTCCAGTAAACGGTGAAAGAGCGCATTCATGTAAGTGTCGTAAGCATGGACTTCATCAAAGATGACGACTTTATTCTTCAGTCCAAATAGGCGCACGAAAAAATGTTTGGTTTGAAGGATGCTCAGGAATATTTGGTCAACCGTTCCAACGCCGAAAGGCGCTAAAAGGGTCCGTTTGCGATTATTCTGGAACCATGCGGAAGCGAACAGGTTCTGATCTCCCTGGATTTCACCCACTGCGGCAACACGAATATTCTCAAGGTCCTTATTCCAGCGTGCCTGACCGTGTGCCAAAACCACATTTACTTTTTGATCGGGGTAGCGTTGTGCTAAAACTTCCCGCGAGCGCTGGTAGAGTTGGTTGCTGGTGGCCTGCGTGGGCATGGCAATGTAAAGGCCGCTGCCGTTACTTTGTTGCAGCCAACGATCTGCCAGGTACATAGCAATTTCAGTTTTACCGATGCCGGTGGGTGCTTCGACGATCATCAGGAACGGTTCCTGGGGATTGAAATGCTCGTAGCGTTCGATGGCTTGGCTTTGCATGGCGTTGGCGGCATGGAATTTAGGGTACATTTCGTGGAAAGTTACCATTTCGCCCTTTGCCCGCCACCCTACCCAGCCTAAATCCTCCAGGCTCTGTTTTGATTTCTCAAGTGCCTTATTGAAGTATTCCGTTGGTTTCTCCCATTCAGAATGATAAGTAAACCGCGTTTCATCTGAGGATACCCAATCTGCCGCGCAAATCAGACCGCTAAACCACGCTGTAAAAACATTTTTCCTATCTGTATTCATTTCAAGCGTGGGAATGCAATCAATCTCCAAAACGTCCATGAGGATAGCGCATAGCGTTGAGCGCAGGATATCCCAGGATTGCTTGCCATAAGCACGGGTAGGGATATTCATGTAATTGGAATTCCACATGCCATGGTGACCGGAAATGGCAATGTCAATCTCAATGGGCGCCAGGTGATTTTCACGGATAAATTTCCCGCTGATCTGACTGTGATAAACCGGGCTGATATCTTTTTCGATCGGCAAACCGGCAGCACGGATTTTCTCGATCAGGTTTGGGTTGCTCTTCTCAAGCGCGCTCTGGAAGACCGGGCTGGCTTTCCCTATGTCGTGCATTCCAACCCAATAGGCCAGCATTTTTCCGGCAGAATTAATCGACAAATTTAAATTTTCTGCAACATCCTTTTTAATTGATGTGGATAGCGCCTCTTGCCATAAAGTCAAAGCTACTGCTGCGCTCTCCAACAAATGAAAAAGCAATAAATGAGTTTCTTTTGGGTTTTTCCGATTTGATTTTGCCCAAATAAGGCCGATTTGATCTTGGATTGGACTATTCATAAACTAAACTCCTTATGGATGATAAAGTTGATACATTTTTCCAACCTCTTCTTGGATCTGTTTGCGCAATTCCTGAGGTTGCAGCACTTCCACGTCCGCGCCCCAGCCGCGGATCCAGGGCACCATTTCCAGCGGTTCGGCGATGGCTGCGCTCCATAATAGGCTGCCGTCGCTCTGTTCGGTGACCTGCTCGGTTGGGTGCCAGCGTGTTTCCAATACCCTTCTGGCGACTTGCGCGGAAAAGCGCAGCCGCACCGCAACCGGCTCCTGCTCGGTGAACCAGATGCCCCAGGCTTGCTTGAATAATTGTTCTGGATCAAAATCCTCAGGGACGGAATAGACATCCTTGAGGATTTCAATTCGCTCAATGCGGTCTATCTTGAATGTCCGCATCTGATCGTTTGGCTTAATGAGGCCAATGGAATAAATAGCCTGCCCAACAGCACTGACTTCAATAAAATAGGGGCAAAATTGGTACTCTTTCACATTGCTCTCATCGGCACTGCGATACCATAGTTGGACTTTGCGTTTTTCAGCCCAGGCAAGCGTTATTTTTTCGAGCACTTGCAGATAGTGCGGATCCTGACGTTTGGAGCCATCATCAAAAGTGTTGGCTGAATTTCGTATAAATATACTAATGGATGGGGCTAAACTTTCTAAAGCAATACCCAATTTGCGTAGCGCGGAAGCTACATGCGGATTGCGCCGATCCATGCAACTTGACATAAAACGTCCTGCCAAGTGAATGGAAAGAGCTTCATGCAGGTTCAAACGCAAGTTGATTAGATAAGCTTCACGATCAATAAAAATGCGGCCTTGATCCTCATACACAGGAGCAGTGATGTCAACCAGGTTGCGTAGAATAGTCGAGCGATGCACGCCTAAACGCCGGCTGATTTCAGCCTGCGATAATCCTTCCGGATGATCCAGCAACAGGGCTTCAATTTGGGAAAGTCGCGCGGTTTTGTTTTCAATACGGTTCATAATAACTCCCCGGGGTTAAATAAGAATATCGCCAGAGTGTTGCGGGTAATGCAACAAATTAAGAGAAATGTCAGTAGAATGTTCCATAAACCCCTTTAAAGCTATGCTTATATTGATTTTAGTGTATTTCTTCGATTATGAGACGGTAATCGAATCAAGTTTCTATATCTTTATTAAGGTTCGCTAAAACAGAGTTCTTGCGTGTAGCCGTATATCCTTCGTTTCAAGGAACGAATGCGAATCTCTGCTTCGTTTTTAAAAAGTGTCAACTTTTGTCAACTTTTGTCAACTTTTGTCAGGAACGAATCCTTTGCTGCCTGATGATAAAATTATCCGCGTTGATTGACGTACGAATAAAAGAATGGAGCTTCCCCACCACCATGACTTTGACAATCTTTCCAAATCAGACTCCCAACCAAATCCGCAGATTCGCTGAGGTGAGCGCGTGACCCACGACGACTGCATCTTCTGCCGCATTCTCAAGGGCGAAGCGGAAGCCGATTTCCTGTATCGCGACGAAACGCTGGCGGCTTTCTGGGATACGCGCCCGGCCGCGCCGGTGCATATTCTGATCGTGCCTAACAAACACATCGCTTCCATCAACGAAGCCGACGACAAAGACGCGGAATTGCTCGGCAAGCTGATCCTCAAAGCGCGCGATCTGGCTAAAGAAGTGGGTGTGGATGAGAAGGGTTACCGCCTGGTCTTCAACGTTGGCCAGGATGGCGGCCAAACGGTTTATCACATTCACCTGCATCTGATCGCAGGCACCAAATTACCCATCTTCCGCCATATCCAATGAAAAAACTGTTCCGCTCTGCGCTGGTGATCCTGCTGATTTCGCTCTGGATAACCGGCTGCGTGCGGCCGGATAAAGGTCCTTCGCCTTTCGAGGGGCTGGTGCGTGAGACGCCGGTGGAAGTGCAGCCCAGCGGCCCGCAAGCCGGACCTGATTTTGAGATCCTTCCGGATTCCGAGCTGGTCTATGGTCCCGCGTTAGCCGCTTTTTCTCTCTCCGATTTCGTGGGCGAAAACTTGCCGGCATTAAACGCTTACAGCGAGCTGGTGGACGAGCGTCCTATGACCGGGACGGAGATAGTGGAGAAGGTTAGCCGCGATTACTCCGTTAACCCGCGGTTACTATTATCCTTGCTGCGCAACCGTTCCGGCCAAACGCTCAACCTGGAAGATCCCTTCCTCGCTGACCCCGCCTATAAAGGTCTTTTCCGCCAGCTATCCTGGGCGGCAAACACGCTCAACCGCGGCTACTACACCCGCCGGGTGAACGCGCTGGATGCGCTGACCCTGACGGATGGGGTAGTGGTCGAGATCCCTGAGCAATTGAACGCAGGCAGCGCGGCAATTCAATATTTCTATTCCTTATTACTTGGCTATAACGATTGGCTGACAGCGGTTGGTCTGCTGGGAGTACACGTGGATTACCTGGCCTGGTTTGGTTCTCCGCGGGAAAATGTTGTGGAGCCGCTCATCCCGGCCGGCCTGGCCCAACCCGAATTGCGCCTGCCTTATGCAGACGGGGAGGGTTGGTATTTCACCGCCGGGCCGCACTCAGCCTGGGGTGACGGCGCGGCCTGGGCAGCGCTGGACTTTGCGCCCGTGGCGCCCAACGAGGACGATTGGGGCTGCTACAGCAGTCCGAACTGGGTACGCGCGCTGGCGGACGGGCCGGTGGTGCGTGTCTCGGATGGTCTGGTCGTGCAGGACCTGGACGATGATTCCTTCGAGGGCAGCGGCTGGACGGTCCTCTACATGCACGTGGCGGAAAGTGAGCGCGTGGCTTTAGGCACCTGGCTGAACGCGGGCGATCCCATTGGGCATCCCTCCTGTGAAGGCGGCCCGGCTACCGGCACGCATCTGCACATTGCCCGCCGTTATAACGGCGAGTGGATTCCGGCCGACCAGGATATTCCGTTTATCCTGAGTGGTTGGGAATCGGCTGGCTTTGGAGTAGAATATGACGGCAGTCTCACAAAGGACAGCCTCGTGATTGAGGCTTCAGGTTTTCCAACGGATGAAAATAGAGTTTACCCATAAAAAAATGATAGCAGCCTTGGCTGCTCTGGTCCTCGCTGCGCCTGTTCTGGGCGCTTGTTCTGCCGTCACCGCGGAGCCCATTGCCACGGCCAGCCCGCAGCCCACGGCCACCATCACACCCACAACCACCCCAACCCCGCTGCCGGAGGGCTATATTGCTTATGAATCCCAGTCTGGCGACACGCTGGAATCCATTGCGGCCCATTTCGGCGTGCATGCGGGAGACATCATCGACGATTCCGACCGCGATGCCGCTTTGATGATCGCGCCCGGCTCGCGTTTTCTGGTCAAGGATGTACTGGGTGAGACCACCAAACCCGACCTGCTGTTTCCCGATTCGGCCATTGTCTTTTCGCCCTCCGTGGCGCTCTTTGATGTGCAGGCTTTTGCCGACCAGCTGCCCGGCTACATCAGCACTTACACCGAATTGATGACGCGCGGGCAGACCTCCGCCGCGGAAATTATCTATGAAATGGGCCTGGAATATTCCATCAACCCGCAGATCTTGCTGACCATCATGGAATCCGAAGGCGGTTGGTTGAGCAATCCCAAGCCTGACCTGGACCACATCAACTACAGCATGGGCTGGGAAAAGAAAGATCGCGGCACGGTGTATTTCCAGACCGGCTGGGCCATCAAGCAATTGATGAAAGGTTATTACGGCTGGCGCGAGGGCAAGCTGACCGAGCTGACCTTTGCAGATGGCGATACCCTGCGGCTTTCCCCTTATTTGAATGCCGGCACGGTGGCGGTCATGTACACCCTGGCGCAAACGCACGATCGCAGCAGCTGGGAGAAAGCCTTGTATGGCGATCGCAGCTTGTCTGCCATTTTCACCGAATATTTCGGCGATGCCTTTGAATTAGGCAGCGGGGTTGACCCGATCTTCACGGAAGAGGTAGCGCAGCCCGAGCTGAACCTGCCTTTCCCACCCAACGAAGTCTGGAACCTGACCGGCGGGCCGCATGCAGCTTGGGGTTCCGGCTGGGAGGACGACGGCGCTCTGGCCGCGCTGGATTTCGCCCCGCCCCTGGCCAGCGCCGGCTGCGGCAATTCCACCCATTACGCTACCGCTGCGGCAGCCGGGCGCGTGGTGCGGGCCGGCAACGGCGTGGTGGTGATTGACCTGGATGGCGATGGTTATGAGCAGACCGGCTGGGTGCTGGTGTATATGCACGTTGCCAACAGCGACCGCGTGAATGTGGGCGATTATCTGAACCAGGATGACCGCGTGGGGCATCCCTCCTGTGAGGGTGGCAGCTCCTCCGGCATCCATGTGCACATCGCGCGCAAATACAACGGTGAATGGGTGCTGGCTGATGGCGGGCTGCCCTTTGTGCTGTCAGGTTACCGTGCCTATAACGGCGAAGATTATTATGAAGGTACGCTGGAGAACGGCGAAACCACTGTCACGGCCAACATCGCGGGCAACTACTGGACGCGCATCATCCGCCCGGAAAGCCGCGAGGAATTCTTCTACACGCCCACCCCCAGGAAATAAAGGAAATAAGTGTCTTATATGAATGCTAACAGCCAACTGATTAAGGCTGAATTTCACTGCCACACCGTTTGTTCCCCGGACAGCAGCAACCAACTGCGCCCTTTGATCCAGACCGCCCATGAGCGCGGCATATCGCGCTTGGCCATCACGGACCACAACCGCATCGGTTGCGCCTTGCAAGCCAAGCAAATGGACCCTGAGCTGATCGTAGTCGGGGAGGAGATCCTGACCGACGGTGGGGAGCTGCTGGCTTACTACCTGAGCGAAGAAATCCCCGCGCGCCTGTCTCCGATGGAGACCATCGAGCGTCTGAAAAAGCAGGGTGCTTTCATTGCGGTGCCGCATCCGTTTGACCTGCGCCGTCACGGCTGGAAGATGGAGGTGCTGCTGGAGATCCTGCCGCATGTGGATGCGTTGGAAGTCTTCAACGCGCGCTGCCTGCGGGGTGGGCTGAATGACCAGGCGTTGGCCTTCGCTCAAGAGAAGGGCATGCGCAAGCAAGCCGGCTCAGACGCACACTCGCTGGTGGAGTTGGGTCTGGCGACGGTGGAATTGCCGCCGTTCGGCAACCCGGATGAACTGCGCGCGGCGCTTGAGCTGGGCCAAATCAGCGGGCGGCTGCTTTCCCCCTGGGACCATTTCAAGGCCAGCGCTTCCATCGCCTTCGGAAAAGTCGTCAGAGGAAAATGAAATCAAATCCTTGTAAGCTGCGCAATTTAAGATAAAATAACTCTCAACCCGGGGCGGTGGCGGAATTAGGCAGACGCAGAGGACTTAAAATCCTCCGGTAGAGATACCTTGTGGGTTCGAGTCCCACCCGCCCTACTGGGTTATTATTTTAATACTTGGTAATGTGCCTTGCCATTCCCTTATTCTTTCCGTGTTATTCGTGATTGATTTATACTTTCTCTAACCTTGTGGGTTTCCTTTAGCAAGGACAGGCGAGTCCCACCTGCCCTATATAGTTTGTTTTTACCTCTCTTTTATCCGCTCTCGCATCCTATACCGTCATTATCCCCATCAAACCCATGAGGGTCGCAATTGGGAACGCTAAACCGGCGGAAAGGGATATCTTTACAATCCAGATCATAGGAGACATCCGGGATACAAACACTTGGGTAACAGGGATCGCATCCCGCTCTTGGATCGGAAGTGGGTTCTGTTGCCGTGGGAGGGACAATAGCTTCTGACCAAAAACCCAGGGAATAAGTATTGGCGTGATTTTGAGCTTCGGTGAAAAGATTTGAACATGCAATATCCACATTATTGCTGGAAGCTTGTGCATAACCCTGAAATACAAGTAAATAATTTATGAAAATATCTCCATCTGTTTTAATTACGTATCGTAATAGATGGTTGGATTGATCAGTCTCTGAGGAATCCCTGATTAAAATTACTTCCTCCCCTTCAACCAGGTTTCTGTTTACGTCCAAAGCTTCTACACCGAAAAATTCAATTTGTTCGGGATCTTTACACTGCGGGCAGTCAATGCCAACATAGCTTACCGGAAATAGCTCTGATCCAATTTCCACTATGATTGAGGTGCCATCTATAATTTCAACCACCTTCCCGTAGGAAATATCTTTGTTTTGAGCGAGGCAGGGATATTTCTCAAATAACAATTGAATTGGGTCCGGGGTTTTAGAAGGCGTTATGGTAGGTTCTGGGCTGGGTGTATTCGGTGTGTTGGTTGAGGAAGCGGATAATAATTTATCTTTCGTAATCTGGGCGTATATTGTAGATGCGATTTCAGTAATGGATAGCGCGGGTAATTCGCTTGCGGATTCTTCATGGGGGTCTTGATTGCCAATAAAAAAACCGCATAGGAGGAAGAGAAAGCTTAAAATAAATATTGCCCCAATCAGCACTGATTTCCCGTATTTTTGATTGTGTGAAGAAAAGTATTGGATCGGAACTGATTTGGTCTTTTGAAAGAACCGCGTTAAAGTATCTATTAATTTGTATATAATTTCCATCGTTCTCCCTCCTCAACAATATTAATTATATGAAGAAAAGATTGTAATTTTTACATCTCCTGGTGTTCTTTGTAATCTGACTTTATATCTGGTGTTAAACCTGAAATAGTCTGTGTCAAGATTGACACAAGGATTTTACATGGAGTTAACACCCGCGAATTTATAATAGCTCCTCGTATGGCGAGGGCATTAATACATTTATGACAACAACTTCATTGCAGGAAAGACCGATTCAACCTTCGAGTTCGGAAATTCGTGTTTTACCTGACAAACTTGGGATAGATATTGAACTGGTTGTCGTTTTTTTGTCTTTGCTGAGCTTGACTGGTCAATCGATTAAATATTTGACAGTTTATGATGAGGCTTTTGGGTTGATCCCGCTGGTCAATATGGGCAAAACCCTCTCGATCCCGACAATCTTTACGGTTTTGTTGTATTTCATGGCGTTTTTATTACTGGGAATGATTTCCGCTGTGAAACTGGCCGATAAAGATCAGTTCAGGTGGCAATGGTGCGGATTGACGGGGCTATTTCTCTATTTGGCTTTTGATAGAGGTACTGCGTTGCACACTTATGTATTTAAACTGGTTCGCGGGTGGGTGAGTGGATTACTGCCATTTTTCCCATATCACCGCTGGGTATTCAGCCTGGGTCTGGTATTGATCATCCTGGTTTGTTTTTACCTCAAATTCTTCAAAGCGCTGCCCAAAGAAACGCTAAAACGAGCGTTGGTGTCTTTGGGGATATATTATTTGGGATTCCTGTTGATTGAGCGGTTTGGGGACGATTTTGCTGCAATTTATAGTACCAATTCATTCGTATTCAGCATATTACTGACCTTGGGAAAAACGCTGGAGATGTCCGGGTTGGCAGCTGCGACTTATACGCTTCTGAAATATTTAGAACTAACAATCCCGGAAATATCCCTGGAACTATAGCATGAAATCCCTTCATTTCAATCCGGGTAAATCTACAGAAAGGAGTATCATTTGGTACTAAGATTCAGCGGTTAATAAAAGCTGATCTTTAAATCCGATAATAATTTGAGCAATCATTCTTCAGAATCTACCCTGCCCCCGGAAGGCCAACATGCATCAATTACCGGAGTTCGATTAAATCCGCGGAAAGTCTGTCTGCTTTTAGCGATCATCGCCCTGGGGTTTTCCCTGATCAGCTTGTTGACCCAGATGTTGGTTTACCAGGCTGGTTCTGCCAGGGCGAATTGGTTCATCCCGCTAATTGACGTTGACCACGAACTGTCGCTGCCTTCTATCTATTCAACTTTATTGTATGGCGCTATCGGTATTTTGTTGATATTGATCAGCAGGATGAAGTTCAATGAAAATGACTGTTACCGTTGGCATTGGCTTTTTCTCAGTCTCATTTTTTCTTTTTTGTGTTTTGATGAAGGCGCTTCCATTCATGAATTGAGCAGTGCTCCGATGGAAATGTTAGTTGGGGAGAGTGGCCTGCCCGGAATTAGGCAGTATGCGTGGGTCATTCCAGGCGTGATTCTGGTTTTGGCTGTTGCGATCGCGTATTGGAAATTTTTGATTTCCTTACCCCGACACATAAAGAAATGGCTGGCTATTGCTGGATTGATATATTTTGGCGGTTTGCTGGGTATGGAGACTTTGGGATCTATTTATGCGGGGACCCATGGCGCGAAAAATATTACCTATAACGTTCTGGTCACGCTTGAGGAGTTCATGGAGATGAGTGGATTGGTACTGATTTTCTATGGGTTGCTCAATTACGTAAAAACAACTTATGAAACACTGCGGTTTCGGCTGCAATAATGCATGGAAATTTATGTTGCGCTATCGTCTCAGTATAAGATGATATAGAAGGCATCACCAAAATTGAGCGGTTTACCTCCAGAAATTTCTAATAAATCGCTTTCTTTTACTTTGACAATGACAATACTTTGAAAATCGGAATCACTTTCGGGTATCTTGTTGATGTTAAAGTTCTCGATACTATCAACATAAAAATCATCCAAGTTGCTGAAATGGAAGGTGTTTGATAAAAGCGCGCGGTCTCTTTCGGTTGCATCCGGGGGTGTGATAATTTTTACTTTATCCCCGATGACTTCTTCACTGGATTGATGCAGATCTACGATGTTTGCGCTAATGAACTGGTATTCCTGGTAGGATAGCAGATCCTGATAGTAAGCCGGCATTCCAGCCAGGTAAAAAAGCATAATAGCCGCCAAATTGATCGATATCAGATCCAGTGTGTTTTTTTGCCAGGTCAGGTAGCAGATAATTCCGTAGATAAAAAGCAGCAGGACAAAGAAATAACTACCCATGTATTGGAAATAGGCAGCATCCACCGAGCCCAGGATATTAATCAAATCGCCGTCATGTAGATGGAAAAGATTGCCAAACAGTAAACTATGTGCCAGGACTTCCAGCAAAAATGGAAAGATCAGGGTAAACAGCAGGTGCTTTTTGAAAGTGGTCTTGCGGTAGGATTGCGATTCTTTCAGAGCCAAAAATGCCGCGATGATGAAGAGCGGGGTGAAGTACAGGATGTAACGGCCCATAATGCGGGTGGGTATTTCTCCGTTGTAAAGGGCACGCCAGGAATGCCTGACACAAGCTATCAGGAACCCAACCAACAGAGCTGCTACCAGAATAAACCAATTCTGTGTTTCCTTTTTCCATTCCCTAAATTTGGAAATTGGGAAAGTAAAGAAGAATGGCAGGACGGGAGCGGCCATTAAGATGAAATAGCAAAGGTAAACCACGAGCCAGATTAAAAGGTTATTCAGGGTTAGTTGACTGGCGGTGGTATTGGCGGTGATGCCAAAACCCAGCAGTTGTTTCAAGGGGACATTTGCAGCCAACCCGGAAAACAGCCATGGACTGTACCCGCACAGAATGCCAGTACTTAACAGGAGCGCCATACCTGATTTCCGCCGGCTGGGGCGGATGACACTGTGTTCATTATCCGGATAGATAAACCACCAGGCTACTAACAGAAATGGAATGACCGCCAGTGTGATATAGCGGGTCATGTAAAGCAGGCCAATGACAATGCCTGTCCATACGCTCCAAGCTTGAGAGAGCCGCGGCGATTGGGGCTGATGCAGGATGAAGAGAATAACCCACAGCAGGATGGGAAAATACAGGTTTTCGCTCATGATCACGCGCGGAAATAGAAGGTGATAGGGCAGGAAACAAGCCGCCGCAGCGATCAGAAAAGATTCCTTTTTGGGAAAATATTTCCGTGCAATCAGGAACAGCGGGAAGACAATACTGGAAGAATAAATCACATTCAACAATTTAATGACATCGTAGGTGTGCTCGCCGAAGGCGAAGGCGATCGAAAGCATTAATGGATAGAGGAAGGGCGAATGATTGATGTTTTCAATAAAGAAATCACCAAAATAGAGATAATTCGCCATTTCAAAATAGCGCATCTCATCGCCGCGGATGACGGGTCCATACGCGCTTGGTAGAACAAAAATCATTTTAACTGCGACCAATAGGAAGAATAATCCCAAGATTGCCAAGAGCTCTTCCCCATTCTTCTTTGGACTCTCACTGGATTGTTTACCCAAAAATAGGTACCCAAACCAGGTGGTTGAGAACAATGCGGATTGCAGCCCAACGATGAACCCCCAAATCAGAAACGGCTTGAAATTCAGGTATATCTGTTCCAACTCTCCCAGGTTTTTCGGATTGACACTGAGCAGAAACAAATCCAGCGTGGTTGCTAAGACGCTCGCAATCATGACAATGAAGATTGTATGAGCATTGAATAAAAAGCGTTGAACTTTATCCTGTTGTTTGAATGTGCGCCAAAATTCCCAACATGAAAGTATGAGCAGGATCAATAAAAAAGCAACGAGAATGAGACGGGACACTGAAAGGTTGAGAAAGATTCTCTCGCTGGGCGCTGAACCGGTGTTTAAATTAATAACCAATAACGCCAGAGTTTCCAGCGAAAAAAGACCGAGATAAACCCGCCACCACTTCAAATGAATTGCTCCTAAATTAAAAGAGATAATTAATGGATTGCCAAACGGCTATCATTTTAAAATGCTCTTTGAAGCTGCCGTGTAATTATTTTGTAATTTTTATGTTGAGAATCGTAATGTTTTAGAAATAGCGAAATGTAGCCGGCAATTTGTCGCGACGTTGTGCGGTCTTGTCTGTACTAATCTTACGTAATTTGGAGAAAAATACAAGATGAATTTTGTGGGTTATGAGAGTGCTAGATGATGAAAGAATGCTGCCCGGGAAGGATGCTATAATTTTTACATTGTGCATTGAGTCGCTCATTGGATGAAAGGTTCGTTAGCAGTGCGGAGAATGAATAAATTGAAACGTTTTATGGCAATTCTTTGTCTTTTTGGTATCATTTTTATATCCGCATGTGAAACAACCGATCAAGATATTGCGTCAACCCCCATTTTAATTTCTCCATCAGGCAAGATTTATGATAGCACTCCGGTTTATCGTTGGCATGCCTTTTCTGGAGCTACCCAATACCAAATCCAGGTTTTAGAAGGGGAACTCCGTATTTTTAATAAAGTATTAGAGAGTGAGAAAGCCTGTGAAGGTGACGTATGCAGTTTTTCCCCCTCAGCTACGATGAATCTGGACCAGCATCAATGGCGGGTGCGCGCTTTTGTGAATGAAGAGTGGCATGCTTACAGCGAATATATCAGTTTTAACTATGCCGCCGATAAACTGGTATTGGAACAGCATGCCTATAATCTTGAAGATTGTATCTATTCCTGGTGGACCTACCCATTGGCTAAACGGTATGTACATCTGCGGGATAAAACCTACATTGGCTATACCGACAGCGAGGGATTTTCCGGAGTTGCCAGCATCGATAATGACAGCGGTCAAATTGTGAAAACACGTCTATATAAAAATAGTTCAGCGGATGACCACAATGCGGTGGCGGTGGATGTGCTGCCGGATGGCCGCATCATCGCAGCCTATTCAGGCGGGCATATTAAAACCTCCAGGATGTATGTGCGGATATCCAGCAAACCGGAAAATATTGAAGAATTTGAAGAACCGATCGTGATTGAGGCCGGCAAGGCTACCACCTACGCTCAAATGCTGCAGAAATCCGGAAAAATTTGGTTGTTCTTCCGCACAGGGCGTGAACAAGAATCCTCCTGGTCTTACTCCGTCAGCGCGGACGGATTGACCTGGAGTGAACCGGTAGAAATTGTAGCAGGTGAGATGCAATATTACCTGAAGGTGATGGACACTATCGACAGTGATTTATTCCGGTTGGTCATGTATTCCAACCCTAATGCCGGGGATACCAATATCCGCCTGGGATTTTTCGACACAGAGACGGGTGAGTTGAAAAGGGCTGATGGAACTGTGCTGGGAACTACGCAGGTCAGCAAGGACTTATTCCCGGTTATTATCGCCAATGAAGAGGGCCAAAATTGCCGTCTGCTGGATGTGGCTGTGACGGAAAGCGCACGCACGGTAGTGTCATACGCGGTTTTCAACGGTGCTTCAGATGCTGAATATCGGGTGGGGATTTACTCCGACAGGCTAGTCGTTCTTCCGGTTGTTTCTGCTGGGGATGCTTTTTATACCAAGTCGGTTTACGTAGGCGGAATGGTTTTTGGGGAAGACGAGCATGATGTTTACCTTTCACGCGAAGAGGCCGGTAGGTGGTTGATTGAAGCTTACCATACAGACGACATGCAATCATTCACGAAAACCCAATCTGTTTTTCGCAGCGAGCTTGGCCTGGTTGCTATCCGGCCGATCATTGAACGGGGAGGGAACAAGTTGATCTGGCAGGAAGGAACCTATAACCCGGAATCTTATTCCGATTTCCAAACCGATTTGCAATATATCCAATTGGAAAATTAGCTTGACTATCAGCCCCAATCTTTCTAACTGTTAATAATCATGCGTTTGGCATGATTATTGCATTAAAGATATAGAAGAAATTATTATAGCGCTGCTGAGGTTAAATCACAGCAAAAGGAGTTGAGGCATGTCAAGTTATTACAATATCCCCGGCGGTTTAACATGGGTAAAAAATAATCTACATATCATCATTGGCAATGAGCCATTAGAAGAAATTATGGAGTTTGGTGATACCTGGCGGGACCGCGGGCATACTCCGTTGGTACATGTGATCAGTCCGGCCATGGACGATGGAAAAATGTGGGACCAACATGAAGATGCGTCCGGTTTATTGGATAATGTTCCCTCCCATATTGATATGTTTATCGTTGATTTTTACAACTTGAGTGAGCCTGAACTACCGGCGACCTGGTGGACCAATACCTGGTTATTATGGGAATACAAGAGCAGCAGCGTCTATTTCAACGGCACACACAGCGAATTTGTTTCTACTTTTAAAATTGACCCGGAGACTACCCAGGACGATGACGATTCCTCCAGCGACGACAGCTCAAGCGACGATTCTTCAGATAGCAGTTCATCGACTGTTACGCTGACTGCCACCACTACGCTGACCACTACCGGTGACGTTAATCTCCATATCGTTTGCCCGCATTGTGGAGAGCAAATTATTTAAAACCCAACTAACAGAAGAAAACAGTAAAGCAAGCCTGTTTTTAATAACAGGCCTGCTTTTTTAATCCGAAATTTGCTGAGCTGCTGAAATACCCGCCAACCAACCGGTCGAAAAGGCGGCCTGCAGGTTATAACCACCGGTATCGGCAGCTAAATCGAGAACTTCGCCGGCAAAATACAGACCTTGAACTAGGCGGGATTGCATACTTCGGGGATCTACTTCTTTTAAAGAAATTCCCCCGGCGGTGACCATAGCCGCATCCAACGGCAGGTGGCCGTTAATCTCAACACGAAAGTCTTTAAGTTGTTGCAGGAGATGGCCACGTTCCTGCGCGTTGATCTGGTGGCAGGGTTTGTCCAGCGCGATTCCGCAGCGCCCGGCCATGACCGGAATCATCTTTTGCGGCAGTAACCCATCCAAGAGGGTGCGGAAATATTGTTTGCCGTGCGCGTCCATATCCCGCAGCAGGCGGGCATCCAGCTTGGCTTCATCCAAAGCAGGCTTGAGATCAACCGCAATTTCCACCTTTTTCTTCTCGCGCAGCGCATCCACAATTTTTCCGCTCATGCTGAGGATGACCGGCCCGGAAACGCCGAAATGCGTGAAGAGCATCTCTCCAAAATCTTTAAAGCCTACTTTACCATCCAATAGTAACCGTACTTCCACATTGTGCAGGGTTAACCCCTGCAACCGCTGGCAAACATCGCCGGAAGATTTCAACGGTACCAGGGCAGGGCGGATAGAGACGATAGTGTGACCGATTTCAGCCGCCATGCGGTAGCCATCACCGCTGGAACCGGTGTGGCTGAAGGAAGCTCCGCCAGAGGCAAGGATGACAGCCTGACAGGAAAAAGTTTTTCCATCAGCTGTTTTCACAGCGCGAATAGCCTGGTCTTCCAGCAATAATGTACTGACAGCAGTATGGGTTTGGATTTGAACAGCCTGTGCAGCAGCCCAACCAATCAGTTTTTGGGTGATATCGTTGGCGTCTTCCCCAGCCGGAAAAACACGCCCGCCGCGTTCCGTTTGCGTTTTCACATGCAAAGCATCCATGAAATTCAGCAAATCCTGGCTGAAGTAACGCGCAAAAGCCTGGCGCAGAAAGCGGCCTTCACGACCGAAATGTTGAATGAATTCCTCCTGAGCACAGATATTGGTCAGGTTGCAGCGCCCTTTACCGGTGATGCGTAATTTCTGGCCGGGTTGCTCCATTTTTTCTAACAGGAGAGTATCCACACCCAGGCTGGCGGCCCGCCCAGCAGCCATCAGACCGGCAGGTCCAGCGCCAATTACAATCAGTTGAAAATCGGTTTTTTCTGCCATAAGCGGATTAACTATAATCGAAATTCCGAGGGTATGTTGAGAGGTCCCTTATTTTATAAAAATTCAGAAGGACTCTTTGTGATAAAATCTTAGCTGATTTAACATACAGACTGATATTATCCGTTGAGGAAGGATATCTTCACTCAGAAAATAATCCATGACTAAATTAATTATTCAAATTCCCTGTTTTAATGAAGAAAATGCGCTGCCCGTTACATTGAAAGAACTGCCGCGCGAGATTCCCGGTGTTTCCAAGATTGAATGGTTGATCATTGACGACGGCAGTACAGACCGAACCGTGGATGTTGCCAAGGAACTTGGCGTCGATCACGTGGTGCGCCTGATCCGTCATCAGGGTTTGGCTAAAGGTTTTATGGCCGGTATTCAAGCCTGTGTGGAACTGGGTGCGGATATCATCGTTAATACAGACGCAGATAATCAATATTACGCTGGTGATATTCCCAAATTGATCCAGCCGATTTTGGATGGAAAAGCGGAAATTGTAGTTGGCGCACGTCCAATTGCGGAAATTAAACATTTCTCTCCTTTGAAAAAGGTATTCCAGCGTTGGGGTTCCTGGCTGGTGCGCAAGGTCAGCCAAACTGAAATTGAAGATGCACCCAGCGGTTTCCGTGCCATCAGCCGCGAGGCTGCCATGCGCATGCATGTTTTCTCAGATTACACATATACATTGGAGACCATCATTCAGGCTGGCCAGCGTGGGATGGCCATTATGTCTGTACCCATCCGCACCAATGATTTTCTGCGCAAGTCGCGCCTGGTACACAGCATCCCAGCTTATCTGGCGCGCTCCACCAACACCATCATGCGCATCTTTATGACTTACCAGCCGCTGTCGTTCTTCCGCATTCCGGGGTTGATTTCCTTTGGGCTGGGTATCATTTTAGGGTTGCGCTATCTTTACTTTGCCATTTTTACTGGCACCGGCTCTGGGCACGTACAATCTCTGATCCTGGTTGCTATTCTGATGATCTTGGGGGTTCTCTTGTTTGTTTTCGGTTTATTGGCCGATTTGATTTCCGTAAACCGCAAATTGCTCGAAAATGTTGAATATAGAATTCAACGGTTAGACGAAAAAATTGAAAAGCAGAACCATAAGTAAACAATTTTCTTTATGAAAACATCGCAAGCAGCAGCCAATGTCCTCCATAAACAATGGGGGTCTGAAGCAGTGCAACAATATATTGGTCCATTCGACCAATCCTATTTTGCATATGCGGCCGATGAAAGCATTCGCGTGAACGCCGCTTCAGGCGGGGTCATCACGGCAATGCTGGATTTCGCGCTCTCCAGCAAAGCCATTGACGGCGCCTTGGTATGCCGTTCGGTTGTCATTGACGGCCGCGTTACCCCGCAGTTTTTCATCGCAACTGATCGCGAGACATTGTTGACTGCACAGGGCAGTAAATATATCGCAGTGGAATTCAACCGCGATGCACTGCCTTTGATTCGCGCTTTTAACGGCCGCCTGGCTATTGTGGCGCTGCCCTGCGACCTGACCAATTTACGCCGCCTGGCAGAACACGACGCGGATATCCGGCGAAAAGTGGTGCTAATGGTTGGTTTACTGTGTGGACATAATTCCCGGTCGGAGTTAACCGAAATGGTGGTCGATAAAATCAAGCCTGACGGGGCGGTATTAATAGATTATCGTTACCGCCAGGGACATTGGCGCGGCGAATTGGAAGCGTACTTTGATAACGGTGAAGTGATCCGCAAGCCATTTTCCTATTTTTCCGATTATGCCAACTTGTTTTATTTTTGCCAGCAAAAATGCCATCACTGCCACGATCACGCGGCATACGCGGCGGATATTTCCATCGGGGACATTTGGTCGCTGCGCATGAAAGAAAATCCCATCAAACATAACGCTGTCATTGTCCGCACTGGGACGGGTGTTGCGCTATTTAATGCGGCAGTGAAGGGGGAGGCTATTCGGGCTCAGTCAGAGGCCATTGAAGAGATTTGCGAAGGCCAGGCGCGCAGTATGCCCTTTCACTATAATGTCAGTGCGCGTGCCAGGGCTGGAAAAAAACTGGGCATCACTATCAAAGATTCTGTTCAGGCACCTGTGCAATGGCATGAGTTACTGACCGCTCGCATGGCGTTGAAAAATGAGAAGCGTTCACGCGGTACTGAAGGGATGAAGAAAGTTGCCCGGATCCCGCGATTTATCTTAAAATTGAAATTGTATGTGATGAAAGGATTGGAGAGTATTTAATATGGCAAAAAACCCGGTCATTTCGATTACGGGCGGTACCATCTGCGGTAACCGCGGTGCGGAATCTATGCTGACGACTACCATTGGGGTCATTCGTAAAGATTTCCCCAACGCGAAATTTTACGTTTTCAGTTACTACCCGAAAAAGGACCGATCGTTATGCCTGGATGAGGGTATCACCATTCTGAGCGGTAAACCAGTGGCTTTGGTCACGCGCCATTTTCTGGCAGCTTTATTGGCTGCCCTGGTCAAGGTCTTTGGGGCAAAGGTTCCGCGTTCTAAATTCTTCAAGATTGCCAAAGCGTTGGACGAATCGGATATGCTGCTGGATATCGGCGGTATCACCTTTTCGGACGGGCGCGGCAAATACTTGCCCTTCAATATCCTGACCATATGGCCGGCGATGATATTGGGAGTACCTGTTATCAAATTGGCTCAGGCGGTGGGTCCTTTCCATCAATTTTTCAACCGCTTGAATGCAAATCTATTCCTCAAAAAATGCCGCCATATTTTCGCGCGGGGGGAGAAGACCGCTGAATTCTTGACAGACCTGGGTTATCCTGCAGAAAAAAGCGACCTGGTGGCGGATGTGGCTTTCCTTTATCAACCGGAGTTTTCGCTATCTAAGGAAAATGAGGATAAGGTTTCAGCGCTATTGAAAAAGATTAATGGGACGCGCAAACCAGTGGTAGTGTTTTCACCCAGTATATTGGTGAATACGCAATCGACGAAGAAGGGCCTGGATTACGCCGCGAAATTCTATGAACTTATTAATTATTTGGGAAAAGATCGCTATCACTTTATCTTTATCCCCAATGCATCGCGTGAAGGTTCGGATAAAAAGCATAACAACGATCTTTTAACACTGGCGGAAATGCGCCAGCGGGCTGAGAGCGGTGCTTTAGACGCGGATGTTTTGCCTGCGATTGACTGGGTGGATTACGACATCAATACGGCTTCCATCCGTGCGATTATTGCTACTGCGGATGTGCTGGTCACCTCACGCTATCATGCCATGATTTCCGGTTTATGTCTGGCGGTTCCCACGGTCGTGATTGGTTGGGGACATAAATACAAGGAGACAATGACCTATTTTGATTTAGGCCAATACTCACTTGACTTTGGGGATGCAGACATGGATTTGCCCAAAATTGTTGAGCAAGCGTTAGAATATAAAAAGGAAATTCAACAACAGATCGAAAAGAATTTAGATTCGGTCAAACAAAAGTCAGAAATCCAATTTTCCTATCTTAAAGAAGAGCTATCGTAATGCGAAAAAAAATTCTAAATGTTCTCAAGTGGGTTTGGTTCATTGCAGTCATCCTGGGAGCAGGTTACTATTTTTATAGTAACTATCAAAAAATCTCGGTTTATCTTGAGACTATTTCGGTTTGGCGGGTGGTATTAAGTTTTGTATTACTGTTTTTAGGAAAATTTGCCTTATCGGATTTAACGCGTTTTTCATTGAAGAAGGTTGATGTTAAGCTGGATTACAAAGATGCACTAACCATTACTTCCATTACTCAGTTAGGCAAATATTTACCCGGCGGCATATGGCATGTGGCCGGTAAATTTGGGATTTATAAGGCACGGAAAGTTACAACAAAAAAATCCACCGCGGCAATAATTTTTGAAAATATATGGCTGCTTTCTTCAGCGTTGGTCATTGGCGCGACTTGCCTGTTGATTTCAAGCCAGGATGTTTTGTGCGAATTTAACGACATATTTTGCAATGCTGCAACCAATCGTGCTATCTTAATTGGATTGCCAATTATTTGGCTGGCTGCCTTGCTGCTGGTTGATTATTTCTTTTTTAAGGAAAATCGCTATAACTTCAAAGACTTCATATTGCTGATTGGTGAAATGCTGGTCATCTGGGTGTCATTCGGGATCAGCTTCTGGTTGGTATTTCCGTTGCACTCTGGATTTGAAATGGCCATCACAGGTGCATTCAGCATAAGCTGGGTAGCGGGGTATGTGGCTTTCTTCGCACCCGGCGGCATCGGCATTCGGGAATACTTGTTGACAATTATTCTGGCGGCATATTTTTCCAGCGGTGAGGTAGCTACTTACGCCACCATTCACCGTTTGATTTGGGTGCTAGTGGAAATCATCCTGGGCGCTGGCAGTTCCCTGCTATTCGGCATTCCCATGACTGCGCAGGAAGAAGATACTGAGTAAAAGCACTAAACCCTACCTTGCGTTAAAATAGACCATCATGAATGTTGTTATCCAATTCATTAGGAAAAATTTTCCGGATGTTAGATCTGCTTTGGGTAGTGTTACGGTGGGCTTCAGCATTGCAATTGCTATTTACCTGGGCAGCCTGCAGCGGCATTTCCTCAGTAAACGTTATGCGCTATATGCAGTCCTGATTGCTTTGGCGGCTACTTTTTTGGTGGCCTGGCTTCGGCAGCACTGGTTGTCGCGCAAATTCCATGGCCTGCCGCGCGCATTGCGGACTACTGTTATAGTCTTTTCAGTTATTTTCAGTTTAATCCTGTTAGCGAACATTCAAATTCAACCAGTTTATTACCTGCTGCCGGATACAACCATGCAAGTTCGTATCCCAATTGATACCGTACCGGATGGAGAAGAAAGTGTGCGCTTGTTGTGGGTGGAGACCGGGCAGGGGTACGTATATTACCAGAACATGCATTTTGAAGGTGAATGGGAGCGGGTGGAAAAGAATATCCTGTTCCCGCCCAATCAGGAAGTGCGCATCACCTGGACGGGCAAGGTAGGTTCAACTCCCCAGATTGCTTTCCGTATGACCCACTATGACCAACCGGTTTTCATTACCTGGAATGGGGTGGAACAGGAATACAATCTCAACCAACCCAAGGAACCCAATATCCTGATTGATAGCCACCTGGATATTCCCCTGATATACAAAATACCTTTCATCCTGGCATTCAGCATCAGTGCCGGGTTTGTGTTGTTTGCCCTGCTTATCTTGTTGGGCACCTGGCAGCCGTCCAAACGCAGCGTGAAGAAATCTGCGCGAGGTGCCTGGCTATGGTATATGCTGCCGATGATACTGCTGTGGGGTTTTACGCTGCTGGTCTTTTGGCCGGGTATTATGAGCGGTGATTCGATCACATTATGGAGCCAAAATCTGGTGGGTGAATTTTCCGATTGGCAGTCGGCATTTTACGCCGTGGTTTTGGCTGGATTGATGAAAATTTGGTATTCCCCGGCATTCATCGCCATCTTGCAGATATTGCTGTTCTCATTGCTGGTAGCCTGGGGCTTGAAAGCTTTGCAGGATGAAGGTGTTTCCAAGATCGTATTGTGGGGCATCAGCCTGCTCTTTGCGTTGTCTCCCATCAATAACCTATATGCCAACACACTCTGGCGGGATATTCCTTACGCTTTGGCAGTCATGTGGTTGACGATTATTGCCCTGAAAATCTATCTCAGCCGAGGAGGGTGGGTTAAAGGCTGGGGATGGGTTTGGTTGGGAATCTCGGGTTTCCTGATCGCCATTTTGCGCCAGAATGGCATACCGGTTTCATTTATACTGCTCATTCTGCTACCGCTCTTTTACCGTAAATATTGGAAACAGTTGAGCGCGGGATTTCTTTTGTGTTTGGCACTTTTCCTGTTCATGAAAGGGCCGGTGTATTCCTGGTTGAATGTGGACCGTACCAAGAGCGGCCAATCCAACCTGATTCTGCTGCACCATATTGGCGCGCATTTGGACGCGGATACACCCCTTACTTCGGATGAAGAAGAATACATTGATAGCTTCTTACCCATTCCGGATTGGAATTATTACTGCTGCTATGTGGGTACGATTTCTTATGATAATGATTTCGAACGCGAGCGCTTTCTTTCCAGCAGTCCAGAGAACCGCAAGCTGGCGCTGGATTTGTTCCTGCGCGACCCACTGGTGGATGTGCAGCATACCGTTTGTTCCGGTGAGCTAGTATGGCGCTTCAATGATAACCAGTGTTACATGAAATCCACACATGGGTTCAATTCCTGGATTCCGGGTGAGGTCAGCTGGGTGTTGAACAACGACGTGGGTTTGAAAGATGATTCCAAGATACCTGCATTGGTAACGCCTTATGTGGACGCGCTGCGCTTTTTCGGTTTCCGGGATGATTTTATGGTGGTTTACCTGCGGCCAGCTTTATACCTATACCTGGCGGCTTTCTTTGTGATGGTGGTGATCATCCGCAAGCGGGATTACCGTGCTGCGCTGATCGTCCTGCCGTTGGTTATCCAATCGGCTATCCTGTTCCTGGTTAGTTACGCTCCGGCTATCCGTTACCAGTACAGCAATTATTTGGTGGGGTTGTACCTTTTGGGCATTTTATTTCTGCCTGGTGTTGTTGATCAGGGTAAGTCCGCTTCGGAAAAATCCAATTAGAATCGTTTTAAATTCCGGGAAACATATCTAGAAAAAAGCTCTCTGGTATAATCCCTGCAATGTTTCCCATTGTCGCGCTTGATTTAGAAACCACAGGTTTGGACCCTTCTCGAGATGCAATTCTTGAAATTGGGGCTGTCAAATTCGATGAAACAGGAATCATAGACCGCTGGCATTCCTTAATCAATCCACAGCGACTGATCCCAGCTCCCATTATTCAATTGACCGGCATCACCAACGAGATGGTGCGGGATGCCCCGCCGATCAAAGCGGTCATCCAGGATTTTGCCGATTTTGTGGGCGACCTGCCGGTGATTGGACACAATGTCAGATTTGATTTAAATTTCCTAAAGACAAAACATGCCTTTGACCACAATCCGGTCAATGATACCTTTGAAATTGCCGCAGTATTGCTCCCCAGCGCACCGCGTTACAGTCTGAGCGCTTTGGTGGATACGCTGGAAGTTTCCAATTTACAACCGCACCGTGCTCAGGAGGATGCCGAAGCAACCATGGCGGTCTTCCTGCGGCTGATAGATAAGGCGCGAGCACTGCCCATCCATCTTTTGGCGGAGATTGTTCAGGATTCGCAGAATATTTTAGACTGGGATGCACGCTGGTTTTTCAACCAGGTATTAAGAATGCGTTCGCAGGAAGGTATGCAGGCACGCGAAGCCAAACAGCGAGATTATGGTGTATTGTTCAGCGAACCTTCCGAATTGCTCACGCCGGCTTTAAAACCCAACCCGGTTTTTGAACCGTTGGATGTAGAAGAAGCCACAGCCATCCTCAGCCCGGGCGGACCATTCTCTAAAATCATGGAGAATTTTGAAAGCCGCAATGAGCAGCTGGAGATGCTGCAGGCTGTTACCAATGCTTTATCGAATAGCCAGCATTTAATGGTGTAGGCGGGAACAGGCATCGGCAAGTCCTTTGCCTATTTGGTCCCTGCGGCATTGTGGTCAACGCGCAACAATGCGCGTGTGGTTATCTCTACCAACACGCTCAACCTGCAAGATCAGCTGATCAACAAGGATATCCCGGATTTACAAAAAGCCCTTGGTATCGATTTGCGCGTAGGTGTTCTGAAAGGCCGTGTAAATTACCTGTGCCCCCGCCGCCTGGAAGCGCTGCGGCATCGCAAACCGCGCGACGCCAGTGAGCTGCGGTTGTTGGCCAAGATTCTGGTCTGGTTGGAGCAGGGCGGCAGCGGCCAGCTGGGTGAATTGAATCTGACCGGCCCGGTGGAAAAAGAAGCCTGGCGCCGGCTTTCTGCGCAGGATGAAGCCTGTACTGGTGAAGTTTGTATGAACCGCATGGGGGGGATATGCCCTTACTTCCGTGCACGGCAGACGGCTCTAGGCGCCCACATTATCATTGTCAATCACGCATTGCTGCTTTCAGATGTGGTTGCCAATAACCGGGTTTTGCCGGAATATAAATATCTGATTGTCGATGAAGCACACCACCTTGAGGATGCCTCCACCAGTGCTTTGAGTTATAGGGTGACCCAAGGGGATATCGAACGATTATTTGAAGAGTTGGGTGGTACGAATAATGGCTCATTAGGTCAGTTGTTGACCGCTTTATCCAACCAGCTCAAACCTTCCGAATATTCTGCATTTGAACGCGGAGTAGAAAAGGCAACCGACCTGGCATACCGCGCGCAATCCCGCTTCAAAGATTTCTTCGCGGCTATCGAGGCATTTCTGGAACAGGAACGCAACGGCGAAGCAGTAGGCGATTATGGCCAGCAAGTGCGTGTGACGGACTCGACCCAGCACATTCCCATTTGGGATGATGTGATGATCAGCTGGGATGAGGTGGCCCAGCCATTGGAAGCTTTGCAGAGACTGTTAAGCTCATTGGTGAGCGGTTTATCGGATGAAGAGAGCGCCAATAGTGACCAGGTGGAAAACCTGGTGGGAGAGCTGCTTTCCATCACTCACACACTGCAGGAGATGCACGATAATATTTTTGCCATGGTGTCCGAATTGGATAACAATACAATTTATTGGATCAACCTGGATGTTAAATATGGACATTTATCACTGAATTTTGCTCCCCTGGAAATAGGCCCCCTAATGGAAGAATACCTGTGGCATACCAAGGAAAGTGTGGTGGTTACATCGGCTACGCTGACCGCCAATAATAATTTCGATTACATCCGGGCACGCTTGAACGCAGATGAAGCGGACGAGCTGATTCTGGGTTCACCTTTTGATTACGAAAACTCAGCATTGCTATTCATTCCGACCGATATGCCCGAACCGATGGATTACACAAATTACCAGCGTTCGATTGAACGGGCCATTCTGCGCACTGCACGGGCAACGGGCGGGCGGATGTTGGTTCTATTTACTTCGTATAAGCAATTGAAGGCGACTTCCCATGTCGTTTCACCCCTGTTGGCTAAAGACGGGATTCAAGTTTATGAACAAGGTGAGGGGGCTTCCACCAGCGCGCTGTTGGATTCGTTCCGCTCCAGCGACCATGCCGTTCTGTTGGGGACACGTTCCTTCTGGGAGGGCGTGGACGTACCCGGTGAGGCGCTTTCCATTTTGATGATTATTAAATTGCCCTTCGATGTTCCCAGTGACCCGGTGATTGCCGCGCGAGCGGAAACCTTCGAGAACGCTTTCAGCGAATATACGCTGCCCGAAGCTATCCTGCGCTTTCGCCAGGGCTTCGGCCGTCTGATCCGCACCCAGTCCGACCGCGGTGTGGTAGCCGTGTTGGATAGGCGTGTGCGTACCAAGCAGTATGGGCCGCTTTTCATTAAATCTTTGCCGGTGTGCCATATGGTAGATAGTTCTGTCGAGAACCTGCCGGATGAGGCTACGCGCTGGCTGAATATCTAAAATACCATGTTGGGGAAAAAGAGACAGATGCGCCTGACCGTTCTGGTGGATAACAACACACTAATCGATCAATATTTGTTAGGTGAGCCGGCGGTTTCATATTTAATTGAAGTTGCTGGAAAGAAGATATTGTTTGATGCGGGTTACTCGGATGTGTTCCTGCTGAATACCGAGAAACTCGGTATTGATCTGACTGAATTGGATATGGTGGTGCTTTCTCACGGCCACCTGGATCACACTTGGGGATTAGCATACTTGATTCGCTTGTTCTCAGAAGCGCGTTCGAGCGGAAGAATGAAACACAAACCTGCACTGATTGCGCATCCACAGGTATTCGCAAAACGATCCTATCAGGATGATCCGCATATCGGTTCGCTGCTTCAACCGGCGGATTTGGATCCTTTCTTTGAAATTCAATTAAGCCCGAGCCCGGTGGAACTGACCGAGCGATTATTTTTCCTGGGGGAGATTGCCCGTAATAATGATTTTGAGGCACAAGAGAGCCTGGGTCAGCTTGAGATTGATGGCCAGGAATCTCCAGATTGGGTCCTGGACGATTCAGCGCTGGCGTACCGCGCGGATGACGGTTTGGTAGTTATCACGGGCTGTTCTCACGCGGGTATTTGCAACATTGTGGAACAAGCACGGCGGGTCAGTGGCGAGGGCAGGGTGCTGGACATCATTGGCGGTTTTCATTTACTGGAACCCTCAGCGCTGCAACTGAATGGCATGATCGATTATTTAGAGAAATTAAAACCAGCGCAGGTGCATGCCTGCCACTGCACGGATTTGTATTCCAAGATGGCTTTGGGGAAAGTTGTGAATCTGGGTGAAGTTGGCAGTGGGTTGGTTTTAGAATACTGATTAAGTTATCAGGCGATTACATCATTAACAACTTGTTTGATAGCAGCCAGGTCTAAATTTTTCTTATCCAGAAAAGCAACTGCGCCGGATTGCAGACCCTGACGATGAAATTCCCGGTCGGGATACGCGCTGATGAGCACGATGCGCGATTGGGGGCTGGCATTTTTTAATTTACGGGAACATTGGATGCCGTCTTCGTCACCTAAGATAACATCAATCAATACCAGCTGAAATTTTATTTGGGCGGCCAATTGTAATGTTGTTTGAATATCTGCAGCTTCGTAGATCATCGCATCCGGATTGGCTTTGCCAATCATTTTCAGGAGCTGCTTGCGATAACGCGCATTGTCGTCAACTACTAAAATAGCTCCTGAGTGATTCGATTGCGCTTTAACCGGGATGGTAAAACTGGCTGCTTCTTCGCCCGGGATGGCCAAGATTTGAGGATGGCGCACTACGTAGTTCACTGCTTCCAGACGGCTTTGCACATCCAACTGCTGGTATAAGCGAGTTAGATGGTTCTCTACCGTTTTAACGCTCAACCCCATTTCCCGCGCGATCGACTTGTTATCCAATCCCTGATGCAGGAAATTCAGGATTGAGCGCTGGCGATCGGTCAGATTGGGTGTATCAGTTAAGTTCTCGGATGGTTCTGTCAGCTTGCTGATAAGGCTGCTGGAAATCCAGCGTTCGCCTGCCAATATTTTTTGAATCGCCAGCTTAAGGTCATTCAGCGATTGATCTTTCATGTGGTATCCGTCCACTCCGGCGTTCAGCAGACCTTTAACATAGATATCGTCATCGTAAGCACTGACGACCAAAATTTTTAAATCTGGGTGACTTGCTCTAATTTCTCGAATGGCTTGAATCGGTTGAAAATCAGGCATGGTGACATCCATGATTAAACAATCGACCATTTGTTTTTCAATTATTTCCAGTAGATGAGAACCGTCACCGATCTCTCCGATTACTTCAAGATCAGGCAGCTGTTCGATCATTTTGCGAATCCCCGCTCTTACGATGGCATGGTCGTCTGCTAATAAAATCCGGGTTTTGCTCATGTCTGATTTATACCACCGAACCATATTGAAGCGAATGATGATTATTCCAGGAAATAAATAGAAATCTTAAGACTGCCAAGATTCTTAAGGTAAATCATGTATAATTTCTTTACTAAGTAGATTGAAAATGCAACCATAAACTGCTCGATTGCGATTTGAGTGTGATATAGAAATGAGCAGGAGATTATTCAACGAACGCTCAGACCTCGAAAACAATCGATTAATCAATAATCGAAATTTTATGCGACCTCTTCTGCAAGTAAAAAATTTATCCAAGTCTTTTGGCACACTACCGGTTATCCAACATGTAAGTTTTGATATCCCGGCAGGTGAAGTGATTGGGCTGACCGGCAGCACTGGTTCCGGCAAGTCTGTGCTGGTGATGCTGCTTGCGGGACTTTATGCACCTGATGAAGGCGAAATCTATTTCCAAAATAAACAGCTCATTTATCCGTTTATTGCACAATCATTGGGCATAGGGATTATTCATCAACGGCCCCCCATGGCAGACCATTTTAATATCGTCGAAAATATTTTTCTGGGTAATGAAATTGGCAGAAATCCAAAATTCGGTTTATTGCGAAAGTTGGATGAAGATAAAATGTATCAAAAAGCAGCTACGCTGCTGGATGAATTGGGTTTGGGTGTTAAATCGCTGGATGAAAAAGTTTATAACCTGACCGGTGAACAGCGCCAAATGATTGCCATAGCACGTGTTTTGACTAAACCTGTCCGATTGGTGATTATTGATGAACCCACTGTAGCGTTGAGCTACCCTAACCAACAGCGACTCTTGGGTTTAATCCAGGACTGGCGTAGAAACGATGTATCGGTTCTTTTTAGCTCCAACAACCTGGACCATTTATTTGCTGTAACGGATCGTATCGTGATCCTCAACCAGGGTGGAATTGTTGCGAATTTGTTTACCGATCAGACCAGTCGTGAAGAGGTTGTTGAAAAACTACTGGGGATTAAAAACCCAGCGGAACCATCGCCGGCATATTGGGATTATGACACTTATGATCATATTCGTGAAAATGCCGAACGACTGCGCTATCATCAAATGTTATTGGAAAAAGATCTGGCTGCTGAAGGCACATTGAACCGCCAATTAGCTGATCAATTGGCGGAACAATTGCAAGCTTTGGACAAAGCCAACCTTGCCCTGAGGGAGGCCCAGCGGCGGTTGCTCTCTGAAAGAGAAGAAGAACGCAAACATTTGGCCCGGGAACTTCACGATCAGATTATTCAGGATTTACTCAGTATAAATTACGAATTGGAGGAGATGGGCACGGAAGTGAGTTTATCTTCTCAGACTGAAAAAAGCGTGTCCAGTATTCAACAAGGAATTCGTGATCTAATTGATAGTTTGCGCAATATCTGCCGAGACCTGCGGCCTCCAACCATAGATAATCTGGGACTGGGAGCTGCGCTGCAATCTTATTCGCAGGATTGGGAAATACGTACAGGCGTAAAAGTTAATTTAATTCTGGATGATCATTTAGGGCGGCTGCCGGAAGAAACAGAGTTGTCAATCTTTCGCATCATTCAGGAAGGATTAAATAATGTCTGGCACCATGCACAGGCTACCCAAGTGCAGATTAGCCTGAAACATACTTCACCGCGTTCGCTGATGGTTACGATCAGTGATGATGGCATGGGCCTTGATGAAGATTTTGACTTAATTACTTTGGCAAACAACGGTCATTATGGGTTACTTGGTATCAGCGAAAGAGTAGCCTTGTTGGGCGGTCGTTTCCATCTACAACGTTCTCCTGAGGGGGGGTCGCTGCTTCTGGTTGAAGTACCGCATCCACGAGTGGTAGCAAGTAATTAATAATTTACGAACTGAAAAACAATAGGGGGTTTCCCCTAATCAAATAAGGGGAAAAATGCCATGTTTGCATCCCTGATATTTGTTATCCTTTACAGACAGTTTACGCCGAAAATTTAATTAACAAACTGTAAAAATTCATAACAAATTAATTAACCAAGCAACTGAAGAAAAATTAAAAATACTGCGAGTTAATTTTCAAATTGGAATTATCAAATCTTTCTACAGGAGGTGAAATAGATAAAACACAAGCAAAGAACGATCAAAAAAAACCAAAATCAAATAATCATTCTATAAGGAGGAATGAAAATGTTTAAAAAGAATTCAATGTATGTTGTATTAACAGCCTTGATCATTGCTGCTTCTGCTCTGACCGCTTGCCAATCTGCAGCGACAGAAGAAGCTGCTGTGGTTGAAGAACCGGCCATGGAAGAAGCTGCTCCGGCTGAGGAAGCTGCACCCGCAGAAGAAGCGACCCTGGCTGTTGGTATTGTTCTGCCCACCAAAGATGAACCTCGCTGGATCCAGGACGAAACCCGCTTCAAAGATGCATTAACTGCTGCCGGTTATGATGTGGAAATTCTCTTCAGCCAAGGTGATTCCGCCAAAGAGAAAGCCAATGTGGAAGCCCTGATTTCGAAGGGCGTAAAAGTTCTCATCATTTGCCCGCAGGATGGAACCGCTGCTGCCGCCGCCGCAGAAGAAGCTGGCGCCGCTGGCGTGAAGGTCATTTCTTACGACCGCCTCATCCGCGAAACCGACGCTGTCGATTATTATGTTACCTTCGATAGCATCGCTGTTGGTGCCAATCAGGGTCAGTATCTGATTGACAATGCTACCGGCACTGGCAATCCGTTGTACCTGTATGCAGGTGCTGCGTCCGATAACAATGCATTCCTGTTCTTCGAAGGTGCATGGAGCGTTTTGCAGCCCAAGATTGCTGATGGCACATTTGTAGTCAAGAATTCAAGCGAAGCTGTTGCCCTTCAGGATACGGCCGAATTAACCCGCGATGAAATGAGCAAGATCATCGGCCAGGTAACCACCAACTGGGATTTCAACACCGCCAAGAACCTGGCAGAGGCCAACCTGACCGCTACCACGGCTGCTGATAAGGGTGTTGTCTATATCTTAGCCCCCAATGATGGCACAGCACGCGCTATCGCAGATGCCTTCGGCACTGACACCGATGTAACTCAATTCTATGTAACCGGTCAGGATGCAGAAATTGCTTCCGTCCAGTACATCATCGATGGAAAGCAGTCCATGACGGTCTTCAAGGATGTCCGCACCCTGGTTAAAGATGCAATTTCTGCTGCAGTTGCTTTGCTGGAAGGAAACGAACCCGTAGCTTCTGGTGCATATGATAATGGCGTCAAGGAAGTCCCGGCGATTCAATCCGCAGTTGTGACTGTGGACAAGGCTAATGTGCAATCTGCCTTGATCGACTCCGGCTACTATGAAGCCAGCCAATTCACAGGGTTAGAGTAAATTCTAATCAAAATGTAAATCAGAATAGTGATGGTGTTTTTTACCATCACTATTCTATATAATAATTGAAGAACATCATGGAGTTGGAATCAGCCAATGAATGACCATATTTTAGAGATGAAATTCATCACAAAAGAGTTCCCAGGGGTCAAAGCGCTGGATGAGGTGAGTTTTTCAGTCAAGAGAGGTGAAATCCACTGCCTGGTTGGAGAAAATGGCGCTGGGAAATCCACACTGATGAAAGTTTTGAGCGGGGTCTATCCGTTTGGTGAATATACCGGAGAAATATATCTGAATGGTGTAGAGCAGAAATTTTCGGGAATCAACGACAGTAAAAAGGCCGGCATTGCGATTATCTATCAGGAACTTGCGCTTATTCCCGAAATGTCGGTATATGAAAACATCTTCCTAGGGCATGAGATTTCCAATAATGGAATTGCTGTGAACTGGAATGAAACAATCAAGCAGGCCACCGAAATGTTGAAAAAGGTCCGTTTGAATGTCAATCCTGCCACAAAAGTAAAAGACTTAGGTGTCGGAAAACAGCAATTGATAGAGATTGCCAAGGCATTAACCCAGGATGTAAAACTGTTGATTCTGGATGAACCGACTTCGTCATTGAATGAAGATGATTGCGAAAATTTATTTGAATTATTACGCGATCTGAAGAAGCACGGTGTCACCTCCATTTTAATTTCTCATAAGCTGAAAGAAGTAATTAATATCGGTGATACTGTTACCGTATTACGGGATGGCCGAACGATCAGCACTTTGGATGCACACAAAGGTGAGGTTTCCGAGAATGTGTTGATCAAGCAAATGGTTGGTCGAGAAATCAATAACATTTATCCTCCCAGACGAAAAGCCGTCGGCAATGAAGTGGTTTTGGAAGTAAAAAATCTGAACGCTTATAACCCCCGAATTGGAAGGGACGTTCTTAAAGATATCAACTTCAATATCAAAAAAGGAGAAATTGTTGGTTTTGCCGGTTTAGTTGGTTCTGGCCGGACTGAATTAGCCCTTAGTTTGTTTGGGAATCCGGTTGGTTACCAGATCGAAGGGGAATTGTATATTAATGGGAAGAAAAAGAAATTTAATCATCCCCGACAAGCTATTAAAGCCGGCGTAGCATATGTTACAGAAGATCGGAAAGGAAATGGCCTGATTTTAATTCAGGATGTCAAACAGAATATTTCTCTGGCGAATTTGGACCGCGTATCAATGAGAGGGGTGGTAAACGAAAACAGTGAATTTACGATTGCGACAGAATACAAAGATGCTCTGGATATTCGTACGCCCTCTATTGAACAAAAAGTTCTCAATCTGAGTGGCGGCAACCAGCAAAAAGTTTCAGTGGCTAAATGGTTGTTCGTTGACCCGGAGATATTGATCCTGGATGAACCGACTCGTGGGATTGATGTGGGTGCTAAATACGAGATTTACACCATTATGAATCGTTTAGCGGAAGAAGGGAAAAGTATCATTATGATCTCTTCCGAGTTGCCTGAAATATTAGGTATGAGCGACAGAATCTATGTTGTATCTTCCGGCCGGATTTCCGGTGAAATGCCGGTTGAAGAAGCGACACAGGAAAAAATTATGCATATGGCTACAAACTAAGGAGTCCAAACATGTCATTTTATGGTGATCTCAAAAAAATTATAAAAAGTAATATTCGCGAATATGGCATGTATATCGCCTTATTAGCAATTTTTATCTTTTTTACAGTTGCAACGAATGGGATTTTTATCTCATCTCGAAACATTAGTAACTTATTAAACCAAACCGGGTACATTGCTGTATTAGCAGTCGGTATGACCCTGGTTATCGTTATCCGGCATATTGATTTATCTGTTGGCTTTTTAGCTGGATTTTTAGGTGCTGTCGCTGCCATTGCTCTAACACAGTGGAACTTACCAGTTTTTGTCGTCATTCCGCTGGTGATGGCACTGGGTATTGTCGCAGGTTTAGTGACTGCGTTCCCGGTTGCACAGATGGGCATTCCCTCATTTGTTGCTTCGTTGGCAGGTTGGTTGATTTATCGTGGGTTGCTTTTACTAGTTACCTTACGAACTGGCACTATTATTATTCCAAATGATACCTATAATGCCATTGGTAATGGATTCATCCCGGACTTTCCAGAAATTAGTTTTCTACCCGGTATGCACAAGATTACATTATTAATCGGAGTAATTGCAGTGATACTGAATATTGTGGGTGAAATAAAAAACCGGAAAAATAAAATTGCCTACAATTTTGAAGTTGTCCCAATGAATATGTTTATTGTGAAATTGATCGTAATTTCCGCTATTATTCTGGGGATTACCTGGGTATTAGCAGGTTATAACGGCCTATCCTGGACGGTGGTCATTATGCTAGCTGTGGTCATGGTTTACCACTATGTAACCACAAAAACTGTACTCGGCCGATACATCTATGCTATAGGTGGAAATCCGGAAGCTGCGGAGTTGAGTGGTATTGACGTCAAAAAAATGACCTTTATGGTTTTCGGTTCTATGGGCATGATGGCAGCACTATCCGGTATCCTGTTCTCTTCCCGGTTGCAGTCCGCGACAACAACCGCCGGATCCCTGTTTGAAATGGATGCTATTGCGGCTGCTTACATTGGGGGTGTCTCTGCCGCCGGCGGTGTGGGCAAAGTAACCGGTTCATTGATCGGGGCTCTCGTGATGACTTCGTTGACCAGCGGTATGAACCTGATGGGTATTGATATTTCCTCACAATACGTTGTTCGTGGAATGGTGCTCCTGCTGGCCGTAATCTTTGATGTGGCCACACGCAGAGCGAGCAAGTAGAAGAAAGAGTTCTTAGGTTTTTCTCTTCATTTTGTGGTGCAGATCTTCCGACATTTACAGGGGACGCAATTATAGGAGATCTGCACCTCCTTTTTTAAAACGAAAATTCAGGAAATTCCCAATTTACTGGATGGTAATTTTTAAATCAAGCGGTACGAGCTTCGAGAACATAGCTTGTGCCGGGCAATATTTTTCCGCTGAGAGCTGCACAGCGCGCTCAACTGCTTCTCTGGATAGGTCAATGCCGCTCAAGATGTATTCAATGGTGAGATGGGTGAAAACCTTGGGGTGTTCCTCTTGGCGGTCCGCATGTACCAACACTTCAAAGCTGGTGACATCCTGACGTTTCTTGCTCAGGATGGATATGACATCCATGGCGGTGCAGCCGGCCAGGCCAACTACCAGCAATTCCAACGGGCGAAAACCGTCATCATCTCCGCCGACTTCCGGGGTAGTGCCAAGCGGCACAGTGAAACCGGAATCAGAAGTTCCCTCAAAGCTCATACGATTCTTCCAAATAACTTTTGCGTCCATCTTACTCCTTGTCTAACCTCTCCGAGGTTATGGGATATTGGTTTATCAGGTAAAACTGGCGTTCAATTCATAACCGCATTGTGGGCAGGCCAGGTTGAGCAGGCTGTTGTAATCCAGTTTGCCCTGCTTGCAGTGGGGGCAGAGCTGCCCGGCACCCACATGGTAGGTATGCAGTGTCTGCCCCTGTTGATCATTTTGTTTCTGCGACTGCTCCTGGTGGAGATATTCCCACATATGGTTATTGCGGATGCATTATGACAATGCCCAGCTTGGTATCACATCCATATCGAGCTTGTCGCTGAAGCCATGCGCGTAGCGTTGGTATCCGGCCGCTGCGATCATGGCGGCGTTATCCGTGCAGAATTTCAGAGGCGGNNGAGCGGTTCTGTTCGGTGAGCGCTTTGCGCAGACCGCTGTTAGCTGAAACACCTCCGGCTACAACTATGTGATGAGCACCAAATTGCTCGGCGGCCATGAATGTTTTTTCAACCAGCACGTCCACAACCGCTGCCTGGAAGCTGGCAGCCATGTCATTGACGGGCAAGTTTTTACCTTGTTCCTGCTGCGCACGCACTTCCCTCAGGACGGCGGTTTTTAGCCCGCTGAAGGAAAAATTCCAGGTGCCTTCCAGCCGTGCCCGCGGAAAATTGAAGGCGGTCGGGTTGCCGTTCTCAGCCGCTTTCTGAACCGAAGGGCCGCCGGGATAGGGTAACCCTAATAAGCGGGCGACTTTGTCAAAAGCCTCACCAGCTGCGTCGTCCAGGGTGCTGCCCAGAAATTCGTACGAAAGATGGTCTTTCATGAGCATCAGGTTGGAATGGCCGCCTGAAACAATCAAGGCGATCAGCGGGAATTCCGGCGGTTTTTGGGGCTTGTCCTGGTCCACCTGTAACCAGGCGGAGTATAGATGACCTTCCAGATGATTGACACCGATCAGCGGCAGCCCGCTGCCGAGCGCCATAGCTTTGGCCATGTTCATACCGACCACCAGCGAACCGGCCAAACCGGGGCCGCGCGTCACCGCCAGGGCATCCAGTTCATCCAAACTCATATGGGCCTGGTTGAGCGCGCTTTCCACCACGGGGTAGATGGTCAGAATATGCTGGCGGGAAGCCATTTCTGGAAAGACACCGCCGAATTGCGTGTGCAGGTCTATCTGGGTGGCAACTACGTTGGACAGGATTTGCGTACCGTCCACCAGAATAGCAGCGGCGGTCTCGTCGCAGGAAGTTTCCACTGCTAGAATGCGAATGTTTTGGTTAGATGGTTTTTTCGGGTTCATATCACTTCTTAATTGGCAGGACCAGGTCGTACGGGTATTCTGCCATGATTTCAAATTTTCCTTGTGGATTTAAATATACCGTATCTTCAATACGGACACCAACATTTTTAGAAGGGTAGTACAAGCCGGGTTCAATGCTGAAAACCGAACCGGGCGCCAGAATATCATCTTCCGATGCGGTTATACCGCTGAAAGGATTTTCGTGGATATCCAGACCCAAGCCATGACCGATGCTGTGGACATAGCCCTCGGATAACTGGTAACGATGCTGGATGGTATCGTGCCCCATTTCCTCAAATAGCTGGCAGGTCCTGGTCTGGTATTGTTTAAAAGGCGTCATCGGTTTAAGTTCATCCAGAATCTGATGGTGCACTTTCAGAACCTGGTCAAATAGCTGCTGCACCCCATCGGGGGCATAGCCCAGGCACCAGGTGCGCGTGAAGTCGTAAAAATATCCACCGCCTTTTTCGCGGGGAAAGATATCAAAAACGATGGGTAAGCCTAAGCGCAGGACGTCCTGTGGATTGCCGGTGGAGTGGGGTACTCCCGCGTCGCGTCCAAGGGAGAAGATGGTTTCCTCTGGATTGTCCGCGCCCAGTTCGGCCAGCCATAGGTTGATGCGCTGTTTGACCAAAGCAATGGTCAGAGGCTGCATATTTTTATCCATAAGAATTTCGTTCCTGACGGGACAGGAAGACAAGAATTCCGTTGTGCGGCCCACCACAGTGGTAGTCACCTTGCCCATGGCGCGGATATGATCGGCCTCTTCGGGTGTTTTGGTCATCCGCGCCAGGCGGATAGGGCTGTCCTGCATGAAACTGAATAATTCAATTTGGGGCATTAATTCCCGCACTTTGTTGAGCAAAGCCCAGGCTGTACCGAGATTTTCCCAACCGGATACAGCCACTCTGCCGTGTGTCAAACCAATATCGGTCAGTACATCACGCAGCCGCAGGGCCATAGCCTGCAGCAGGTCGTTGTCTGTTTGGTGCAGGTATGCGTTGAGCGGGTATTTTTCATCATAAGCATGGATCTCCAATCCAGAGCGCTGGGCTTCCTCGCGTTCCATATCGACAAAATGGAACGCCAGCGGTTCTTTACCGCGGATTTTGAATAAGTCCACCTGGTTGGCATGATGAATACCGGTGAAATAAACCATATCAGGATTGTTATACATGGCACCCATTGCCCATAGGGCATCCACGTTATTTTCTTGCATAAAGCGGTCAAGGTCTTTTTTCATCTATTTCCTCTCTCGTGAATCAGCAGATAATAATTCCTGCAGGCTTTGCAAGACGATTTCATCCTGCGCAGGGATTATGGTGCGCGGGTCGAGCAGGACCTGTTCATTTTCAACGCGGGCAATGATGGGCTGGGGCAGTGTGCGCATCAGACTAAGGAATTGATTAGCTTTCTTTACCGGCAACGCCAGCAGCCAGGTAGGCAGGCTTTCTTCAGGCAAGCTGCCGCCCCCGACCATGGACTTCCCCTCAATGATTTCCCCGATACCTAGGCTTCCCAGCCAGGCTTCTGCACGCTGGCGAATAAATGCCTTGTCCATGGAAATCATCTGCCAGACCGGGATTTTTGCGGTAGCTTCTCCCTTTAAATAATGGTTTAAAGTAGTGGAGATGCCGGCCAGGCAGAGCTTATCGGCGCGCACAGCGCGCGCAAGGGGGTGGCGTTTGATTTTATCCAACAGGTCTGCGCGGCCAAGGATGATACCTGCCTGCGGGCCGCCGAACAACTTATCGCCGGAGAAGCAAACCACATCTGTTCCGGCTGCCAAGGCTTCCTGTACAGTTGGTTCATGCTTGAGACCGAACACAGCGGTGTCCAACAACGCGCCGGAGCCCAGGTCATTTACCAGGGGCAGCCCAGCCGCGTGGGTCACAGCGGCAATTTGGCTTAACTCCGGTTCAGTAGTGAAACCGATGATCTTAAAGTTGGAATGGTGCGCGGTCAGCACCAGTGCAGCGGATTCTTCCTGCAAAGCACGTTCGTAATCGGATACATGCACACGATTGGTGGTACCGATGGCTGCTAATTTTGCGCCGGATTGACGCATGACATCCGGGACGCGAAAACCGCCGCCGATTTCTACCAACTGCGAATGGGCGATAATCACGCGTTTCCCGCGTGCCAAGGCACTCAACACCAGCATAACTGCAGCGGCGTTGTTATTGACTACCAAAGCGCTTTCAGCACCGGTCAGGCGCTGCAGCAATGCTTCGGCATGCAGCGACCGTTTGCCGCGCTTACCGGCTTCTAGATCGAATTCCAGGTTAGAGTATCCCACAGCAGCGGCTTGCATGGCCTGCAGCGTCTCCTGGCTAAGCGGTGCGCGGCCCAGGTTGGTGTGCAGAATGATGCCGGTGGCGTTGATAACTGGCTTCAATGAAGGCGCCAGCCATTGCTGAAGTCTCTGTTCAGTTTGGGATAGAATTTCTTCGGGTGGGGGCACAACCCGGCCGGATTGAACTTCGCTGCGCAGCGTGTTTAGCGTTTCGCGCAAGGCTTGCAGCAATAACTCATGGCCGAATTGGTCACTTAAGTTTTGGGCGGGTTTTGTGTTAAGCAGGCTGTCAACTGCCGGTATTTTTTGCAGCTCATTCATCTTCCATGCTTTCAGGTTGGAAGGTCGCTTTTTCAGCCATGCGCAGGAAGAATTCCAGCAGAATAAAACCACCTGCCAGGATCAGGATCATCAAATTTGTGAGGATACGACCTAACTGCAGCCAGGTGACCAGATCGATGAAGATGCTGAAAAGAATGGCTTCACGCAGCAGCACACTGACAGGCACGAACTGTTTAGCGACGCGTCTTTGAACTACGTAGATGATTGGCAAGGCTAATCCCGCAGCACCCAGGGTCAGAAAAAAGAAAAACAACCAGCGCGGGCCCAAGGTGGGCTCAGAGAAAAAAATAATGGATACCAGCCCGATTGCTCCAGTTAAACCCAGGATCAGGCTGGTCAGGAAAATCTTTCCAAAGGCAGGTACAAATGAGCGATATTTCATTTTGAAATGATTATATCGCAAGCAGTCTCCGGGGTGAAAAATGGTTTATACGAAAGCAGATTTTATTGGGTTACAGCGGTAAGGGATATAATAACAAGCCTGCTAAAAATCTGGAGTCAACCATGTTAAAAAATCTCAAACAGCAATATGAATCCTTTCCAGTAACATTCCGCGTTCTGATCGCAGGAACTTTTATCGATCGGGTGGGCGGGGCGCTAATTTTCCCATTCCTGTCATTATATGTAGCACAGCGTTTCAACGTGGGCATGACCGAAGTGGGGCTGCTGTTTGGCATCTGGTCGGCGAGCAGTTTGGTGGGCAGCATGATCGGCGGTGCGTTAGCGGATAAGTTTGGCCGCAAAGTGATCATGATCTTTGGACTGATCTTTAGTGCCTGTTCAGCGCTGTTGATGGGTTTTGTCAACGATATCAGCACTTTTTATCTGGTGGCTGTTTTCGCGGGCGTCTTTTCAGATATAGGCGGGCCGGCCCAACAGGCTATGGTGGCTGATTTGCTGGATGGCGAACAGCGCGCGGAGGGCTTTGGCCTGGTGCGCGTGGTGGGTAACCTGGCTATGACCATCGGCCCGGCTATCGGCGGTCTGCTGGCGGGAATTTCCTATTTATTGCTATTCATCATTGACGCCTGTGCCAGCTTGATCACGGCTGTGATTGTATATAAGACGATCCCGGAAACCAAACCGGTGAAGACCGATGACCAACCATCTGAGAGTGTGGTGCAGACCCTCAAAGGATACGGAAAAGTGACCCAGGATGGTAAGTTCATGGCTTTCATTGCAGCGACGGTCATCATGGTGTTGGTTTACACGCAGATGTACAGCACCCTGTCTGTATTTCTGAACCGTATGCACGGTGTCTCTGCCCAAGGATTCGGCTACTTAATGAGCATGAATGCGGCTATGGTCGTGATTATGCAGTTTTCGATTACCCGGCGCATCCGTAAATATCAACCGATGTTGATGATGATGACGGCCAGCTTGCTGTACGGCATTGGTTTTTTCATGTTCGGATTTGTGGACCAGTATATCTTTTTCATGGCAGCCATGGCCATTATCACCTTGGGAGAAATGATCCATATTCCGGTGGCCCAAGCGCTGGTAGCGAATTTTGCTCCCGAGGATATGCGCGGCCGCTATATGGCTACTTATGGGTTAGGGTGGGCCATCCCGAACAGTGTGGCAGCGCTGTTGGCAGGGCTGATTATGGATAATTATGATCCTAACCTGGTGTGGTACATTGCCGGCGTGCTTTCGCTGATTGCAGTGGCATCCTTCTGGATCCTGCACCTGCGAACACATGACCGTTTAGAATCAGCTCCTTTGAATGAGGCTGATATTACCCCTGAATAAATTTGCATCTATGTTTTCATCATTGAAAAAGACCTACCAGGAATTTCCACCCAAATTTTGGGTGTTGATAGGCGTTTATTTTATTGACCGGGTGGGCGGATCCTTGATTTTCCCCTTCTTGTCGCTTTACATCACCGGAAAATTTGGTGTTGGTATGACGGAAGTGGGTGTAATGCTGGCCATTCATTCCGTTTCCGCTTTTATCGGCAATATGCTGGGTGGGGCGTTGACCGATCGATTTGGGCGTAAATCAATGCTGATCCTAGGATTGATCAGCAGCGCAAGTATTTCCCTGCTGATGGGTCTGGTACAGGATTGGAAAGTATTTTATCTGCTGGTATCTCTGACCGGATTTCTTTCTCATATTGGTGACCCAGCGGCATCTGCCATGATGGCGGATATCCTACCTGCGGAAAAACGTACGGATGGTTACGGGATCTTGCGCGTAGCCGTGAACCTGGCAGTCACCATCGGACCGGCTATTGGCGGTCTTTTAGCCGGGGTCTCTTATCTGTTGCTGTTTGTGATGGATTGCGTGATCAGCTATATTGCTGCGTTCATTGTCTTCCTCTCTTTGCCAGAGACAAAACCGGAAGTTGCGGAAGGGGAAATTGAAGCCAGTACGCTGCAGGTGATTAAAGGATATGGCGTTGTTTTCAAGGACCGCTTGCTGCTGGTCATTATTACTTTAACCATGTTCACTGCAATTGTCTATTTGCAGATCAATTCTTCCTTATCGGTATATCTGCGAGACTTGCACGGTATCTCTCCTCAGCAATTTGGCTACATCTTAAGCCTGAACGCGATTATGGTCGTGGTTATGCAATTCTCTATCACGAAGCAGGTTAAGAAATTCCAACCGTTATGGATGATGGCGCTGGGCAATGTCCTGTATGCCAGCGGATTCGCCATGTATGGATTTGTGTCGGGTTATTCTTCATTCTTGTTGGCGATGGTCATTATCACGCTGGGTGAGATGGTCATCGCGCCGGTCATTCAAACAGTCATTGCCAATATTTCGCCGCAGGATATGCGCGGACGCTACATGGCAGCATTCCAGCTAGGGCGCAACGCGGCATCCGCAATTGGGCCTTTAATTGCAGGCGTTATTCTGGACAATTACGACCCGCGTTGGCTTTGGTATGGCGGCGGTATTATCTGCTGTTTGGTTGCTGTCGGATATCTCGGTTTATGGAAACGGGCAGGAGAGCAATTCAATAACGCTATTGCTGCTCGAGGGTCAATCAAAACCGAACGGGCTGCAGAGTAATGGAAGAGCGTTCTAAATAGCTTATGGCATAATTAATATTGAAGCGTTTTTAGAAAGGATCGAGATAAATCATGAGCAGTGATAAAAATATAAAAGATTTTACGCCTATCCCGTTGAGTCTCAAAAAACCGGTACCCGCGGATATTGATATTGCGCAGGGAGCCCAATTAAAACTCATTACGCAGATAGCTGATGAATTGGGATTATTACCCGAAGAAGTAGAGCAGTACGGTCCTTACAAAGCCAAAATTAAGTTGGAAGTACTGGAGCGTCTGGGCGACCGGCCGAATGGAAAGTACATCGATGTAACGGCTATTACTCCCACGCCGCTGGGCGAAGGCAAAACCACCACGACCGTCGGTTTGAGCCAGGCTTTAGGCGCGCATTTGGGGAAAAGCGTGATGACTTGCATCCGACAACCCAGCCAGGGCCCCACCTTCGGCATTAAAGGCGGCGCGGCAGGCGGCGGTTATTCGCAGGTTATCCCGATGGAGGATTTGAACCTGCATCTGACCGGCGACATCCATGCTATCACGGCGGCGAACAACTTGATGGCTGCTGCCATAGATATTCGCATGTATCATGAAAATACGCAATCGGATGAAGCGCTGTTCAAACGGCTCTTTCCGGAGAATAAAAATGGCGGGCGTTCGATTGGGCGTGCCATGTTCAACCGCTTGAAAAAATTGGGCATCGATAAAACTGACCCCAACGAATTTACCGAGGAGGAACGCAGCCGCTTTGTGCGCTTGGATATTGACCCAGATACCATCACCTGGATGCGCGGTCTGGATACCAATGACCGCTATTTGCGCGAAATCACCGTGGGGCAGAGCCCCTCGGAAAAAGGCATGGAGCGCAATACCGGATTTTATATTTCCGTAGCCAGCGAGATTATGGCTGTGTTGGCACTGACCACTGATTTGCAGGATATGCGCCGGCGGCTGGGCAATATTGTAGTGGCGCTGGATAAACATGGAAACCCAGTCACAGCCGATGACTTAGGAGTGGCAGGCGCTCTGACAGTTCTGATGAAAGACGCCATTAAACCTACCCTGATGCAAACGCTGGAAGGCACACCGGTGTTTGTACATGCCGGACCTTTTGCCAACATTGCCCACGGCAACAGCTCCATCCTGGCTGACAAGATTGGCCTAAAGCTGGCCGATTATGTAGTAACCGAATCCGGGTTTGGCGCGGACATGGGCATGGAAAAGTTTTTTGATATCAAATGCCGCTATTCTGATCTGGTTCCTTCCGTAGTTGTGTTGGTCGCAACTGTGCGGGCTTTAAAGATGCATGGCGGCGGTCCCAAGGTTACCGCGGGCACGCCGCTTGATCCGGTTTATCATGAGGAAAATCTGGAACTGCTGCGTGAAGGCAGCAAGAATATGCTGCATCACATTGCCATAGCGAAGAAGTATGGCGTTCCCGTGGTGGTGGCAGTCAATCGTTTCTTCACCGATACGGATGCAGAAATGGAACTGGTGCGTAAAGTGGCTATAGAAGAAGGCGGAGCATATGATGCCGTCGTCAGCAATCATTGGGAAGAAGGCGGCGCAGGCGCTGTGGATTTGGCCAAAGCGGTGGTTAGAGCCGCTGAGCAACCTGCTGACTTTGATTTTCTCTATCCGCTGGATTGGAGCATCAAGAAAAAAATCGAGGCTATCGCGGTTGAAATCTACGGCGCAGATGGCGTCGATTACAGCCCGGAAGCTGAGAACCACATCGAAGAATACACCCGTTTAGGTTTGGATAATCTGCCGATCTGTATGGCTAAAACTCATTTGAGCCTGAGTCACGACCCGAATTTGAAAGGTGTACCTAAAGGTTTCCGTATTCCAATCCGGGATGTGCGTGCTTCGGCAGGTGCGGGATTTCTATATCCATTGTTGGGGACCATCAGTACCATGCCCGGGCTGCCAACACGGCCCGCTTTTATGGATATTGATATTGACCCGATCACGGGCCAGGTTTTAGGATTATCGTAAAACCGGGCCCGCAGGTATGGGTCTGCTGATTTATTTATTTTATGAAGGAATAGGTCAACACGTTCATGAAAAAGAAACACCTGCTTATTTTCCTACTTTTTCTGGTATTGAATATCATCCCGCATCTTTATGTAGCATTGAAACCACCGCAAAGTTTGCTGAATTGGTATCTGACCGACGATGCTTTCTATTACTTCAAGGTTGCTCAAAATATCAGTGAAGGGCACGGTATTACTTTTGATACCTTGGCGCCCACCAATGGCTTTCACCCATTATGGATGATCGTGTGTGTACCAATTTTTGCCCTGGCGCGTTTTGACCTGTATCTGCCCCTGCGGGTGTTGGTCATCGTGTTGGCGCTGCTCAATGCCGGCAGCGGGTATTTTCTCTATCGTCTGTTTGCTGATCAATCTATGAAGTGGGCGGGCTGGATTGCCGCTATTTTTTGGATGTTCCTGCCGTCCATTCACGGTATTACCACTAAGCTGGGGGTAGAGTCCGGGTTGAACGCGTTTGTGCTGATCTTTTTTATTTATCGTATTTCAAGGTTAATGACTGAAACCCAAGCCAGGCAAGCCAAACCCAAGAGCCTGCTGGGTATCAGCCTGGTGGCTATACTGGTGTTATTCACCCGCCTGGATAATATCTTCGTTCTGGTGATGGTTGGCATGTGGCTGATTTTCCGGAAGAACAACATACGCTGGATTTCGCAATGGGATTTTCTATTTATCCTGATTTCGGTGGTGGGCAGTTATTATGCGCGCATCCAAAGCACGGATAACATTTTTAACTTTCTGCCATTTTTCTATATGCTGATGGCCTTTTCCCTGGTGATTAAACCATTATGCCTATATTTCTTTGGTTTATATGAATTGAACGGGAAAATTACATTGAAGCGATACATCCTGAAGACTGTTGCCGCGCTGACGCTTGCCAGTGTTCTGATGGGCCTTATTTTCTTTGTGCTTTTTGATGTGCTGAAAATTTTCCGAGGTATTTCCCGGGCAGTGTTGATCCTCGATTGGCTGGTCAGCACAGGCTTGATCAGCCTTTACCGCATTTGGCTCTTTCACAACCGGCACAAAGACTTTGGGCCAGCCGAAAACAATTTCAGGGAAAATTGGAAGGAATGGTTTGGAAACGCTGCGGCTTACTTTTTGCCGTTGGTGGGCAGCCTGGGAATTTATATGCTGGTGAATGAACTTTACGCTGGCAGTGCCATGCCGGTCAGCGGCCAGATCAAACGCTGGTGGGGCCAATTACCTAACACGGTTTACGGCCGGCCAATCAAAACGCTTTCCGCTATGATTTCCAGCATATTCAACCCCAGCACGGACAGCGGCCCATTCTGGATGATCATCCGCCCGATGGACGGATTGTGCAAGTGGCTGGAGCAGGTTATGGGTGTGACGTCCACCCCCAGCGAAAGCGCGTTCCTGGTTGTTATCATTTGGTTGATATTGCTCGGTTTTGTACTGGCAGTATTCTCGCGCCGCAAACGAGTGTTTTGCCAATTGGCAGAGAAATATGCGCTACTGCCGCTATTAGTTGGGTGCCTTTTTCATGTAATTTCTTACAAAGCCACTGGTTACATGCATGCCAAATACTGGTATTGGCTGGGCGAGATGATCCTGATTGTGATCTTCCTGGCCATACTGGCAGAATTCTTTCTGGAAGAATTGGTCGAACAAAAAAAATGGCGATGGGTTTCAGCTGCATTGACAGCCATACCCATTTTCGCGCTGCTGGTCAACTTCTACAGCGTCATATTACAGGAATTTCCGTTGGGAAGAGAAGCACCACTATTGTATGATTATGAGGCCGATTTCAGTTTTTTGGAAGAAAATACTCAACCCGGAGATGTGATTGGGATGACAGGTGGAGGTGCCAACGCTTACCTCATGACCGACCGCATTTTTGTCAATCTGGATGGATTGATCAACAGCCCGGCTTATTTTGAAAGCATGCAAAACGGCCAGATGAATGATTATCTGGATAGCATTGGGATGCAATATATTTACGGAGAAGAACAGGTGTTATTGGACAGCGACCCTTATCGCTGGTATTTTACCGATCATCTCCAATATATTGGCAGCAGCTCATTTTTCAATCTCTATCATTATTGCAGTGAGGGTTGCCCATAAAATCTTGAAAGGGGAAAAATGCGCACAATTGAAAATCCATTCCTGCAAGTGGAAGTTGACGAAGGAAATGGAATATTCTCGATAATTTCGAAGCGGGCCGGTGTACCCCAATTATGCAATTGCGAGACCTGTATTTTTGGCCGGCTGGAAAATGGGCAGCCTTTTACCATCCAGCCAGCGTTGAAAGTGGGAGAACTAAGCGTAACTCAATCCGAACAAAAATTGATCTATAGCGGTCAGGATGATGCAACCGGACTTGACTGGCAGTTGTCGTTCCGTTTACCAGCTGATCGCGAAATGGCCCTTTGGCAGTTTGAAATCCAAAATCATACCAGCCAATCCGCTTACATCGATCGGATTATGTTATTGGAACCGGGGAAAACCCGCAGCGGCAATCTCGGTTTTGAGGAAGATTCAAAAAATGACTTGGCATTCTATTCCAACGGCTGGCAGTCCTGGTCCAGCAGCGGGGCATATGCAGCCAATAGCCGCATGCGCCAATCGCGGTTGGGTATTCTGCAGGAACCCATGGTCCTTAACCCAGGAACGCCGCGCCTGCATGCAAAAGGCATGTTTGCCAGTGATTTCTTTGGTGTGTTGGGAAACCGTAAGTCTCGCAGCGGACTGCTGCTGGGATTCCTTTCCCAGCGTCAGCATTTCGGCACGTTAACGGTTGACTTGCGCAGCGTTGTTCGTCTGCGTTTGTGGGCAAACGGCGACGGGGCGTGCCTGCAAGCAGGCGCCAGTCTTAGCACCGACTGGGCAGTTTGTACACCCATTGATATTGATGCAGAACAACCGCTGGAAGCATATTTGAATGCAGTAGCACAGGAGCACGGCTTGCAGCAATTCCCGCCGGCACCCGCTGGCTGGTGTTCGTGGTATTACTACTATGAGGGTGTGTCTGAGGACATCATCCGGGCAAACCTCAGCCAGATTAGTGAAAAAAGGGCAGCGCTGCCGCTCGATTTGGTGCAAATTGATGATGGCTTTGAAGCCCAGGTGGGCGATTGGCTGGAATTCAATCCGCGTTTTCTTCATGGCGTGGCACCGTTGGCGCGAGAAATTTCCGAGGCGGGACTCACTCCGGGGTTATGGCTGGCGCCTTTCATCGTGCATCCCGATTCGCGCTTGGTGAACGAACACCCGGGTTGGCTGCTGCGCCAGGCCAATGGCAAATTGGCACGGCCCGGCTTTGTATGGAATTCGCTGGGCGCCGCTTTGGATTTGACTATGCCGGAAGCTCTGGAATATGCCTGTAAAGTTGTCGATGCCGCAGTGCATGAATGGGGTTTCCCTTACCTCAAGCTTGACTTTTTATACGCGGCGGCGTTGAAAGGCGCTTATCATGATCCCACTCGGACACGGGCACAGGTGCTGCGCGGCGGCATGGAAGCGCTGCGCCGGACGGTGGGTGCTGAGACAGTGTTATTGGGATGCGGCGCACCGTTGGGTTCTGTGCTGGGCCTGGTACAAGCCATGCGCATTGGCGCAGATGTAAGCGGGTATTGGAAGCCCACTTATTTCGGCACCAGCCTGCCGTTTAAAAATGAACCGCACATGCCATCCGCACGCAATTCTATCCAGAATATCCTGACACGCGCACCATTGAACCGGCGCTGGTGGGTGAATGACCCGGATTGCCTGCTGGTACGGCCTGATTCACATCTAAGTCTGGAGGAAGTGCGTTCTCTGGCGACCGCCATCGGCATGACCGGCGGCTCTGTGCTGCTCTCGGATGATATACAGCAGTTGCCGCAGAAACGCTTGGAGCTGGCTGCTGCGCTGCTGCCCCCAATTCCGCAGGCTGCGCGAGTGCTGGATTGGCTGGATGTTGAAACGCCCCGCAAGCTGCGGCTTGACCTGCAGGGCGCAACAGGTGACTGGTTTGCCCTGGCATATTTTAATTGGGATGATAAGCCCAGGGATATCCATCTTACCCTTCAGGATTTTAAATTGCCGGAGGAAGATTACTGGGTGCGCTCTTTTTGGGACGATCAGGTTTGGCAGGTGAGGGCGAGCTCACCTTTATTCAATCGCCCACTGGAGGCTCATGCCCCGCTGCTATTGGCACTGCGGTGCAGACTGCCCGACCAACCGCAATACCTGGGCAGTTCGGTGCATATCTCACAGGGTTTGGAGGTCAGCCAGTGGCGAGTAATTAGAAGAAAACTGTTTTGCGGGTTGAACGCCGGTCGAGAAGTACACCGGGCGAAACTGGATTTGGCTCTGCCCAGTCCCCCTAAAAAAGTCAAATTTGCAAGCATTGACCTGGAGTGGAAGGCTCTTTCTGATGGAATCTACCGCTTTGAGGTGGAAATTCCCAAAGAGGGACAGTTAATTATTACTTATTGAAAAAGTTCAGCCCCACGAATTTCGTGGGGCTGATTGTCTTTTCATCTGTTACTTTGCTTTTTTCTTGGCATTTGTATCTGTTTCTGGTGCATCTTCCGCATTCTGTTTGCGTTTGCGGCTGGCTTTCACGATGAAATAAATCGGCAGGCCGATGACTGCCGCTAACGGCAGAACTAAGATAACCAACCAAATTAGAATGTTCACCAGAGCTTGACCACCCTCAACCAATGCCTGCAGTGCTTTCTGGGCTTGCAGACCCGGCTGCCAGCCAGCAATAGTGATGGGCTCTAAAGCTTCTTTAGCCTGCAGATTTACAGTGACTGCGGAGAGGCTGGCGGATTCACGGTAGTATTGGATCTGCCCTTGTAAAACCTCAATTTCTTCGCGGATGCTGGTCAGTTCGCGGAAGATGTTGATGACATCTTCGGTGGTATCGGCGGTTTCCATGATGTCCAGCAGTTGAGCTTCAGCGGCCTGCAGGTTTCGCAAGCGGGATTCCAGATCGGTTACTTCACTGGTTACATCCTGGCCGGAAATGTCCTCGCTGAGAATATCAATATCCTGATCTTCCACTAAAGCTTTAATGCGGGTCAGGGCTTCATCCAGCCTGGCTGCCGGGACGCGTATGGTAACGGTTGCGATTGGGACTTCCACGCCTTGTCGGGTGGTGTTTTTATAAGTGTTGGAGTTCACCATGAAGCCGCCCATCTCTTCTGCCATTTGACTGATGGCTTTCATTGAGACAATCGGGTCCTCAACAACTATTGAGAGGTTGGCGTTTTTGATGACAATACGTTCAGTAGCAATATTACTGCTGGATGTGGAATAATCACTGCCGCTTTCCATTTCATCGGCAAATCCTTTGGCGCTCTCCTCACGCGGTGCTGCCTCAACGGCGGGAAACATTTCTCCCATGATAGCGCTGTCCTCGCTGGCGGACTGATTGCTTGCCATCGCGCAGGATGCCAGCAACAAGGTCATGGCCAGTAGTACCATCCAGAATTTATTTTTTTTCATGTTCTTCTCCTTACTTTGTGATTTATTCAGTTAATAATCACTCATAGGACGAGCGAAGCATGGGTAAAGTTCCCTACCAACCTTCAGCCAGACGCAGGGCATGGCGCCAGGGCAGTGCGGATTTTTTAATCCGGTCCTGAACCTCTTTGATGTTGTAAGGTACCCGGCGCAGCTCCCATAAACTTTCCTGTGGGTCGAAGATGGCAAAGGAAGCACGCGGGTCATGATCGCGCGGTTGCCCGACTGACCCCGGATTCAAAATGGTTTTAGTCAGGATTTTAGTTTTTTGATAGTCTTGCACCATTCCTTTGGGGGCATCCACATCGTTCTCCTTCCAAATGGCAGGGACGTGGGTGTGCCCGACCAGGCAGATACGTGTATCAAAGAATTGGAACATGCGCTCGGCGGTCATGTAATCCATAATGTAATCCCATACCGGGTTGCGTGGGCTGCCATGGACCAGGGTGATATCGTCGATTTTTTGCCGTTCCGGCAGGCTCAATAAAAATTCCTGGCTTTCAGCGTTCAGAATGCGTTTGGTCCAGGTGATAGCCAAGCTGGCCTCATGATTGAAGGTATTTTGGTCAACTTCACCCAGGGTAGCAGCATCGTGATTGCCGCGCACACACACCAGATTGGGCAAATCGCGCACGACCGCGATGCATTCATTAGCGTCCGGGCCATATCCGACCAGGTCGCCTAAGCACCAATAGGCATCCACCTTACCAGCCGCCGCCAATACAGCTTCCAAGGCAGTCAGGTTGGAATGAATATCCGAGAATACCAATACACGCATAATCTACTCCGCTTCTCCCGTTAACCAGGTAACAACATGTTGAATGATTTTGTCGGCCACTTCAGCTTTGCTCATCAAAGGCAGCGATTCCATAGAGCCATTGGCAAAAATTAGTGTGACTTCATTGGTGTCCACGCTAAATCCGGCTTCCGTTTGGGTGATGTCATTGGCAGCGATCATGTCCAAACTTTTTTCCTGCAACTTTTTTACAGCGTTCTCTTTGAGGCTTTGGCTTTCCGCTGCGAATCCAATAACTTTTAGGTCAACTTTGTTCTGTTTCTTATAAGCATCGACCTGTCTGAGAATATCCACAGTAGCGTTCAATTTTATGGCAGACAGGGCCATATCCTTTTTAATCTTTTCTTTCTCCGGCGTGGCCGGGGTGAAATCAGCTACAGCAGCTGACATGATCAATGCATGCGCATCTTTGATTTCCGCCATGACCGCCTGATGCATCTGTTCCGCTTGCTGTACGGCAATCACCTTGCAGCCGTAGGGCGGTTCCAAATGTGTGGGTGCGGTAATCAAGGTTACCTCGGCTCCGGTATCCAGAGCAGATTGCGCCAGCGCATAGCCCTGCTTGCCGGAGGAACGGTTAGTGATCATGCGTACCGGGTCGATCGGTTCCTGGGTTCCGCCAGCCGTGACCACCACTTTCTTCCCGGCCAGTGCACCACCGCGTGAGAACAGCCAACGCATGCAACCAGTGATCAATTCAGGTGACTCAAAACGGCCAGGGCCAACCAGTCCGGAAGCCAGGTGGCCTTCTGCAGGGCCGATGAAATGCACACCGCGGTCTTTTAATACCTGAATGTTGGTCTGTGTGGCAATATGTGCATACATGCCGCCATCCATGGCGGGGGCTATCATGATTGGGCAAGTAGCGGCCAGTGCCGTTACACTCAATAGATTATCCGCAATACCATTGGCCAATTTGGCGATGGTGTTAGCAGAAGCGGGTGCGATCAGCAGTGCTTCTGCAATATGGCCCAGCTGGATATGGACCACATGGCCCTGCCCGCCCCATAAATCCGCTTCGTTATAGGCTTTCTGACCTGTCACGGATTGAAAAGTGAGCGGGCTAACGAATTTACAGGCTGACTCAGTCAGGACTGTGTTGACGATGGCGCCTTGCTGAGCGAGTTTGGAGGCCAGATCGGCCGCTTTATAAACGGCGATCGACCCGCTTACCCCTAAAACAATATGTTTACCTTCTAATGGATTTGTCATTTGGTTTACCTGTTCATGTTCCAAATCAGGCGCAGCCCATTAAGGGTGAGCCAGGGATCAATGATATCAATCGCAGTCGTGTGGTCGGCGATTTTGCTGACGTGCCCGCCGGTGGCAATGACTTTCATAT
>DHVJ01000042.1 GCA_002412595.1 Anaerolineaceae bacterium UBA5211
ACCCATGAAATGGGTTTTGCCCGCGCGGCGGCTGATGAAGTGATTTTTATGGATTACGGCCGCATTGTGGAGAGAAACACGCCGGACGGCCTGTTCAATCAGCCTACCAGCGACCGGACAAAACTTTTCTTGTCACAAATTTTACATAAATAATATCTCATGATGTCCTTAAAATGCGCGGGGAACATGGCTTTGGCTGTGTTCCCCGACGCGCATGGGCAAGAAAATGTCCCATTCCGCGTGGAGATAAAAAAGATATCATGATATAAATTCTTTTATTATCAAAACAGGACGGCAATATATTGAAAAAGAAAAATCATGCTATGGAAAATGGCTCGTACCATTTTTACAGCGACAAATTCATTCTGCGGGTAAGCAACCGTGTGTGTATCAGCTCGGAAGAGTTGTTGACCAGCGAACCTTTCCTAAAGTTCTATTACGCATATCTGGAATCCTTAAAAAGGAAGCAGTCTCCGCTTCTGAATATCTTTTCAAGTAAAGACTATTCCGAAGATGAAGTCAAACTGCTTCAGGAAACCCTTTATTATCTGAACACCCTTCAGGCAGAAAAGGTCGTAAAGTTGGTGGACGGATCCGAGATTTTCTTCCGGGACACCCTGCTGTTCAATGAGTTCATTGAACAATTCTATAACTATTGGCGGCGCATGCACCGCCTGGTGATTTGCGACTCCGTTTTTGACCGCCTGGATCAGCGTCCCTATCGCACATTCAACGATCTGGTGGAAAGCCTGATGCACTTGGTGCGCAGCACTTACCGCAATATCCAGGAAAACATCACTGGAAAACATCCTAAGATTTACCGTCAGGTGAGCGCCGGTGCTGAAATTGGCGCCATCGCGCTGCAGATGAAATTGAATTACCCCAACAGTAGTTTTTCAGTTTTGGACGATATTTTCGTCATCCGCCAGGTGTTGATCTATCCGCCAATGATCTTCAATACCCCCAACAATAAACGCAAAGGACAGTTTGCGCGCATTTACCGCAACCCGCTGGAAGGCGTGAAACTGGATCCAAAAGAATGGCTATGCTACCCGGCGCGCGTGGGGCCGTTGTTGATCGCCATTTACTTCCCGCTCAGCTTCTTTGAATTGGGATTTTCCCTCTCCAATTTGTTTGAGCTGGCGGATGAGAATGACCTGCAGCGCAAACCGGACGCGGTTTATATCTACGGCGCTCCGGAGGAAACTTCACTGTCCGTGGACGGTAACGAGACCGTTTTCTTCGACGATGAAGAGAATAATATTATGGTCGGTTCAGTCCCCTATAAGAATGAATATGCCTACTTTGGCTACCTGAAAAAGATGATCCTGACTTTGCACAACATCATCCGTATGAAAGGCGGCTACCTGCCTTTCCACGGCGCCATGGTGCAGATCACTATGCGCGATAAGAAACCTTTCTCGGTGTTGATCATGGGCGACAGTGGAGCGGGCAAATCTGAATCCATCGAAGCGCTGCGCCTGATGGCCAGCGACGAGATTGAAGATCTCATGATCGTAGCCGACGATATGGGTTCCATCGCCTTGAACGAAGAAGGTAAATTGGTGGGTTATGGCACGGAAATGGGCGCCTTTGTGCGTTTGGACGACCTGCAGTCCGGTTACGCCCTGGGCCAGATCGACCGCACCATCATCATGAACCCTGACCAGGTCAACGCGCGCGTGGTCATGCCCGTGACACGCTATGAATACATCATGGCAGGTACTCCCATTGACTGTGTTCTGTATGCAAATAACTATGAGACGGTAGATGGCGACCATCCCATCATTGACCGCTTTAAAAGTGCTGAGGAAGCTTTGAGCGTGTTCCGGCGAGGAGCGGTGATGAGCAAGGGCACCACAGCCACCAAAGGGCTGGTGGAGAATTACTTTGCCAATATCTTCGGCCCGCCCCAATATCACGATTTACACGAAGGCCTGGCGCAAAAATATTTCCAGGACATGTTCGACCAGAATATTTTTGTCGGCCAGATGCGCACCCAGTTGGGAATCCATGGAAGTGAACAGTCCGGACCTAAGCAGTCAGCCAGCGCACTGCTGCAAATGATTAAAGAGAAAGCGGGAGACGCCTAAGGCGTCTCCTTTTTTTTATTTTTAGCAGCCAAGATTACCGCGGCGCTTGCCCACAACAGCGCAGTGGGCTGCGCTCCTCACGATGACAGAAAAGAGGGCAGTGGGAGACACCTGGCGCACCTCCTTTTTTCGACAACTTTTTTACATTTAGCGGGAAATTTTTATATAATAAGCATACGATAAATTCAAAACTTGGAAAATTATGGATGCCAATTTCCGATTTTACGCGGAATTAAACGAATTTCTCCCTAAAGTCAGTCAATATCAAACACTGCACATAACCTTCAAAGACTGCCAAAGTGTCAAACACTTAATTGAGTCCAATGGCATCCCGCACACAGAGGTGGACATGGTGTTGGTGAATGGTCAATCGGTGGATTTCAGCTATCTGGTGCGGCAGGGCGACCGCGTGGCGGTTTATCCGGTTTTTGAAAGCATGGGTATCTCCCCGCTGCTGAAGCTGCGGCCGGCTCCGCTGCGCGTCGCGCGCTTTGTATTGGATGGACATTTAGGCCGCCTGGCAGCCTACCTGCGTATGTTGGGCTTTGATGCGCTTTACCGCAACGATTATGATGACCTGGAATTGGCGCAAATTTCGGCTGAGCAGAAGCGCATCCTGCTGACGCGCGACCGCGGTTTGCTTAAACGCAGCCTGGTGACGCGCGGCTATTGCCTGCGCACCCGGGATCCACGCCAGCAACTGCTGGATGTTGTACGGCGTTTTGACCTGTTTGATCAGATCCAGCCTTTCACGCGCTGCATGGCCTGCAACGGAAACCTGCGACCGGTGGACAAGGCGGAAATTGAAGCACAGTTGCAGCCGCTTACACGCCGGTATTTTCAGGAGTTTTCCCACTGCGATCGATGCGGCCAGATCTACTGGAAAGGCTCACACCATGAGCATATGCAGACTTTATTGGCCTGGCTGGAGGAATCAGATAGAAATTAGACAAGATATAGACGAAAATTAGACCAAAAATATAGGCATTAAATTCGTTAAGTGATAGAATCGTCACCTTGTGCCCATCGAGATAGCGGGTAATGAGGAAAAAAAAGAATAGGTATGCTAGCGAATCATGTTGATGTAGATAAATCTTCGTTGTTGCTCCAGGACAAAGTCAAGCTGGCCGGTTTACCGGTAGTTGACATCTATGCTTTGATGGGAGTGAGCGAAAAAGGGCTTTCCTCGGCAGAAGCACAGGAAAGATTAAAAACTTACGGTCCCAACCAGATCAAGGAAGGTAAAAAGACTTCCTTGCTGCTCAAATTTGTCGGCAATTTCACTCACCTTATGGCGATTCTGCTGTGGGTAGGGGGCATTGTCGCGTTAATCGCACGCATGCCGCAATTGACCATTGCCATTTGGTTGGTGAACGTGATCAACGGGGCTTTCAGTTTTTGGCAGGAATTTCGCGCGGAGAAAGCTACCGATGCGCTGAAGAAACTGCTGCCGACTTATTCCCGTGTGCTGCGTGATGGTGTTGAACAGAAGATATTAGCTGAAGAATTGGTGCCGGGGGATATTGTTCTGATGGCGGAAGGCGAAAAGATTTCGGCCGACTGCCGTCTGGCGGATCAGGCGGCGCTGCGCACAGACCAGGCCACCCTGACCGGTGAATCGCGCCCGGTAAACAAAACCGCAGAAGCGGTTCTGCAAGACAAAATCACTTATACCGAATTGCCCAACATGGTGTTTGCCGGCACAAGTGTGGCGACCGGGACCGGTAAAGCGATTGTGCTTTCCACCGGAATGGATACTGAGTTTGGCAAGATCGCCAACCTGACCCAGGAAATGAAGGAAGAACTCAGCCCGCTGCAGTTGGAAATGAAAAATGTTACGAAGATGGTAACGATCATCGCCGTGGTGGTGGGCGTTATCTTTTTCATCATGGCCCTGGTTCTGGCAGGCATCGACCCGGCCGAGAGCTTCATTTTTGGCTTGGGTATGATTGTGGCCTTTGTGCCGGAAGGCTTGCTGCCGACGGTGACGCTGGCGCTGGCTATGGGCACACAGCGCATGGCGAAACGCCACGCGCTGATCAAAAAATTATCCGCTGTGGAAACACTGGGTTGTACCAGCGTGATCTGCACAGATAAGACTGGCACACTGACGCAGAATGAGATGACCGTGCGTGCCATTTGGCTGCCGGGGTCTGGCCAGACGGGTGGGGAAGGCAGCGGCCGCACCTTTTCCCTGAGCGGGGTTGGCTATGAACCGCTTGGAGATCTATCCCTGGGTGATCAAAAATTAGATCCAGAGCAGCAGGTGGATGTACGAATGTTGTTGGCGGCCGGTAGTTTGTGCAATGATGCGCGGCTGATGGAACCGGACGGAACTTCCGCACGCGGCTGGTCGATATTAGGCGATCCTACCGAAGCGGCCATCAAGGTGGCGGCTCGCAAATGCAAATTGGATTTGGATGAGATGGAAAGATCCATCCCGCGTGTCTTTGAAATTCCATTTGATTCGCGCCGCAAACGCATGACCACCATTCATAAAATTGATCCCAATCAGGCTTCGAGCGAATTCTTTGCCTGCGGCAAATCGAAACGCATCGCCTTTATTAAGGGCGCTCCCAAGGAAGTCCTGGATTTATGCACATCCGTTTGTGTGCAGGGCGGAATTGTTCCATTGACCATGGAAATACACGAGGCCGTCATGGCGGCCAACGATACCTTCGCGCGCGATGGGCTGCGTGTGCTGGCGGTGGCCCAACGTGCCCTTCCGGATGGCGTGCTGAATTACGAAGCGGAGCAGACGGAAAGCGAATTGGTGTTCGTGGGCCTGGTGGCCATGATGGATCCGCCGCGTCTGGAAGTGGCCGAAGCGGTGCAGAAATGCCACCACGCCGGCATCCGCATTATCATGATCACGGGTGATTACGGTCTGACGGCGGAGAGCATTGCCCGGCGCGTCGGCATCATCCGTGGCAAACATCCGCGCATCGTGACCGGTTTTGACCTGAACGCGCTGGATGAGCAGGGACTGCAGGAGGCGCTCAAAGATGAGGTGATCTTTGCACGTGTGGCTCCCGAACACAAATTGCGGGTGGTCTCTGCGCTGCAGGACATGGGCTATATCGTGGCCGTGACCGGCGATGGCGTGAACGACGCACCTGCTTTGAAAAAGGCCAACATCGGCGTAGCTATGGGCATCAGCGGCAGCGATGTGGCCAAAGAAGCTGCGGCCATGATCCTGACGGATGATAACTTCGCTTCAATTGTGAATGCTATTGAGGAAGGCCGGGCAGTATATGCCAATATCCGCAAGTTCACTACATACATTTTCACGTCCAATACTCCTGAAGCGGTGCCTTTTATCCTGTTTGCTTTTACCGCCGCGCGTATCCCGCTGGCTTTGAACGTGATGCACATCCTTGCGGTGGATCTGGGTACGGATATCGTACCTGCGCTGGCGCTGGGATCAGAACCGCCGGAGCCCGGCATCATGGACAACCCGCCGCGCGACCTGAAAGACCATGTCATTGACGGCGCCATGTTGAAGCGCGCTTATTTCTGGCTGGGCAGTGTGCAGAGCCTGGCTACCATGGCGGCTTTCTATTATTTCTACTGGACCAACGGCTTCAGCGGCCAATGGTTGGACCTGCCCGGCGAGGGCAGTCTGTATCGCTCTGCCACCGGCATGGCGCTGGCGGCAGTGGTGATGACCCAAATTGGCAACCTGCTCACGCAGCGTTCGGAGCGCACTTCTATCTTCAAACTGCCTTTGAACCGCAATCACATGTTGTGGATTGGCATCCTTTCCGAGGTTGTGATTGTCGCATTAATGATCTATGTGCCGCTCTTAAATAACTTTATTGGCACAGGCCCCTTCCCGCTTAAGTATTGGGGATTCCTGGCAGCCTGGATACCTTCGTTAATTGTCATGGACGAAATTCGTAAGTGGTTTTTACGGCGCAGGGAAAAGAGAGGATAATGATGACAGAATATTTGTATGGGATACTGAAATTATTCAGGAGGAAACAATGAAAGTGATCATCATCGGGTGCGGGCGCCTGGGTTCAGGCATGGCGCGCGATTTGAGCATGCGTGGCAACGACGTTACGGTCATTGACATCAACCCGTTGGCGTTTGAGCGTCTGGGCACAGGTTTGAAGATTAACACTGTCACCGGCATTGGCTTTGACCGCAATGTTTTGACGCAGGCCGGTATTGAAACAGCCGATTCACTAGCAGCCGTGACGGCTAGCGACGAAGCCAACGTAGTGGCGGCCCGCATCGCAAAGATGGTTTTCCGCGTTCCGCGCGTGGCTGCCCGGGTTTATGACCCGCGTAAAGCGGATATCTACCGCCGTCTGGGCATTCCGACCATTTCCCCTGTGGCGATCACGGCCGCGCGTATGTCCGATTTGCTAACCTTCTCCAACTTGAATACTTTGATCCGCTTGGGAACCGGTGAGGTGAGTGTAATTGAGATTGAAGCCAATGATTTATTGGTTGGACGCGCCATTGAGGATATTGGTTTGCCGGGTAAAGCCCTGGTGATTTCTATTACCCGCATGGGCAAATCTTTTTTGCCCACGGCTAAAATGACGCTGCAATTTGGGGATGTGGTGCACTTGGCGGTGATGGGTGAAGATACAGACCGTATTGCAAGTCTGTTGAGATAGGACGGAGGAACCATGAAAGCAATGATCATTGGCGGTGGTAAGGTCGGCGCGTTTATTGCCGATTTCCTGCAAAAAGAAGGCCATAGCGTTACCGTAATTGAAGAACGTCGTGAAGAACTGGAACGGCTTCAAAAAGAAGTGGGTGAGAGCAATGTCGTTTTAGGCAGCGGCACTGATCCGGTGGTGCTGGAATCTTCCGGCATTCGCCAAATGGATGTGGTCGCTGCGGTGACCGGTAAGGATGAGATCAATCTGGTGGCGGCCAGCCTGGCACGCTTGGAGTTTAACGTACCGCGTGTAATCGCGCGTGTGAACAATCCAAAAAATGCCTGGATGTTCACCGATGAAATGGGCGTGGATGCGGCTCTGAACCAGGCGGAACTAATTGGGCACCTGATCCTGGAGGAAATGTCCCTGGGTGATATGGTTCCGCTGCTGAAACTGCGCCGCGGGCAATATTCCCTGATTGAAGAAAAAGTCCACCCGCTTTCGGTCATGGTTGACAAACGGATTGAAGAGATCAAGCTGCCGGACCAATGTGTGCTGATTGCGCTGCTGCGCAAGGACGAAATGATCATTCCACACGGAAAGGTGGATATCCATGCGGCCGATGAAATCATCGCACTGGCGCATTCCTCCCAATTGGATGAATTGGGTGCGATTTTGGGACCGGCAGGAGAGCGCTAGACTACTCCGGCCAAAGTGCATAAAAAGGACCACGCCTCTCAGAGACATGGTCCTTTTTTCTTACGTCCTTCTTACACCATAATTTTAAAATTTGTCTTATCCTTTGCGTAATTTGGAAAGAGAATGAATATGAGAAAGATAACTTCATTTATTTTGATCACATTATTTGTGTTTGGCAGCGCCATTCTGGGCGCGTATATCGGCGCGTCTGTGGTGACGCGGCAAACTGCATCCAACGCCGTCACAGAACCTTTACAGGTGCAGCCGGTATCTTCTTCCTCAACCAGCACCAATCAAATTTCCATTTCATCCAGCGATATCAGCACAACCGTTACGCAGGTGGTGGAAAAAGTGCAGCCGGCTGTGGTAACCGTGGTGGGTACCACCCCCGGTGAAATGACGTTTTTTGGTTATTCCGGCGATTCAACTGTCAGCGGAAGCGGCGTCATCATCACGCAGGATGGCTATATCCTGACCAACAATCACGTGGTTGAGGATACCGATGAGCTCACCGTCATCCTCAGCGATGGCACCGAATTGAGTGCTCGAGTGGTGAATACCGATTCCTTTGCCGATTTGGCAGTCTTGAAGGTAGCAGGCGACCTGCCGGGTGTGGCCGTATTAGGCAACTCGGATAACCTCAAGCCGGGCGAAACCGTGATTGCGATCGGCTCGCCGCTGGGCGATTTCCGCAATACCGTCACGGTGGGCGTGGTCAGCGCCACCGGACGCTCGTTGGATACCGGCAATGGTTACGAAATGGAAAACCTGATCCAGACCGACGCGGCGATCAATAGCGGAAACTCCGGCGGCCCGTTGGTGAACCTGGCTGGTGAAGTAGTGGGCATCAACAGCGCAGTGGTGCGTGGCAGCAGCAGCTCCGCCATCGCTGAAGGGTTGGGATTTGCCATTCCTTCCAACACCGCTCTGCTGATCAGCCAGCAGATCATCACCAAGGGTTACTTCGCACGGCCCTATATGGGCGTCAGCATTCAGCAAATTGATCCTTCCACAGCCGCCCGCTACACTTTGCCGGTGGAGTGGGGCGCTTACGTCACGCGCGTGGGCAGCGGCTCACCGGCCGGTAATGCCGGTATCCGCCAGGGCGATATCATCGTACGTATGGATGACCAGCAATTAGACGAAGATACCCAGTTTGTCAATGCCTTATTCAATTACCAACCCGGCGATGTGGTGGAGGTGGAAATTGTGCGTGACAGCCAACACATCACCCTGCAAGTGACTTTAACCGAGATGAGTTATTGATATCCCGGCAGGCTGCCGGAGCGTAATTAAATAAACGATAGTAAAATAGCCTGTCTGGAAGGACAGGCTTTTCTATGCAAAAAACTATTTCCGCTGAAAACTACAAATTATTGGCCTTTGATATCGACGGTACGCTGTTGGATTCTGAGCAAGTTCTTCAGGAAAAAACCCGTACCGTATTGAAAAAATGCCAGGAAAAGGGCATATGGGTGACCATTGCCACCGGAAAAAACTGGGACGCAGTGCGCCCACTGGCGCAGCAGCTTGAAATTCACACACCTTTGATCTTATCCAACGGCGCTTGGTTGGCGGACCTGGCCGGAACGTTCGAAGAAAAGAAAGTCATTCCGGGGGAGGTCATGCAAGGGATTATCCACAAATGCCGGCAGGAGGGCAAAGACCTGGTGATCTATTTGGACGACCAGGTGTACATTGAAGGCATGACCCACAATCTTTCTTTTCTGGAAACTTTCGGTTCAGTGGCCATGAATGAGGTCGGCAGGTGGGAGGCTTTGGGCGATAAATTAAACGAAGTGCATAAATGTATGGCAGTTGATCTTCAATCCACGCAGAACCTGGTGCACCTGGAAGCCGTTCTACGGGAAGAAGTGTGCGACAGCCTGGAATACTGCCTGGCCATGCCGGAAATTCTGGATATGACCCCGCAGGGGGCAACCAAAGGCGCGGGTTTAAAGAATTTGTGTGAGAAATTAAAAATTCCCCTCAGCGCGGTGATCGCTTTTGGGGATGGGAATAACGATATTGATTTCCTGACGGAAGCCGGTCTGGGTGTCTCGTTAGCTAACGGGATGACCCAAGCCAAGGCCTGCGCAGACCTGGTGGTGCCGTCCAATGACCACAGCGGTCCGGCGCAGTTTCTGGAATACCTGTTCGATCTTTAAATCACCTGCCGGATCAATCCTTCATTTTTGCCAGGATGATGGCGGAGACCACTGTAAATGGTATGCAGCTGATCACACCGGCCGGAGTAGGCCCGAGCACCAGGGGGGTGGGACCACTCGTGAACAACAATCCCAGGGCGGCAATGCCGTTCAGCGCGCCGTGCGCGATCACAGCCGGCCAGACACTGCCGGCTTTCTGCGAGATCCAACCGATGAAAACGCCTACGGAAAGGGTGAACCACACCATCAACAGCAGTCCCAGCCAAGGGTAACCCCAGTAGTCCAGACCGTAATTATGGCCCATGGCGATGACCGGCCAGTGCCACACACCCCAGATGACCGAAGAAAGCAGCAGCGCTTTACGGTTTCCCATCGCTGCGGAGAGTTTGGGCAGCAGGTATGCCCGCCAGCCAAATTCTTCACCGAAAGTGGAGATGCCATTTAATATGGGCGATATCAACAAAGCCATCAGGGTCTGGCTGATGATGATGCGCACCGGATCACTGACGCTGGCGGAATTGGCGGCTTGCAGCTGCGCGCGCAGGGCGGTGAAGTTGGGGTCATAGTATTGCGGCAAGATGGCGAAAAACAGCACGATGCCCAGAATGGTGGCCAAACCCGGGCCGAACCAACCGGCCAGCCAGTAAGGCCAGCCGCTTTTCAGCTTGGGACTAATGAAGGCATTTTGCCAGCTTTCTTTGGTGATGGCACGCGTGATGATGTTGGCCAGGGCCGGCCCCCACATATACACGCTGGCTTCCAACACCAGTGCCAGGGTTATGCCAGTGCCAGGTATTAGTTCAGGGCTGTTGACCAGCCCGCCGGTCAGTGCGATCACCAATGCGCTGGCCCACGAAATTCCGAAAGCCAATATTAAGAATAATTTCAAACGTCGCTTTTCAATATCCATTACTTAGTTCTCCTGATTTCTTCCAACAAAAAGGACGGGAATAATTATATGGGATTTTCTGTATTGTAAATCCATTCCATATACAGTCTATCGAATTTAGGGTTGCTCTTCCTGCATTTGGGCCAGGGCATGTGAGATTTCTTTGGTTTGTGGGTAGAGCTTGCGGAACAATTGATACTGGCGCTCATATATGGTTTTCAGATCAGGGTTGGGTTGGATCTCTTTGGCAATGCGCACCCATTCATTTTTCAAGGTGTCCAATCCATCCACCGCGCCGATGGCCATACCGGCCAGATATGCATCGCCGTAGGAAGCACCGATGGTCTTTTCCGGCACGATCTGGGGAATGCCGGAGATGTCGCTGACCATCTGCAGCCACAGATCGTTCTGGGTTCCGCCACCCACGGCCACGCCGTGTTTGAAGGGTGTGCCGGCCGCCAACATGGCTTCCAGATTGTGCCGGATGGCGTAAGCGGTGCCTTCCAGCACCGCGCGGTACATATCTCCGCGGGTATGGTTGAGCCCCAACCCGGCAAAGACACCGCGTGCCAGCGGGTCGAAGATGGGCGTGCGCTCGCCGCTCAGGTAGGGCAGCATCAGCAGGCCATTGGCGCCGGCTGGAGATTGCTCTGCCTCGCGTGCCAGCACGGCATAAGCATTATCCCCGCCGCCTTTCTGTGCGCGGATCAGGTCTTTGGCGAACTGGTCGCGGAACCAGGTGGTGGCTGACCCGCTGGTGGAAAGGCCGGCCGCATATACATAAGTGCCTTTGAAGGCACCCATGTCCAGCCATAACTCGTCAGAAGGCGCCGGTTTTTCAATTACCAGGATGAAGAAGGCCGTGCTGCCGTACATGATCATTAACTCGCCTGGGCTGGCCACGCCCACGCTGATGGCTTCGGACAGCGCGTCCACCGCGCCGAAGGTGACGGGCGTGCCTTCCAACAGCCCGGTCAGGCTGGCAGCTTCGGCGCTCACCCGCCCGGCAATCTCGTTGCTCCAACCCAGTCGGGGCAGTTTTTCCAGCGGGCAGATCTCGGCGGCGAAACGCTCGTCCCATTCGCCGCTGTGGATATTGATGAGGGGGTTGAACTCAGAGGCGGTGTGGCGCTCGATTACGTATTCCCCGGTCAGTTTATAGATGATGTAGGAGGTGGCGGTCAGGAATTTGTGCGCGGCTTGATAGATTTCAGGTTCATTTTGCTTGAGCCACAGGATCTTGGGGCCGACCGCCTGAGTGGTCAGGCGCATGCCGCCCATCTCCACCAGCGTGGCGCGTCCATACAGTTCTTCCAACTGGTTGATCTGCTCGACGGCACGCGTGTCCACGCCGTACAGGATGCCCGGGCGAAGGGGGTGTCCGGCTTCATCCACCGGCAGCAGGCAGGCGCCGATGGCGCTCAACGCCACTGCGCCGATGCGGTCGTCCGCTGGAATTTTGTCTGTGAGGGTTTTGGCGATCTGCACGAAATCCGCCCACCACACCCCGTCCGCATCGTGTTCGGCCCAACCCGGTTTGGGGATGGACATGTCGTGCTCGGCGCGCGCCTCCGCCAGGATGGTGCCGTCCTCGCGGCACAGCACGCCCTTGGAGCTGTAGGTGCCGATGTCGATGCCGAGTAAAAGTTGTGCCATGCTGCCTCCGATGTGGAAAAACCTGTAAGTTAATTAATCCGTAATAGTAAATTATAACCACGAGCGTTTTATTTACATCTTTAAAACGAATTTTCGTTGGTTGACCTGCGTTTCTAAATATTGTATGATGTTGTTTAGTCAACTTCATTGGGGCGGAAATTCTATCAGGTTTCATCTCATTCCGATAGAAATGGTTAATTTGATATGCTTATGGCTGAGAAAAAAGGTCTGTCACTTCATATCGGCGTAAATGCGGTTGATCCGGGTCACTACAATGGCTGGGCCGGTGAACTGGATTCCTGTGAAAATGACGCCATCACAATGGAGCGTATTGCCTCTGAATGCGGGTACCAAACGAAATTACTGCTTACGCGTGACGCGACCAAACAGAATGCGATTGATACGATCAGCCAATATGCTTCGGAATTATCGGCAGAGGATATCTTCCTATTTACATTCTCAGGGCACGGCGGTCGCGTGATCCACGTTGATATGCAAAATCCAGAGTTCGAACTATTGGATGAAACCCTGTGTTTTTATGATGAAATGCTGATCGATGATGAATTGAAAAGCCTTTATTGGCCGTTATTTCAGAAAAATGTGCGCATCCAATGCGTTTTCGATAGCTGTAATAGCGGCGGAATGTATAAATATCGGGGCGGCGTTGTCCGGAAGGAAGCGGATCCTTGGAATACGCCGAAACACGCGCCAATGCCCGTGATCCGGGAAACCTACGAAAAGAACAAGGGACTATATCAAAAGATCACCCAAAAGATTGAAAAAATGAGTAAAGAAAAAAAGGAGATCCAGGCGATCGTCGGCATCCTGGCGGCTTGTTTGGAACATCAAGTGGCGTTTGCCGACCATGACCATAGCCTGTTCACCGAATATTTACTGAAAACGTGGGAAGGCCGGGAATTCGGCAACCTGGATGAATTTTGCGCTGAGATCATCAATTCCATGCCTGACCATCGCCAGACCCCGAATCTGCAATTGATTGGGAATGCCTCGGAGGATTTATTAAGGAAAAGAAAGCCGTTTGAGATTTAAAGGAGGAAAAATGCAAATCATCAGTTATAAGAAAGTAAAAACCAAGGATGTCGGGGGAAAGGAAAAGGTCGTTGCGGAACAATCTTACGTTGATCGCGTAAAGACCCTGGTTCCGGAGATCGTTGTGTCGGTATGGCTGGCGGCAACGGCATTGATCAACCGCGAAGCCGAAATTGCAGGTTCGAAATACGGCGCGTTGTGGGTGACTTTTTTCGTTGCGCTGCTTGTCACTGCCTGGCTGACCAAACAGGAACTGGATAAAACCAAGGCCAACAGCGGAATTGCCGAGGTGAACCTCTGGCCGCAAATTCTCGTTACCGTTTTATCGTTTGTGTTTTGGGTGCTGGGCACCGGCGGCGGGCCGTTTACCATGTTCCCCTGGTTTTTTGACTGGTATGGCAAGCTGGCAGTTCTGTTATGGACGTTGCTGATCGCGCCATCCATTAAATTTAATGTTACTGAAAAAGCGTAACGGTCATGGTTAATCAACAACAAAGAACAATGTTATAAAGATATCGCGCTCTGGAGCCAAAGACTCACCGTCACGTCTGTCTTTGCTGCGGTTTGGGCCTTAGCCGCACATACAGCGGAATGAAGTGGATGGGCGTACCGTCCAGGAACAGCATGATGTGATACTCACCTTCTTCCTCGAAGAGCGTGCTGAAGAAGGCGAAGGTGACAAAACCCTTGTGTGTTTTCTGGTCACCGGGATTTGTTTTAAAGGGAATGACGATGCGCTTGGAGGCTTCCTTGCCGGAGGGCGAGCTGATCTGGGCGCTTAATTCAAAGGATTCCGCCCCCGTGGTTTGCATTTCCATGGCCACGTAAAGCTGCGGCCAGCGCTGCGGCAGTTTGGAAACGTTGATGTATTCGAATGTGCCGATAATGGAGGCCTTGCCGGCCGCGTCCACGCAGGCATAATCGCATAAAAAAGCCCATCTGATTACTGGCATTGTTTTCCTCCGGTGTTGTGAGACTATTGTACCCACACATAGGGTCGGGTATGGAAACCCGACCTACGAGATGGCATGGTTTTCATCCAGTGTATGGAATTATTGTACCCTTGAAAAAAATTGTCATCCTGAACCCGGCGAAGCTGGCTGAAAGGATCTCGGCTTGCTTCCATAATTATTTTTCTGGCCGAGATCCCCACGCCGCTGCGCGAGCTCAGGATGACAATAGAAAGCATTATGACATTTCTTCGCCACCTTTGAGGAGGAGGTTTAATTAGAGATGCTTTTTGCCTACGATAGCGCTACTTGCGTAGATAAGCACTTTGTAACTGTAAAACCGGATGATTCTCTGTTAGAAAAAAGTTCCCCTGCTATATAATTTCATTAAGATGGAATTTCACATTTCCCGCCAGGCGCGCAAGCGCTACCAGTTCGAGGATTCCCTGTTCTCCTTCAACGGCAACGTCATTTTTGCCAATTTCCACGCCGCGCGTGTCTTTTCCCAGCGCATGAATGAAGTGCGCAACACGGCCGCCAACCCGCAATTGACGGTGCGCTCCGGGCAGATCAACGCGTTGGGACTGATTGATGAGATTTTTCACCATCTATTCGCACTGTATCGCACGCGCATGAACCCGGCTTTATACGCTGATTTGTTGGCCTGGCTGGAAAAAGATGTCGGACGGCGTAAGTTGAATACAACCCTGCGGGCTTTTCTGCGGGAATTTCCGCCGGTGCTGGTTTACCAGGGCAAGCTGGATCTCAGCGCTTACTTGGCGGGGGAAACTGACGGAATCTCCAACCGCGACGCAGCGGTGGAAGAGCTGCTGATGCTGTGGCTGGCCAATCAGAATCCGGCTTTCCTGCCGTATCAGGAACTGTTTGATGATTCCGTTCTGATTGAAAAAAGCGCTTATTATGAAATCGCGGACAGCTTGCATGAATTTTTTGAAACCCAGCCGCGTTTTGGCCCGGACGGGCAGAACCTGGTGGATATGCTGCTCAGCCCATCCATCGCGGTGCCTAATTCCCTCAATGGGCAGTTGGATTACATCCGCAGCCGTTGGAGTGAGCTGCTGGGCCATTACCTGCTCAAATTGCTGGGTAGCTTAAACTTAATCTCCGAAGAAGAACGCCTGCGTGGGTTGGGCCCGGGCCCGGTGCGCATTCCAACTTACGCTGAACGTCTGGAAGGGGAGGAAGAACGCTTCAGCCGCGACGCGGACTGGATGCCGCACCTAGTGCTGCTGGCCAAGAACACCTACGTATGGCTGGACCAACTCAGCCATCAGTACGGACGCTCCATCACGCATTTGGACCAGATCCCGGACGAGGAGCTGGATAAACTAGCTTCCTGGGGCGTGACTGGGCTGTGGTTGATCGGACTGTGGGAACGCAGCACGGCTTCGGCGCGCATCAAACAGTTATGCGGCAACCCGGAAGCCATTGCCTCTGCTTATTCGCTCAAGGATTACCGCATCGCGGACGAGCTGGGCGGCGAGGCAGCCTGCCAGAACCTGCGCGAACGCGCTTGGCGGCGCGGCATTCGCCTGGCCAGCGATATGGTGCCCAACCACATGGGCATCGATTCTAACTGGCTGTACGAGCACCCGGACTGGTTCCTTACTATGCCTTATTCGCCTTTTCCATCTTACAGCTTTAACGGCGAGAACCTGAGCAGCAACCCGCGCGTCAGCATCCAAATTGAAGACCATTACTACGACCGCACGGATGCGGCCGTGGTGTTTAAATATCACGACAATGAAAAGGGTTCGGATAAATTTATTTATCATGGCAACGACGGCACCACTATGCCCTGGAACGATACCGCCCAATTGAACTACCTCAACCCGGAAGTGCGCGAGGCGGTCATCCAGAAAATACTATCCATTGCACGCAATTTTTCCATCATCCGTTTTGACGCCGCTATGACCTTGGCGCGGCGCCACTTCCAGCGCCTGTGGTATCCGCTGCCGGGCGGCGGATGCGATATTCCCTCGCGCAGCGAGTTCAGCCTGACCGCGGAACAGTTTAACCAGTACATGCCGCAGGAGTTCTGGCGTGAGGTGGTGGACCGTGTGGCGGCGGAAGCGCCGGACACCCTACTGCTGGCAGAGGCTTTCTGGCTGATGGAGAGTTATTTCGTGCGCACATTGGGCATGCATCGCGTTTACAACAGTGCCTTCATGAACCTGCTGCGTGATGAGGACAATGCCAAGTACCGCCAGTTGATCAAGAACACGCTGGAATTCGACCCGCAAATCCTCAAACGTTATGTCAATTTCATGAACAATCCGGATGAGCAGACCGCTGCCAACCAGTTCGGCAAGGGCGATAAATATTTCGGTATCTGCACCCTGCTGGCTACCATGCCGGGCCTGCCCATGTTGGGCCACGGGCAGGTGGAAGGCTTTACCGAAAAGTACGGTATGGAATATAAGCGAGCATATACGGATGAATCGCCGGACCAGGTTCTGATAGACCGGCATGTCTGGCAAATTTTCCCGCTGCTGAAGAAGCGCTATCTATTCTCAGAAGTGGAGCATTTTCATCTGTATGACTTTTACACCCCGGACGGACTGGTGGACGAGAATGTGTTTGCTTATTCCAACCGCAGCGGCGACGAACGCGCGCTGGTGGTTTATCATAATAAATTTGGCGACATTTCCGGATGGGTGCGTTCTTCGGCGGCTTACAAGGACAAAGAAAGCGGGGAACTGCGCCAAGTTGATCTGCGTGCCGGGCTGGACCTGCCAGCTTCGCGCAGTCATTTTGTGATTTTCCGCGACAGCATTACCGGTTTGGAATATATCCGCAACTGCGGCGAGATTGCCCAGAAGGGGCTGTATGTACAGTTGGATGCCTACCGCGCGCACGTCTTTCTGGAATTCCGTGTAATTGAGGATGATAGCCAGCACAACTGGGCGCGCGTGCATGACCAATTGAAAGGGCGCGGCAGCCCTGATATCCAGCGTTTCCGCTGGGAGCTGCCGCTGCAGGTGCTGTTGCAGCCGCTGCGTGAGATTTTCAATGCGAGTTACCTGACCTTCCTGCTGAAGAACATGCCGCAAACGGCCGGCGGAGAACTGCCGGATTTTCTATCGAACGAAGCTGAGCATAAATTTGAGGCGCTGCTGAAAGGCGCTCGCCAATTGATGCCGGAGACGGAAATCAAAAAAAGCCCCGTGGGAGCCTTCAAGAAACACCTGCAGCGACTGGGCACCTTCGTCTGGTCGGACCAAATGCTGGAACTGCCTGAAACCAGCCGCGCGGTACAGTTGTTTTCCCTGCTGCGCGCTGAGATGGATGATGAAAAATGGGCCATCCTGCTGAGTTGGTCTTTCCTGGATGGGCTGCGTGACGCGTTAGGAGTGGACTGCGGCCGTTTTGGACAATTATTGGATGAGTGGCGTGCGGCTCCGCTGTTGGAGGATGCCATGCGTGGTTTGGGCATCGCGGCGCTGCCCGGACGAACGGCCCAATCCATACGCCTGCTGGCTTGCCAACAGGGCTGGTTGAAACGATTAGGCCGGCGTGCTCCCGATAAGATGGCGGCGGTCTTGATGGAACGGGAAGAAGCGCGAAGCTGGATGCAGATCAACATTTACGATGGCAAACATTGGTTTAACCAGGAAGCTTTCGAGATCTGGTGGTTTTATCTGTCGGTCGAAGGGCTGCTGGAAATCCTGAGCGGGAAGGCTGCACGCGGCAAGAAGACTGCGCGCCTGGAACGCACGGCTGACTTGCTGATGCGCCTGCGTGAGGCGGCTTTTGAGTCCGGTTTCGAGCTGGAGCGCTGGCTGGAAATTCTGGGACAGGCTGAGGCTCAGGAATAATTCAACTGGAAACGCGATAAATAACTGAGGAAAGCCATATCGCCGTGCAGGCCGGAGGCTTTGCTTTGAGCGCGGCTGATGATGGGCAGCAGTGCCTCGCTGACATCCCGCCCGCAGGCCAGTTTGGTCAGGTAGGTGGCATGCGCGGCGTACTTGAGCGCATTGAGCGGTTCGATGCGGTCCAGATCATAAAAGAACCAGGCGTCGGAAGACAGCATGCGCAGGCGTTCGTTTTGGGCAGCCAACAGGTTCTTCAGCATGTTTGTCTCGTCCACTGAAAGGTTCTTCCTTGTGTGCGCGTGCACGAAATCGTTTGGATTGACCTTGTCCGTGATTACTTGCACATAGTCGTCGCGTGTCTCCCAGGGGTCATTCAGTAAACCGGCCGACAATTCTTCGTAAACAACATCCACCGCCTCGCACAATCCGCTCAGGAATTCGCGCAGCGGTTTCTTCCAGGTGGCCTCGGGCGCGTCGCCGCACACACCCCGCCAGCGTTCGATGCCGTGATGGCAGCTCCAGGAGGTGTTTTCGAGCACTTCGGCGGTCTGGTCGAGCGGGTGATCGCGCAGCCAGCCGGCCGGGTAGGAGCGCAGGATGCCCTGGCTTTCCACTGCGCCGTCCAGCAAATGTGCCAGGAACATATCGCGATAGGGCTGGTGGTGGCCGTAAAGCTCGCCATCTGAGGCTGCCAGGAAGAACTGCGAACCATCGCGCTGGATGTTTGCCATCTGCGGCTGCAGCCAGTCATGCACGAAGCGGTCGGCGTTCTCGGTGGAGGCCGGGTTGAAGCTGATCTCGCCGGACAGGAAACTGTTGTAGAAGAACACACCCATGCTGCGTCCGGAGGGCAACTCGACGCGGTAGGGGCGGGTGATATCCAGGTCGGGGCGCTTGGCCTGCCAGGGCGCCAGGATGGTGAACTGCATGCCTTCCTCGGCTAATACGTCCAGCGATTCCAGGTCCATGGCGGTTTCGGGCAGCCACATGCCCTGCGGGCGGTGGCCGAACAACCGCTCGTAATCGTGCAGACCCCAACGCACCAGCGTGGTCTTGTCGCGCCGGTTGGAGAGCGGCATGATGATGTGATAGTAAGGCTGGGCCATGCCATTGCTAATACCCAGGCGCGCCGTCACGGCGTTTTCCTGGCGGACGATTTCCGTCAAAGTTTCAGGGTGGTACTGCTCCATCCAATGGGTAAGGGTTGAGCCGATGTTGAAGCTGATCTTCTCGAAGTTACCCGCGTGGGCGTTGGGCAGGTAGCAGGAATGGTAGATTTTTTCGGTCCAGTTGGGGTACGGCTCCGCCCCGTATTCCTGGGGTATCTCCCCGGTAAAGGGGTCCACCCGCGGGGGCTGGTAGAAGTGGCCGTGCACGCAGAAGTGTTTTTCAGGCATTTACGAATTAGTTCTTCACCTTTTTTTAATTTTCCAAACTTTGGAATTTTACTCTAAAAAGTCCGGTTTTCGTTTGAATGAAATTACAACCTGTGGATGCAGGTTTACTTTATATTTTGGTTTATCCCCTTAAGGATGGCGCCGATGCTCCTTTTTTTCAGAGTTTATGTCTCATTTTTATCTGAACTTATTCAATGGATGCTTGGCGCCAGATGCTATCCGGCTTATCAATAGTTTACACAATAAAAAGGTAAAGCGTCTCGTAAGTTAGATAAGGAATCATTGAGAGTATGTATCTATTAATTCCTATCTAATCAAGTGCTTTTTTCAAACCACGAATTGTCAGTGGTAAGCCCATACTCCAATGATTCTGCCAATTACGGGAAGTTATTGCTCACCTGTAAGTCCAACCATCACCAAAAGAAGTTCCCACACTTTATACCCAGAACTAAGAAGGCAATTCTTTAATTACAAAAGCAATTGTTGGTTAAAGGATTGACGTATTTTCCACGTTATGCTATTATATTGATATATCAATATAATATATAGCAAAGGAATTTAACGTATGGGTTACTTCACAAACCCAATAAAATTTGACGATCGAGGAGCAATAAATGAAATCTTCGATTTACCGTATACCAGCGGTTCAATAATTCAGGAAAAAGATGAAATTATTGAATTAATTTGTTCTAAATTTCAAAAGGGGTTATTGCTAATTGATGGATACCTGACGACTAACATTTGTGGTTTTACCGAACTCATCCTATCCAAAATCGAAGCTGAAAAAGTTGTTGATATCAGTAGTCTATACAAGACTAATAATGAAATCAATAACTTGATTTCAGACAGTTTACCAAAAAACAGAAGTAATGATCCGGAACTTATTTACGGTAAATTATTTTCGGGTAGTATAAAGGACTTTCTTGATTCTGAAAAAGTAGAGAGTTTTTTTTGTGATTTTAACCCCGAAGAGAGAACAGTTTTATTCGGCCACGGTTGCCTTATTGACCAATTTACTGAAATTGCAGATAAAGCGATTTACATTGACATCACTCCAAGAGATGCTGCTTTTCGTATCAACGAAAATAAATACACGAATATCGGAAATCAACAAGAGCTTGATTTTGACGCCATGACCAGGAGGACATATTTTGTTGATGTTGAGATCGCAACGAAATTAAGACGTCACGCTATAATGAATGATTTGATAAATTTCTATATTCTTGAAAATTATCAAGAGCAATTCACGTATATCAATCCATCGTTTCTGCAAACTTTACTAAACGAGGTCAGTAAACGCCCATTTAGAGCAAAACCCTTTTATATAGATGGCGTATGGGGAGGGCAATTTATTAAGAAACTACGCCACATTCCTGATGAGATTGCAGGTAAGGTTGCATGGTCATATGAGTTAATAGCCACAGAAGCGAGCGTTGCTTTTAATGTAAATTCACATTATCTAGATGTTCCATTCCTGACAATCATGGATGCTGTTGGCAAAGAATTAATTGGGAACGAGCTTTATTCTCGATTTAATGGGTACTTTCCGATACGTTTTAATTATGACGACACATGGCATAGTAACGGGAATATGTCAATCCAGTGTCACCCGACGGATGCAATCGCAAGAAATTTTCACGGAGATTATGGCGGGCAGTGTGAAGCATATTATGTCATCGTAACCGGACATGGCGCAAAAACGTATTGCGGATTCAAAACCGGTACTGATGGACAGAAGTTCTTAAAACTGTGCATGCAATCTGAATTAACGGGTGAAACAATTCCTTATCAAGATTATATTAATGCAATTGAGTCAAACCCTGGCCTACAAGTCTTTATACCTGCAGGTACTGTGCATGGATCAGGTAGGAACCAGGTAGTATTGGAATTAGGAAGTTTTACAGAAAGTGCTTATACCTACAAAATATATGACTATACCCGCAAGGATGATTCTGGAAAACTCCGACCGATCCATACCAAATTTGCGGAAAAATCCTTGGACTTCAACAGAAATACGGAATGGGTAAAAGAAAATGTTGCTTTCGACCCTGTATTGGTCGATGACCAAAGAGATTACCAAGAATATTTGGTTGGCAGAAATGATTTAATGTACTTTGAGACATATAAAGTGAATTTAAGAACAAAAGGGTCCTATTGTGGACATAATGACAATGGCTTTTGCGTTATCACGCTAGTGGATGGGGAAGAAGTAGAAATTAGATCCAAGGAAAATCCTGATTACAAATACAATGCGAAATATTTAGATGTTGTAGTAATCCCTGCCGGGATCAAGGAATACATCATTGAAGGAAAAAGCAATCATCCAGTAGTTCTTCACAAGGCTGTTGTTCATCAATAAATGGAGGAGTTTTATGAGAAAAAGAATCATTGCACATTGCATCCACCATACTCACTGGGATCCGTTCTGGTATTTTACCACTCAGGATTCTATGGTAGTTTTTTCATACAATATCAAGGAAATGCTACGGGCATTTGAGAATAACGAAATTCAAGATTTCTTTCTTGATGGACAGACAGCTGCAATTGATGAATATATTGAAGTTCATCCGGAAGATGAATTACAAATCCGGAAGCTCGTTGAGGCAGACAAACTTATTATTGGACCTTTTGTCTCTCAGTTGGATTCCTTCCTTTGCAGTGGGGAATCAGTAATCAATAATTTGCGCCTGGGTATTAAACATGCAGAAAAATTAGGCAAGTCCTCTCACATTGCTTATTTGGCTGACCCATTTGGGCATTCTATTGATTATCCGAAAATATTTAACCAATTTAGGATTCAAGATTTTGTTTTTACACGGGGAGTTGGGGATATCTACGATCTCGGAAATGAATTTTATTTCGAGTCTAATGATGGCAGTAAGGTTCTTTGTCATACTATGCTTTCAGGTTATGGTTATGGTACTTATGCATTTATGAATAAGAGCCTGTTCACTTCAAAAGCTGAGGATTACAACAAAATAAACGTTGATGCTCTTATCAAGCGGCTTATAGAAAGATCGACACTGCCTAACGAATTCGTTTTCCCTTTGGGTTTTGATCAGAATCCAATCATGCTGCACATTCAAGAACTGATTTCATATTACAACCAAAATAATACAGACGTGGAATTCCGGTATACGAATTGGAAAGACTATTTCTCACGAGTGAGAAAATATGGTAAGGGGTTAAAGACTTTTCGGTCAGAGATAAATTCTCCCCAATATCATCGTCTTCATCTATCCGGGATGAATTCAGCCAGATCAGATATTAAAACAATAATAGATAAAGCTGAAAGGTCATTGACATACGAAACCCAGCCGTTGATGTCTATGCTTGATGCTCTTGGCATACCTTATGATCAAGGCATTATTGATAAATCCTGGTACGCGTTGGTTAATTGCCAAACGCATGCTTCCGCAACGCACGTTGATGATACAAACCGCTGGGTTAAAGAAAATGCCTTAGCTGCGTTGAATTATTCGGAAGCTGCAAAAGTGTATTTAATGCGATTGGCAGCATGCTCCCTGCCAGTTTCCCCTTCGGCTGCAACAGCTCTGATTGTTTTCAATACAATCCCATGGAAAAAGGACATAGTTGCAAGAATGACTATTGTTTCAAAGAAACCGGATTTCCAGCTAATGTATCATGATGATCCTATTGAATTCTCTGTATTAAATCAGGAAAAGGACTATGGCGGGGTTATTAGAAAAGATAAAAACCTGATGAATGAAGATAAATGGTTTTATAAAACGGAAATCGTTGCCAATGTCGGATCATTTGATGGCATTTCATATAAAACATTTACCGTTAAGGAGATTAGCGAGTCTGAAGCTGCTTCCAAAACAGATAAAGAAAATATGCAAACTATCAGCAATAGCTATTACCAAATTGAACATACGTCTGCTGGAATAAATATCGTCGATAAAAGGCTTGGAAAACTCTTGGATAGCGTAATCTTCCTGCAGGACGGAGGTGATGAAGGAGATAGCTATGATTATTCTTATCCGGACGATGAGGATGAATTTATTATTACGAATCTGTTGTCTGATGCGGAGACAAATTGCATTCAGACACCCGATTTTGCATCCATGACCTTAAAAGGTACAATGCTAATTCCTAAGTCATTGGAAGAGCGGGCGAAAAAGCAGGTTAGCATCCCCCTTGACTATAGCCTAACTTTTGAGTTGAACTCAACCTTACCAATTATTCGGATCTATGGCTCTATTCTTAATCAGGCCATAGATCATCGAGTCAGGTTAGGAATTAAGACCGGGTTAAAAAACCGTTGCTCATATGCGGGAACTCAGTTCAGCTATGCCCAGCGCCCATGCGATCCAGTAGAAATGAAAAACTGGAAACAAAATGGCTATTTTGAAGAGCCATGCAGCACTCGCCCATTGTTGAACCATGTTTCTGCTGTTGGAGAAGACTATACCCTAACAGTATTTACACGTAGCCTAAAAGAATACGAATTCACTGATGAGGACTTTTCAAATATCCAATTGACTTTGTTTCGGTCAGTGGGCTATGTCGGCCTACCCGATTTAAATAGACGTCCCGGAAGGCCCAGCGGTCTTGCCAATAAGATTTTTGCTTCCCCGCAGCACCAGATGCTTGGTGAAAATACTTTCGATATTGGTTTATGTTTTTACTCGAAATTTGATAACAATCAAATCATGCGAGACTATGCCGAATTTGCTACGGAACCAATGTATTACCAGAACCAGAATATCGATAAGACAATTTATCCTATTTCATATTTTCCAATTAACCCCTTGAATTTTTATTTACCTGATGAATTTAGATTTCTTACAATAGAGAATTTTACCGGCAGCTATGGAACAGTAAAACGAGCAGAAAAGGAAGATGGTTATATTTTACAAATCTACAATAGCGATCAAATTTCAATTAAAGGAGGTGAACTTAAGCTGGGCTTCGATTGTAAGCAATCCATCCATGTGAACCTGCTGGAGGAAAAAATATCACTTTCTACTCGAAATCCAATCATATTAAAAAAGGGACAATTAGAAAACATTCTACTAATCACTAATCAAAAAGGAGGAACAGATTGAAAAAAATTATTGCTGTAGCATCATGCCCGGCTGGTATTGCGCATACATACCTTGCAGCCGAAAGCTTAGAGAAGGCTGGGAAAAAATGTGGTTATTTGGTTAAGGTTGAAACCGAGGGAGCTGGCGGTACCTCAAATAAGCTAACCAAAGAAGATATCACGGAGGCTGTTGCAGTGATTGTTGCCGCGGATACGAATGTACCTGTGGAACGGTTTCGTGGCAAGCCTGTTCTTTTCATCTCAACTGGAGACGCTATTCGTAGTGCTGCAAAATGCATCCAGCTTATTGAAGATGGAAAAGTTGATATTTATTAAACATACAAGAGGTTAATCATGAAAAGAAGAAGTTCATTTTATCGTGACGTAATGTCAGGTGTTTCTCATTTCATCCCATTTATTGTTGCAGGAGGGATGCTAATTTCTTTTGCCTTTTTGTTTGATGCGAGCAATGCCGGCACGGCTACATTTGGTGCCACAAATGCATTTTCCGCCTGGCTCTTGAATATTGGTGGCATAGCTATGGGATTAATGCTGCCAATCCTTGCTGGATACATTGCATTTTCCATTGCAGATCGGCCGGGGCTTCTTGCCGGTATGCTTGCCGGAATGCTGGCGAAGAATGGCGGCTCTGGTTTTCTGGGAGCAATTGCTGGCGGCTTTGCTGCAGGTTATATAATAAAACTCCTGAAGACCGCTACTAAAGGATTACCATTATCATTTGAAGGTGCGAAAACCCTTATTATCTTTCCGGTTTTAGGCGTTTTACTGACAGGACTAGTTATGATCGGGGTCAACTTTGTTGTCGTTCCAATCAACACAGTACTTAATAGCCTACTCCAGAATTTAAATGAAGGGAGCGCAGTTGTTTTAGGCGCAGTCATTGGAGCAATGTTAGCGTTCGATATGGGCGGTCCTGTAAACAAGGTTGCTTACTTATTTGCAGTTGCCTCTTTGACCGGTAATGCGGGAATTACAGTTCCCTCCATCGCTATGGGAGCGGCTGGTTGTTCTGGAATGACAATCAGTACAAGCTGTTTCCTCGCAACAATTCTTTTCCCAAAGAAATTTTCGCAGCAGCTAAAGGATTCTGGGAAAGCCGCCTTGATCATGGGCTTAAGCTATATCGGGGAAGGTGCAATTCCTTTTGCTATTGAGCATCCAAAAGAGGTGATTCCGTCTATTATGACCGGAGCTGCAGTGGCAGGAGGCTTGTCTGGATTTCTGAAGTTAACTTTGACTGCACCTATTGGCGGTGTCTTTACCTTGCCCCTAACCAGCAACGTCTTGCTTTATTTACTTTGTTTCGTCATAGGGACCTTAGTTTCAACATTCATGATGGGAACTATGCTGAAGGAATATGTTGAAGAAGAGAATTTGGATGAGGAAAGTTAAGATAGACTGAAGGTAATTAGATTTAACGGTATTGGTTAAGGTGACCTTTTGAATGGCTCCTCACACTTCAAACCTCTGAGATAAATTCAGTTTAATGTTTGGAGCCATTCTTATAAATTATATTTTAAATTAATAATCATTAAAAGGCTAAAATGGAACTAATAAATGACTCACTGGTAGCCCTTGACATTGATTTGCCTTCTAAACAATGTGTAATTGAGAAAATCGCAGATCTATTAGAGGAATCGGACAGGTTGATTAACCGTCAACAATATATTAAAGATGTTTTTGAAAGAGAAGAGATAATTTCGACGTATATTGATGACATGATTGTGATTCCCCATGCGAGATCCGCTGCAATTAATAATGCTTCTCTTGTTTATCTCCGGCTTAACCAACCGGTTGACTGGAATGCTACTGAAAAGGCTAAGTTCGTTTTTGGAATTGCTGTTCCTGCTGATAATGTAGATAACGAATATCTCAAAATTCTCGCCACTTTTGCCCGAAAATTACTTGATGATACAATAAAACCGATAATTTTTGGATCCAAATCCAAAGAAGAAATCTTGGTTGCTTTACTGAGTTAATAGCCATGATTTGAGAGAAGTTATAAAACCTTATGTCTAAAAACAATCGCTATAGTAAAAGTAACTTAGAGAAAAAACTTCCAAAGTATTTGAAAGTTGAAGAAGACCTTAAATACAGAATTTTACTAGGTGAATGGAAACCTGGAGATAGAGTTCTATCTGAAGAAGAATTTTGCAAAGTATATAATGTCAGCCGTATCACAATAAAAAGAGCTATATCAGATTTGGAATTAGCCGGCTACCTTTACCAGATAAGTGGGAAAGGAACTTTCGTAAAAAATTTTCAAGAAGAAGCACAAGAAAAAAAATCTGTTGTGAAAAGCTTCACAAATGAAATGCGGGAACGCGGTATGAATGCAATCACTAAAAGTGTTGATCTTGAAGTGGTCAAAGCAAATCGCGTATTTGCCGGTTTATTAAATGTGAATCAAGGACGGGAAATCATTCAGCTGAAAAGAGTTAGAGCAGTCAGCGATGGTGATATTATTGCATATTCAGTGAATTCTTTCCCATATTTAAGTCAATTTTCAACTGATCCAAAGGATTATTTGAATTCATTCTACGAATATCTCGCTTCATTCGACATATATTTAACATCCACAAAGGAGTATTTTGAAGCAATGTTGCCTCCTTCTGATGTGGCCGAGAAATTACAAATTTACCAAACAGAACCCGTATTGAAATTTGTTAGAGTCAGTCACAATCCTGACTATAGTTTTAGTGAGCATAACTTGTGTTATTACATCGGAAGCAGATATCGATTCTATGTTAACAATTAATCCTTCTCTGTGTTTTTAATATCTGCGTTATTCAATAACTAGAACCAGGCACTAGAACATGGGGTTGTCACATTTCCTTATTGATTTGATCTACAATAATCTCTAATGCATCGATCGTTTTCTGCAATTCATGTAACTTTATAGGTTTTTAAATACCTAAATATTTATGAAAGATAGGCATGTGTACTGCGGTTGAAATATTGGGCACATTAAAGCATTAATAAAGAGAGGATCAGATTGAAAATCATAGACTGATCCTCAAACTCGGCAGGTGTGAGATAGTCCAAAGCGGAATGGATCCACTCAGCCATACACTCAACTTCCAACCAAAAGGAAATCTGCTCAAAAGCATTAGCGAAATCATTATAATCAGTATATAGACGATATGTTCCTCCTTGAATGATCTCATAAAATGTTCCATAACCCCATTCTCCATTAGTCTTCCAGGCGCTGACATGCTGATCATGATTATCTTTGGCAATAGATCAGTATATTTATTGGAAATTTGCTCTAAAAAAGTCCGGTTTTCGTTTAAATGAAATTACAACTTGCGGATGCAGGTTTTTCTCGTTTTTTTATATTGTTTTTATCGTTGGCTGCGGTGCTATCGGTTGTGTGCGTTATAGAATGACAAATTGAGAAATATTCTCAGGATTGTATTTGATCTTGATTTGGTCGCCCGGACGGGGGACGTTCAGCCTTGAAACCATCAACTGCCCGGCGGTTTGGAACGCTTCACCCGCTTTGGGTGTTACTTTGAGCGTCAGCAGCACCACAGGATTCATGTTAACGGTTGCCCCGGTGTCCTGGATGGCGATCACCTCAGCGGTGGCATCCGCCCCGGTTTGAGCGAGCTGTTCCGCCAGGGCACCCTGATCCAGGGTCTGGTTGGCCATGTTCAATGCCTGGTTGGCCTGATCGACAAAATCCTTGCCCATAAACGCTTTGGTCAGTCCGCCCATCAGCCCCTTGTTGATGGCCTTATCGGCATCTTCAAGCGCCTTCTTGGGGTCTTTCTTGTTCTTACCCATATTGAACATAAGAGATCCTTTCTATTCGGTAAATTCTTGATCGGGGGGAATGAAAAGTGCTTCTGTATGGGGAAGGGAGGAGCGTTAGCAGAAACCTGCCAAGGGTGATGAAACCATCATACAGGAAAAACCAACGATTTTCAATGAAAGACTTACAAAAAGCTGGCTTGGTTAGACGAATTAATATGCAGGAAAAATTATATAGAGAGAGGAATACTTATTTGATTTGGTGATTTTCCGGTAAAGGGGCCTCTCGCGGGGGTTGGTAGAAGTAGCCTTGGACGCAGAAGTGTTTTTTGTGTATTAACGAGCATTTTTCTCTAATTTTCGTTATTTTTATCGATGATGGAACATTAGACTAAAAAATAATAAAAAATCGGTTGGGAAAAAGACTACATATATTTAATAAAAGAATATTTCTATTCTATAATGTATAAGTAAGAATTTTTTACGCTAGGGAGTTATTAAATGGATTCATCAACAAACCAAATACTGAATGAAAATATTCTGGAAATAAGATACAAACCCAATCCGCAAATTTTAGATTATCGTGGAGATTTAACGAAAAATCTTTCTGCGCAAATGGATCTAGACCAATGGAAAATTGATATAAACCGAGTTGATTTATTTCGCATAGACCAATCTATTAGAGTTTTTGTATCATTTAGAAATGCAGGTGTGGTAATGCGGAATATTGCGTCTGTAGATTCTTTTGTATACATTGCGCAAAAATATATTCATAGTCTGTTTAACCAAAAAGTGATGAACAATTCCTATTTTATCGAAAGGGTAGGTGTTCGATCAAGATTTGCTTTTCTTTCTGAATTAAGTTTTGAAAAAATGGTGGAAAAATATCAAGAGAATTTTATTGTGATTTCAGACAATGTATCAGAACTGATAAATGCAAAGCTTATTGATATAGGTTTTCCATTAAATTATGAGACTGAGAAAGGAAATATAAATTTAATCGTTGGTCCAATGAAAAAAGACCAATTACATTCTTATTTCTCATTTGAGAAAAAAGAAGTGCTTCCCGATGTAGTTTTTTACTATGATTTTGATTATTGGAAAACAATAAATTCACAAACTTCCGTAAAAGATTTATCCTCTTTGTTGAAAACATTCGCTGAAGAAAACTGGCAAAAATGTGATGACCTGCATTTATTGATTAATCGCGAATAAAAATGTCTAGACATAAGAATAAATCAACAGAATGGTTGGAAAAAGATGATTCGGTTCAGTCAGAATTTAATAATTATCCCGAGCCAACTAGCGCCTCGTCACTAGAAGGAACTTTTGAATCTCAGAATTCAACTACTTGGCAACCATCTGAAAGAGACAATTTATATGCACCAATTATTCTCCCTTCACAAAAAGACTTGGCTGTAAAACTCGCTCCAATATATCAAAAAGAAAGACTCGATGAATATGAAGAAGATCAAAATATATTCTCGATACTTATTGGATTATTTGCGGGCGCTTTTCTTGGAATATTATGTGATTGGGCTACAAATGGTTTTAAAATAATTAATGGAATTTCGGTGGTTTTTATATCATTTTTCTTTTTACTTTCTGTTGGTTCTATTTTTTGGTATGTAAAGATTCAAAACCGAAAAAGAAAAATAGTAAAGAAATATTAAGAGTAAAAAAAGAATTATAGCTTTATAAATCAGAGAATGGCCTGTTAGGGCAGGCCATTCTCGTCAGTAGGGTAGGAGGGCGGATATATTGCTAATTTAGTCTTTCAAGGTGATCTTGATCTTCGATTTCTTTCTCTTGGTGCTCTTGTTATTCTTTTCGCCTTTGAAGGCGTTCAATATCAGCGGGATGCACAGCAGCACGACCAGCACAGCCAGCAGGCCGAAGAACAACGACCAGGAGGACGGTTGGGCCACTTCGGGCACCAGGCCGCCGGGGTTGTAGCCGGTTTGCGATTGGCCGCCCACGCCGCTGTAGCGGTCCGCCAGGGTGACGGTCAGGGCGCGCTGCACGCCGTCGCGCAAACTGAGCGGGGTGACGTAGCTGATGACCACTTCACTCTGCAATGCGCGGCGCATCTGGTCGTAGAGCGTGGAGAGCTCGGCTTCGTTTTCGGCGTAACCGTAGCGCCCGCCGGCGTTCTGGGCGATCATGCGCAGCGTGCTTTCGTCGATGCCGCTATATTGGTCGGTTTCCTCTTCGCCTTCCGGCAGCAGGCCGAAGCCCACCGTCGAGATGGACAGGCCACCGAAGCCGATGTTGGCCAGGGCCTCGTCGGCCGTGGCTGCGCTCTGATTATCCAGGCCGTCCGTCAGCACGATGATGGCTTTGCGCCCGGAGAGCGGGTTGAGCGTGGCAATGGCCTGCACCAGCGCGTCGTACAGCGCGGTGTCGGAGTTGGCCGTGATGCTGTCGATGGCAGTGCCTAAACTCTGCGTTTCGGCGGTGATATCCTGCACAACATTTACTTTGGTGTTGAAGGTGATGATGCCGGCCTGGTCGCCGGAGCGCATTTGGTCGATGTACTCATGCGCGACTTTCTTGGCGCTGTCCAGCTTGCCGGCGTAGTTCATGCTGCCGGAGTTGTCAATGACCAGCAGGGTGGTCAGTGGGCCAACCTCACCCTCGCCCTGGATGTTCTGGCCGCTGACGGGCTGGCCGTTTTCCAGTAATTGCAGCTTGCCGGTGTTGATGACCTGCGGTTCGCCGGCTGCGTCCCGCACGGATACGTAAACGTTCACCAGTGGGAAATTACTGGTATCGATCTGGGTGATCTGCAGGACGTAATCGCCCTGGCTTTCCACCTTGGGGGCGGTCTGGCAGGCCGCGCCCAGCAGGGTCAGCGCCAACAGCGCAATGGTCAGGAAGGGTCTCATTTTATTCATCATGTTTACCTCTTCTCGTGATAGACCATTTCAGACTGGCCCATTTCAATGTGCTGCCCGTTGCGCAGGCGTGATACTTCGATCTTTTTGCCGTCCAGGTAGGTGCCGCTCATGCTGATGTCCTTGAGGGTGAAGTAGGTACCTTCGCCTTTCAGGATGGCATGCTGCGGCGCGATATCCGGGTCGGCCACGACGATGTCGGATTTTAGCGGGCTGCTGCCGATGGCGGCCGCGGGGGCTTCCTTGCCCAGGAATTTATCCAGGATGAATTCCATGCCCTGCATTTTGCCGGTGGTGATTTCCAGCCAGGCGCGCGAGAACAGGAACACGATCAGGGCGATGAAGACGCCCACGGACATGCCCAACAGGACCAGTCCGGCGGCTTTGCCCATCAGGGCATCAGCGAACATCAGGCGCGCGCCTTCCAATAGTACGCCGCCCAACAGACCGCCAATCAGCCCGCCCAGGCCGCCTTTCCAAAGCTGCGCGCCGCCGGTGATGCCGGTGGCCAGCCCGGTCAGCAGACCGAAGATGCCCCAGCCGATGGGGCGGCCCCAGACTTCACCGCCGATAGACAGGAACACACCCTCGGCGATGGGCAGGGCAATCGCGCCGCCCACGGCGCCCAATAGGGCGCTCAGCAGGGATTTGCGCAGGCCGAACAGGAAGTTCTGCGCGGCGAAGCCTTCACCGAAGCCGATCAACAGGCCGATCACGCCGCCCAGCAGCGCGCCCACGATCACTTCGCTCAGGAACAGGTTGTCCGTGAAGGATAATCCCAGGATGTTGCTGATCTGCCAGCCGATCAAGCCGCCGATTGCGCCCAGCATTCCATAGGTATAAAAACGTGTAAAACGACTCATGTAGGTTAGACCTCCTCAGATTCTTCTTCCTCGAAATACTCAATTGAATCCCAGGCAGGCTGCAGGTTCTTCCAAAAGACCACGCTTCTCTGGCGCCTATTGGTCAGCTCATAGAAACCAAAGTAAGAACGTTGGTCGATGCTGCCGTCCGGCTGGCGGATGAAAAAACCACCCACCGACTGGTGCGGCTCAATTACCAGGGCAACCTGCCACGCTTCCGGGAAGAAATTTTGGTGCAGCCACAGATCCCAGGCTGAAAAGAAGACACCCATACGCGGGTGGGTATGATACCAACCCAAAAAGACCTTGGTTGGATAATGTTCTTCCAAGTGATTATGCAATGCCACCTGCGTGTCGCCGGTAAAGGTCAGATGCGCAGCGCCTTGTTCCGTGTAAACAGCCGGCAGAATGGTGTCCACCACAATGAAGGGTGTGCCGTGTAGGGAGTCACGGCAGTACTTGCCTGCCATCCAACCGCCCACTTCATTATCCAGGTCGCTGCCGGCGTGCGCACACATGCGCACGTAGGCGTTTTGAGTCACGAAAATGGATAAAGGCGGCTGAACGCGCTGCATCTCCTCATTGATTGGTTCCCAGCGCAAAGCGCTGTGGGTGGGGATATGCGTATGCTGCGGCTTTATTCCGGTGTTATCAGATAATTTCACTCGCGGATTAATATTCAAGGCGGCAGCTCCAAATATGAAACCTATCCTGCGGTGATGTCGGCAGTGATCATCAGACGGTCATCATCCGGCACACTGGCAGAATCGAGCGTCTCGTCGTCCTGCAGCTCGCGGCCGAGGGCTTTGCTGTCCAGGCGGTAACTGACCGGACGTCCGTCCGGGCCAACCGTGGGCAGTTCCAGGGTGGTGGCCAGTTCGGGCACCAATTCCTTCACAGCCACATCACTGGGAACTTCCGCGTTGCGTGTTCCTCCGGAGGGTAAAACCAGGGTTACATTTTTATCAGCCATCTTCTTTCTTACTCCTTTCAATTATTTCAGTTTGATTTTTGGCTTTGCCGTTGTGGTGGGTTTGCTGAATTTGATCCTTTCAGGGCGCAGCAGTTCGCGCGTGTCCACCGGAAAGCAATTCGGGTTCTTCTTGCGAAATTCCCTGCACCACTTGGCGGCTTCCACATCCCACGGAAAGGGTGCTTTGGTGGGATCATCGTGGAAGTTTTTGTACTGCAGCATTTCCCCCAGCATGATCACCAGGCGGTCCAACGACCGGCTGGCCGACCACCAGGCCGCGTCAATGCACACGCTGCCGTTGGCATGGTTGATGTTCGGGTGCCAGATGGGGGTCATCCATTTCATGCCCGGCCAGCGCTGCGGGTACTGGCTGTGCAGGTAGATCTCCACCTGATGATGCTGTCC
>DHVJ01000053.1 GCA_002412595.1 Anaerolineaceae bacterium UBA5211
CGGGCAGCACAAAGCAGGCGGCCAGTTGGCCGAGGGGTGTACCCGCGCCGGTGAAGGTAGGGGAGTTGGGAAAGAAATGGCGAGTGACCAGTAAATGGTAGAACTCCACAGCCCGTTCTTTTACATCTGCTCCCCAGGCTTTCTCAACCTTGGCAATGTGGTAAGCCACACGCCAAAACATTTCTTCAACAGTTTCGGTCAATTCACCGTTATCACCCTTGCGGATGTAGCGGCGGGATAATACCTGATAACTGTTTTCGCTCAATTCCGCCTGCGGCAGACCCTTGGGCATAGGTGGAGTCGGTAGTGTTTTTCTGTCTGTAGGTGGTTTTGTTTTTGACATGTTTCAATCTCCTTTGGTGACCAACAGACGATTAATTTCGTCCAGAATGTCGTTTAAATTATTGAGTGGTAAATATACAATGGCATAGCGGATATAAGCAATCTGATCCATATCTTTTAACCCCTCAATCACCAAGTCGCCAATCAAACTGGAAGGGACTTCCAATTTATTCATCTGCTGCAATTTCGCTTCTACTTCTCCAGCCAGGCGCTCAATCTCGGCTGCGGGTACAGGACGTTTGGCACAGGAGATACGAATCCCGCGGATCAGTTTCTCGCGGTCAAATTCCTCGCGCGTGTTATCTTTTTTAATGATCATGGGCGTGGAACTAATGGCACGCTCGTAGGTGCTGAATCGAAAACTGCAATCTTCACATTCCCGGCGTCTTCGGATACCGCCGTGCGAATCGTGAGTGGTGTCAATTACGCGTGTGTTTTCGCTTTGACATTGCGGACATTGCATAATGATCTCCTCAAGTTAAATATATAATGCTATTCAAACCCTTATAGGCGGTGGAAGGGGGCTCTGAAACAGGAATGAAAACCCCCATATGTAGGGGGTCGTAACTTGTGTATGCCTTTATGTGTGCATCATTTTAGCATAGCGGGGAAGTGGATTCAAGTGTTTTGCCGACTTGAACCTTAAATATTATAAATCTTTAATAATTATCGATATAAAGATGATCGTAAAAGAAAGCGTGGCGGGGTATGGGCAGGCAGAGTCACCCATACCCCGCGTGTAAGGAGAAAAATTGGAGGGCTAATAATTCTTTATTGGTTCCGATTGCGCAAGAAGGCAGGAACTTCAATCTCATCGGTATTGTAGATTTGTGTTCCAAATTCCGCCAGATTACGCGTGGTAACATTCTCCTCGTTTTTACTTTTAGCTGATTCGCTCGACGATTGGCTGAGCGCTTCAGAGAAGCGCGTGCGCGTTGAGCGGGAATGTGCGCTGGATGAGTCAAAACCGGTGGCAATAACTGTAATGCGGATCTCCTCGCCCATATCCGGATTGATAACGGCGCCAAAGATCAGGTTGACGTCCGGGTGGGCGGTTTCCTTGATGATAGCTGCGGCTTCGTTGACTTCAAACAGGCGCAGGTCGTTGCCGCCGGTCACGTTGAACAGAATGCCATGTGCGCCGTCAATGGTGATGTCCAGCAGTTCGCTGGCAATGGCCATTTCGGCAGCTTTACGGGCGCGGTCTTCACCTGAAGCACGGCCGACTGCCATCAATGCAGCGCCGCCCTCGGACATGATGGTGCGCACATCCGCAAAATCTAGGTTGATCAAGCCGGGCACGGTAATCAACTCCGAAATGCCCTGGATACCCTGGCGCAGGACATCATCGGCTACCTTGAAAGATTCGCTCAAGGGCGCGCGCTTGTCCACAATTTGCAGCAGGCGGTCGTTGGGGATGACAATGAGTGTGTCGGCTTGCTTCTTCAGGCTCTGAATACCGGCTTCCGCGGATTGGCTGCGGCGCGAACCTTCAAAGTTGAAGGGACGCGTGACCACACCGATGGTGAGCGCGTTGATCTCGCGGGCAATCTGCGAAATGATGGGTGCTGCGCCGGTGCCCGTACCGCCGCCCATACCGGCGGTGATGAAGACCATATCCGCGCCTTTGAGCACGGCATACAGCTCATCGGCAGATTCTTCCGCGGCACGTTTGCCCATTTCCGGGTTGCCGCCGGCTCCCAGGCCGCGTGTGGATTTGTCACCGATGCGCACCCGGGTGGGCGTCTTGGACAGGTTCAGCGCCTGCCCGTCGGTATTAACCGCAATGAACTCGATGCCTTGAATGCCTTCTGCGATCATGCGATTGACCGCGTTGCATCCGCCGCCGCCTACGCCCACAACCTTGATACGGGCAAAGGATTCTGATTGGTTCTGTTGATTGTTATCCATTTTCTCCTCCGTTCTAATTTATTGCAATAAACGTTCCAATAATTTGTGATGTTGATTGCCTACGGCAGCAGCCGATTGGCAAAGTCCTTGATTTTGTCCCACAGGTCGTTGGGTATGGGGGGAGTCTTAACGACCTTGGGTGTGAGTGCCTCGTCCACCAGCAGAGCCCAATACAAAAGCCCTACACTGGTGGAGTAAGCGGGTGAATAGAGCTGGTCAACCAACCCCAGCAAATTTTCCGGCTGTGAAATGCGCACCGGCAGCCCTAAAACATCCGCGGCTAGAGTGCGGATGCCCGGCAGCAGGCTGGAGCCGCCGGTAAGAACCACTCCGGCGGGCAGCAGCCCATCGTAACCGGAGCGTTTGACTTCCTGTAAAACAAAGCGGAAGATCTCTTCAGTACGCGCTTCAATAATGAACGCCAGGTCCTTGCGGCTCATTTGGATAGGGTTATCTGAGCCGAATGAACGCACACTGAACAGTTCTTCACTGCCAACTTCATCTCGAATTGCATGACCGTATTTCTTTTTGACCTCCTCGGCTTGTGTGAGTGACAAGCGCAGCCCATGCGCGATGTCTGATGTGATCAGGCTGCCACCGACTGATAACACCATGGTGTGCCAGACATCGCCGTTGATATAAATAGCCAGGTCGGTAGTGCCGCCGCCAATGTCGCAGACCATTACGCCCAACTGACGTTCGGTTTCAGTCAGGATCACCTCACCGGAAGCCAACGGATTGAGCACAAATTGCAGCACCTGCACACCGGCGGCTTCGGTGGCTTTGCGGATGTTTTCCACGGTAGTCTCGGCGGCGGTGATGATATGGGCTTCCACATCCAGGCGGTAACCGTGCATGCCAACCGGTTGGCTGATGCCGTCTTGCCCATCCACATTGAAGCCGCGCTGAATGACATGGATTACCTCGCGGTTATGCGGGATGGCTACCGATTGGGCAGCTTCCAGGGCGCGGGTGACGTCGGATTGGCGCACAATGCCGCCCGTGACGCCAGCTGTACCGCGGCTGTTGATGGAAGAGACGTGAGAACCGGCCAGGCTGACCCAGGCAGAACGGATTTCGTAGCCGGAAGAGCGCTGCGCTTTCTCGACCGAACGCGCGATGGCAATGGTGGCATTTTCCAAATCCACCATCACACCGCGTTTCATACCGCGCGAAGGCTCAATACCCACACCCATAATGCGCAATTGGCCGTCTTCCTCCACACGTGCCACCAGTGTGCAGATTTTAGTGGTACCGATATCTATTCCGACAATCGTTTGATCTTCCATAATTATTAATCCACTCGATAATAAGGCGCGTTTAAAAATTCTACACTAACCATACTAGGATTGATGCCCTGCTCCTCCAAATTTCTAACAATGGTTTCGTACATAACCATTTTGTCATTGATGCTTTCCAGTTTTTGGCCAACATATACATCCCAACCGCGTGCGTCTGTCCAACCCAGCCCGCGCTGTTCCTGATAGAGCAGGGTGTTTTCACCCGGCATCCAGGCATTCAATTGCAGAACAGCTACTAGCAGGTTGCTGTCAATGTGCTTGGCTTGCGAAAAGAACATCAGGTCAGATTGGCCGGGTTTATTGATGGATTTATCCTGGACAGTTTTGCTGCTGCCGAACTCCCGCAGGTCCTGGTCAACTTGATAAAGCGGCAGCCCATCCGCATCAATGGTCAACATATCCGCCGCCGAGCCGCGCGCTGGGATCAAATACCCCTCGGTGTCTATCCACATCAATCGATCGTTCATCTGCCAGGTGAACATGGGTTGGCGTTCCACTACGGAAATGGAAACCTGAGCAGGCAATGAAATACTCACCTGGATATCGCGCAATTCCGGGTAACTGGCCGCGATGGTATCGATGATATCTCCCGGCTGCACGGCGAAAATATGCGTTCCGACGATATTGAGGCTGCCCAGCACTTCTTCCGCGCTCAGGCGCTGCAGACCGCTGATTTCAATGCTGGAAACCTGGTATTCCGGCGATCGGAAAGCGGTCAGCACGAAATAGGCGAGCGCAACCACCAATACAAAGCTAAGCAGGCGCCAACCGGGTTTAAAGCGGCGTTTGACCGCAGAGGCGGTCTCTTCTGTTCCCTTAAACCCTTTTCTATCGCGCGTTTGAACAACAGGTGGGTCCACCGCCCGTCTGGCGGCTTGCCGGACGGAGCTTTGACTCTCCTGGTTCAATTTGCGGCGAACCTGTTCGGAACGCCTGTGCGCGTTGCGCTCTGTCATGCTAATTAATCTCCAAAGGTCCTTTTACTCTTATTGCGCTCCTGCTTCCGTTCGAGCGCCAAATCAATTAATTTCTCGATCAAAGCCGGATAGCCCAACCCGCTGGCATCCCACAACTTGGGATACATACTGATCGAGGTAAAACCGGGAATGGTGTTGACCTCATTGATGTACAGGTCGTCGGTATCCTTGTCGAGCAGAAAATCCACGCGGCACATGCCGGCGCAGTCAATGGCTTTATAAGTCTTCAAAGCCAATTCTTTGATCCTGGCAGTCAGTTCGTCTGAAACGGGCGCCGGGATGAATAAATCCGACTTGCCGTCCAGGTATTTTGCGTTGTAGCTGTAGAATTCGTCCGAGGGGATGATCTCGCCCGGCATGGAAACCTGCGCGTCCTCATTACCCAGTACACTGACCTCGATCTCACGGGCGTTGATGCCGCGCTCCACCAGGATGCGGCGGTCGTAACGGGCCGCTTCCAATAGACCTTCGTATAAATCCGAGTGGTTCTTGACTTTGGTGATGCCGACGGAGGAACCCAGGTTGGCGGGTTTGACGAACAGCGGATAAGCTGCCACGGCTTCAGCGCGCTTGATGACATTTTCTATGTCTGTTTCAATGTCGCGGCGGGTGCAGGTGATCCATTCGGCCACTGGAATGTCATTGGCGCGCATCACGTCTTTGAAAACGGATTTATCCATGCCAACCGAAGAACCCAGCACACCTGCGCCGACATAAGCGACGTCGGCCATTTCAAAGAATCCCTGCAAAGTGCCGTCCTCGCCGAAAGTGCCATGCAGCACCGGAAAAACTACATCCAATTCGGCTACGGATGTGATAACTTCCGAGGCGTTCTCGAAGGACCGTTTATACAGGACTGTTTTATCCGGTTCGGGCAGCAGAAAAACGCGGTAGAGACCCTGGGTGGAGCCTTTTTCAAGTGATTCCAGCACATGTTCACCGGACCACCAAATACCTTCGTGGTCAATGCCAATTTCAGTAACGTCGAATTTCTCTTTATCGAGCACGGAAAGTACCGAACGGGAGGACATCAACGAGACTTCATGCTCGCCGGAGCGCCCGCCCAGGATAATGCCCAGTTTAATTTTTTGTGTCATTCTTTCACCGCCTTTGAAGCTTGTTGATTGCGTAAAAATTCCGGAATGGATTCCCAATCCCCGACTACCTCGATTTCAGGGATCAGCGTGATATTAAATTTCTTTTCAACACTCTCTCTGGCCAATACCAGCAGATCGAGCACGTCCTGCGCCTTCGCGCCGCCTTCATTGATGATGAAGTTGGCATGTTTGGGACTGATGATGGCGCCGCCGATTTTGGTGCCTTTCAGCCCGGCTGCTTCAATCAGACGGCCGGCTTTGTCCTCAGGCGGGTTGCGAAACACAGATCCCATGCTGGGTCCAGGGGGTTGATTGCGCAGACGACGTTGGCGGTAATTTTCTACGCTGGATTGGATTTCCTGCTGGTCACCGCTGACCACTTCAAATAACGCCGACAGAATGATGGCGTCTTCCATGTCGCGCTTAAACTTACTGGCACGGTAAGTGTATTCCAGTTGGTCGCAGGTCCAATCTGCGCGCCCGCTAATTTTGTGCAATACGTCGGCTTTAATCAGACTGCGGCACGTTTCTTTGCCGAAGGCGCCTGCATTACCGTAAACAGCACCGCCGACAGTTCCGGGAATGGTGGCCGCCCATTCCATGCCAGCCAGGCCGCGCAGGGCGAGCTTGCGGCCGATATTGCTCATCAAAGCGCCCGATTCTGCCCAAACGGAGATGGGATCGGTATGCGTATTGACTTTGATGTTATGCGCGTGGTTGATGACCACCACGCCGCGAATACCTTTGTCGCTGACCAGCAAATTGGAGCCGCTGCCCAACACTGTCAAGGGTGCGTCCATTTGCCACAGGGCGGCAACCAGATCCGCTAATTGATCGGCCGAATTGGCTATCAACAGCGTATCTGCCGGACCGCCCACTTTCATGGTGGTGAAATTGGACATGTGAACGCCTTCTTGCAGGTCACTGCCAAACTGTGCGCGTAATTTTTCCAGTAATTCTTTGCGCATAATGACCCTATGCCTTTCCCTTCAGGAAGGTGAGTACATCCCGACTGATCTGATCTGCGTCTCCCGCGGAGAGCACCAGCAACACATCACCGCTGCGCAGATGCTCGCACAGGTAAGCGGAGACATCTTTCAGTTCAGCGATTTGACGTGCATCCGGGTGCTGCATCATGTTCACTACTGTGCGCGATGAAAAATTCTGCGGCTTTTCCCGCGAAGCGTAGATTTCAGTAACGATCACGTGGTCGCAATCATCGAAAGCATCCTTGAATTCGTGCATCAACTCACGCGTGCGGCTGTAGGTGTGCGGCTGCCATACCGCCCAGATTTGGTTGTGCGGATAGCGGCAGCGGGCGGCGGAGAGGGTGGAGCGGATCTCGGTGGGGTGATGCGCATAGTCATCAATGACCGTGATCCCTCTTTCCACGCCCAGAATGTCAAAACGGCGGCCAGTGCCGGAAAACTCGCGCAAGGCACGGATGGCTGGTTCCAATGGAAAACCTGCTTCATGCAGGGCAGCCAGCGCGGCAGCTGCGTTGAGGGCATTGTGGTTACCCGGAATGCTCAATTGAATGTCGGTATAGGTGCTGACCACCTGATTTTCTTTTTGAATATCCAGGTTGAAAACAACTCCGTAGCCGGGATTGTGGTGAACGTCCGTAACCCGATAAATATCATCCACGTCCATCCCGTAAGGCAGTGTGGTGATAGATTGGCGTACAGCCTGTATCAATCGCTGCGAACCGGGATGGCTGCTGCAGGCAATCAGCTTACCCTGCGGAACGATCAAGTCGCTGAGCTTGCGGAACGCCTGGTAATACGCCTGCGGGGTGGGGTAACAGTCGGGGTGATCGTGTTCGATGTTTGTGACCACCAGGATATCCGGGCGTAAACCCAGGAACATACCGTCGTACTCGTCGGCTTCGATCACGAAATACTCGCCTTGTCCGGCGTGCGCGTTCTTATGTAAATTCTTGACCATGCCGCCCACCACGTAAGATGGATCGGCTTCCAGAGCATTCAGGCACCAGGTGATCATGGCAGTGGTGGTGGTCTTGCCGTGCGTGCCGGCCACAGCGATGACCTTTTGCCCGGCGGTCAGTTCCTGGAGGAAATCGACGCGTTTAAGCACCGGGATACCGGCCTGGCGCGCGGCCACAACCTCTACGTTGCTGTCGGGCACTGCGGATGAGCGGATAACGATATCTGCACCCTGAACATTCTCAGCTTGGTGGCCGATTTTGACTTCAGCGCCCAGTTCAAGTAATTCTTGCGCCATGGGAGAAAGCAGCAAATCAGAACCGCTGACCTGCTGGCCTCTTTCCATCAGGATGCGGGCGATGGGCGAAAGCCCGGTGCCGCCGATGCCGATAAAGTGATAGTGACTCATCAGATAAATACCACCAATACAAAGATAAATGCGACCGCAATCGCGAAGTAAATTCCCGGTACGCCCAACCAGGCGGGCGGCAGCATCGGAACAATTTTCAGGGCTGCTTCTCCGGCCTGCGTTCCGGCGATGGGAGCCAGCACAAAGGGGAAGGGATAATTGGCCGCGTGAATGAAATACCAGATTGAGCCGAAAATCATGTATCCGTTAAAAGCTCCGATAATCAACCCCAGAATGGTATCCTGCAGGCGGTCACGCATGAAGCGCTGGTTGTCCACAAAAGCGGGCAGGTTAGGTGTTTGATAACCGGCGAAAACAATGATGCCGAGGACAAGACTGTTGAAAATCACCTCAGACGTGGCCGGATCGCTATTGAAGAATGTTGAAATGCCTGGTACATAGGTTTGCAAAACCGAAATAATGAATAATGCCAAAAAGGCGCTGAAAGTCGCAATGGTTTCCTTGGCCCAGCCGCGGATTGCGCCGATCAGAGCGAAAATGATGATGAAAAGGTAAAATAAGACGTTTAGACTGATCATGCGGCTCCTCCTGAGCTGCGTTTTCCAACAGACAGGATCAACTCACTAATCCGAGCTGCGGAATCCGGCGTGGCCATTTGCAGCATAGCTGAACGCATGCCCGCCAGTTTTTGTGGGTCATTCATCAATGCCTTGATCTGCTTTGCCAGCTCTTGGTCCAGCTGCCTGTCTTCCAATAGAATCGCGCCTCCGCCGTTAGCGAGATATGCCGCGTTTTGGTGCTGGTAGCGCCAGGCGTAGGGGTAGGGCACTAAAATGGCCGGCAGACCGAAATAGGGCAGCTCGCCCAGTGTAGAAGCGCCTGCGCGGCATACCACCAGATCCGCCGCGGCGAAAGCAGCACCCATGTCCTCGTGCAGGAAGGCATAAGGATGGTAGCGGGCGGCTAATTTGGGTGACAGGTCCTTCACTAAAGCTTGCACTTCTTCCCAATTGTCCTTGCCGCTGATATGGATGATGTGCAGCTCCGGCAGCAGTTCCGGCAGGATATTCAACAAAGTCTGGTTAATAGAGCGTGCGCCCTTGCTGCCGCCAAAAACCAGCAATACTTTCTCGTTTTCCGGCAAATTGAAATGAGCGCGTGCAGCCTGCCGCTGCCATTGTGTCATTTCCGTGCGGACGGGATAGCCAGTTACCTCAGTTTTTCCTTCGGGTAAATAGGGCAGTGAGGCTTTGCAGCTGGCGGCCACTTTTTCGGCTGAACGCAGGATGGTTTTCAAGGCTAAACCGGGTTCGATATCCGGGACAAACACCACGGAAGGGATGCGCCGGCCTGCCAGGGCCACCGGAACGCCCAGATAGCCGCCGGTGAAGAACATGACTTGCGGTTGGAAGCGCGTGATGAGGTCGGAAGCCTGGTGCCAGCCTTTGTAAAGCTGGGACAGGTTGCCGGGCAGTACCTTCAGCCCCACACCGTGTAATCCGGCTGCGGGGATGGACTGGTACGATAACTTATAGCTTTTCAGCAAAGTTTCCTCCATTCCGCTTTGGCTGCCGATCCACAAGACCTCATCCACTTTATTTTCGAGCGCTTGAAGGACGGCGATTGCGGGATACACTCCGCCACCCGTCATTCCTGCGCAAATTAACAGCCGCATTCAGGGTCTTCCCTTCTTCTTCATTATTTTGGATGGCCGTCACGCGGCCAACGTTCAAGACAATACCTACGCCGATCAAGACCATGGTCAGGTTGGAGCCGCCGTAACTGATAAAGGGCAGCGCGTTGCCTGCGAATGGCAGCAAATTGACCAAGACACTCATATTGATGAATGCCTCTGAGAATATCCAAATGGTGATGCCGGAGGCTAACAAACGGCCGAGCATATCGGGTGCGTTTTTTGCGATGGTCAAGCCACGCCATAGGAATACGACGAAGAGCAGGATGACCGCGGTTGCCCCGAATATGCCGGTTTCCTCCACAATCACTGCGAAGATGGAGTCGGTGGGTGCCACCGGCAGGCCGGTGAATTTGGTGTTGGCACGTCCGATGCCAACGCCGAACAGGCCTCCGCGCACAATGGCTTCGAATGAACGCGTCAAGTGATAGGATGCGGTGGAGGGATCTTCAATACCGGCGATAAAGGTAACGATGCGTTCCTTTCCGGTGTCATAAAAGAGCAGCAGCAAGGAGCCGGCCAGGATCGCGACGATCAACGCAGGAATGATCTGCCGGATTTCGCCACCGCCCAGATAGAACATGATACCGCCGATGACGATGATGGTGATGGCCGCGCTCAAGTCCGGTTGGATCAGGATCAGGGCAGCAGAAGTGCCCAGGATAAAAGCCATGGGGATGATACCGAACTTCATGTCTTTGATGTAATCTTGTTTGCCGTGCAACCAAAAGGCCAGGTAGATGATGGTTACCAGTTTAGCCAGCTCAGAAGGTTGGACGGAACCGGAAAGCAAGCCTCTCTTAGCACCCAAGCGTACCTCTTCCACGTAAAAAATAACCATCATAAGCAGGATGAGGGTGAATATCATCATGGGTACAACAAATTTCTTAATGCGGTGGTAATCGAAATAAAAGGCAAAAATGGCTACCGCGCTTCCGAGTAACAAGAAACGCACCTGGCGTTCGAGCATGTAAGAGGCCTTTTCGCCCATGATTGAGACGGAATACTGCCAGCTGGCGGAATAAAGCATCAAGAGGCCAAAAGAGAGCAGTGCCACGATGGTGAAGAACATAGGCACGTCCAGGCCTAAATACAGGGGCTTGCGTTTGCGTTGCTGGTTTACAGTGACGGATTTACCGCTCATGGCAGTTCCTTTACTAATTTTCGGAAATATTCACCACGCTCTTCAAAGTCATGGAAAGCGTCAAAGCTGGTTCCGCCGGGTGAGAGCAGCACACTTTCGCCTGTGATGGCCAAGCGGTCTGCTTCCTGAACTGCGGCTTGCAGATCAGCTACCTGAGAGAGCGGATAATCCGGGCTGCTGCGCTGCAGAGCTTCTTTAATCAGATCACCGGCTTCGCCGAACAGGATAACTTTGGGTTTGCGCTCAGCCAAGAGATCGGCCAGCTCATCCCAGGGCAGGTCTTTATCGCGGCCGCCCAGTAACAACACCAGGGGTGTGTTCATGGCGCGCACGGCTGCCATGACGCGTTCGGGTGCTGTGGCGATGGAATCGTTGTACCAGCGCACACCCGCGCGCTCACGCACCAGTTCCAGACGGTGGGGTACGCCCTTGACTGCGTCAATGCCGCTGCGCATGGATTCCGGGCTGAAACCGGCCGCAAAGGATGCGGCACAAGCAGCCAGCGCGTTAGCCAGGTTATGCTTGCCGGTCAGATGCAGCGCGCTCAAAGGAACCAATGGGGTTACAGCGCCCTGCCATTCCATCACAATGGTTTCGTCCTGGACGTAACAGCCGTTGCCATGCAATGGCCGGTTGAAGCCAAAAGTCAACAGACTGCCGCGCACTTCTCCGGCTAAGCCCAATGATCCCGGGTCATCCCGGTTAAGGATGGCAATGTCATCGATGTGTTGGTGCTGGAGGATATGTGCTTTGGCGGCGGTATAGGCTGCCATGCTCTTGTGGCGGTCTAAATGGTTCGGCGTGATGTTGAGCACTACCGCGATGCGCGGTGAGACGCTCATTAATTCCAGTTGAAAACTGGAAAATTCAACCACAGCCCAATCTTTTGGTTGGATTTCTTCTAAATGTTCGATTAGGGGATAGCCGATATTCCCGCCGACCCAGGCTTTGTATGGAGAAGTCAGCGCGGATTTGGCAATCTCACCGCATAAGGTGGTGGTGGTTGTTTTACCGGCTGAACCGGTGATGCCAATGACGCTGGCTTTCACAGCCTGCAAGAAAATTTGCGAATCGTTGCTTAGTTCAATGCCGCGCTTCTGCGCTTCCTGAATCAGAGGCAGTTCCAACGGGACGCCGCCGGATATGCATACCATGTCAGTACCCTGCAGCAGCTCCAGCGGATGACTGCCGAAATGGAAGCGGATGCCCTGCTTTTGCAGGTCAGGCATTATTCTGACAAAGTTTTCCTGCGGGCGGTTATCGTTCAACAGGACCTTGGCGCCATGCGATGCAAGGAAACGTGAAGCAGCCATCCCCTGTCGGGCGGCTCCTATCACTAAAACCTGTTTTCCTTGCCAATTTTTCATTATTTATCCTACAAAAGTAAACGCGATGCCCAGCATAGTTGCGATCAAGCTGACCAGCCAGAAACGCTGCACGACCTGGGTTTCGCTCCACCCCAGCAACTCGAAGTGGTGGTGCAGGGGCGCCATGCGGAACAAGCGCTTGCCGTGCGTCCATTTAAAATAAAGTACCTGCAGAACCACACTGATGGTCTCGGCCACCGGGATGATGGCGATGATGGGCAGGATCAACCACTGGCCGGTCATCAGCGCGATGGTGCCCAGGGTTGCCCCGATGGCCAGCGAACCGGTATCACCCATGAACAGCTCGGCCGGGTGTACGTTGAACCACAAAAAGCCCAGCAGCGCGCCTGCGACAGTGAAGCAGAAGCGGGCTAAAAAGACCTGATGCTGGGTTAGTGCAATGGCTCCGTATGCGACAAATGCGGTGGCGGAAATCAAGCCTGCCAGCCCATCCAGTCCGTCGGTAAAATTGATCGCGTTGGAGAAGCCTACAATGATCACGGTCGCGATGGGAATATACCAGACGCCCAATTCTAAAGGTTCAGGATAGCCCGGCCAATACAATTCAGGCACATTGACAATGTATTTGAGCGCGAAAGCTGCAGCCAGGCCGAGTGCCAACTGGAATAGGAATTTGGTGCGGGCGCGCATGCCCAGACCGCGCCGGCTGCCACGGATGCCTTCCCAGTCGTCCACAGCCCCTAAAAGGCCAAATGAGACCATGACCAGCATGGGGACGAGCACAGATTGACCTAAGATATCAAAGCCCAATAGCGAGGCTGCATTTAGCAGGATGGTGATCAATAACACAGGCACTATGATCATTAAACCGCCCATGGTGGGCGTACCTAACTTTTCAATGTGCCGATCTGGGCCTTCTTCACGAATGATTTTACCGATCTTGAAGTATTTCAGCAGGCTGATGAAGGGAGATCCCCAAATTACTGTCATAATAAAGGCCATCAGGGTGAGTGATAGTGCCAGTGAGGTTTCTTTCATGCGTTTTCCTCCAGAATGGCCGCGATGCGGTCCATGCGTAATCCATGTGACCCCTTGATTAAAACAACATCCCCTGCCCGCAGGTTGTACTTCAGTACATCCGCAGCTTGCAGTGCGTCTTCCACCCAGGTGATGGCAGTGGGTGCCAGCCCTACCTGTTGGGCAGAATCTGCAATGGTGCGGCCGCGCGGGCCGACGGCGATGAGGTGCTGCACAACCTGGGCGGCACGCTGGCCGACCAGTTCATGCCCCTCTTTTTCGTATTGCCCTAATTCCAACATATCGCCCAGAACGGCGATTTTTTGGCCTTTAAGTTCATCCAGCAGGTCAAGAGCGGCCAATGTGGACTCGGGTGTGGCATTGTAGGCGTCATCCAGGATCAGCGCGCCGTTGTTGGTCTGCACAGCGACCAGGCGCAGCTGGGTGTTGCTGTGAGCCAATCCATCGGTAACTTCCTGCCAGGTCAACCCCTCACTGAAACCGACCGCGGCAGCACGCAGAATTGTTTGCACGGAATGGCGCCCCAGGATGGGCACTTCCATGCGCACCGATTTCCCCTGGTAATGCATGCGGAATTGAATGCCCTTCAGACCGCAGCCCTGGATTTCGTCTGCCCATAAATGAGCATTGGCATCCAATCCGTAAAACAGCACGTCTGCTTGTGTTTGGTCAGCCATGGCGCGCACGTACGGGTCGTCATAATTCAGAATGGCTACGCCTTCCGGCGCGGCCGGCAGGGCCTGCACCAATTCGGATTTGCCCTTAGCGATAGCTTCCTGTGAACCGGCGCGCTCGGCGTGTACGGTGCCGATGTTGGTCACTACGCCAATTTCCGGTTGGGCAATATCGCACAGGAAGGTGATCTCACCGGGGTAATAAAAGCCCATTTCGGCTACCAGGCGTTCATAGCCACTGCCTAAGTTGAGGATGGTCAGGGGCAGACCAATTTCATTGTTGTAATTGCCGGGATTGCGGTACGTATGGAATTTACGCGCCAGCACCTCGGCGGTCAATTCCTTGGTGGAGGATTTGCCCACGCTGCCGGTGATACCCACCACGCGCAGGGACAATTTCCGGCGCCAATATCGGGCCAGGTCTTGCAATGCTTTCAGGCTGTCGTCCACACGCAGGCAGAAAGGTTTTTCCGGGATGGATAAATCTGCTGTGCTGGCGACTGTGCGCAGGTCCAAAATGCGCATTTCGTCCGGCATATCCTGCTGGACCAACGCGATTTGCGCGCCATTCTTGAAAGCTGAAGCGACAAAACGATGTCCGTCCGAGTTTTCACCGGGCAGGGCGATAAAAAGTGATCCGGGGATAGCTTTACGGGAATCGATAACCGCTTCCGTCAGCAGCGCTCCCGGTTGCGCCATCTGAATGTTTGTCAATGCTTGCACGATATCGTTAAGAGTAATCATGCCTATCCTTCCTTCGCAACCAGGTTTTGCTGGGTATCTTCCGGCGGGATATCCAGATAAACTACCAGTTCTTTGGTGATATCGCTGAACAATGGCGCGGCTACTACAGAACCCCAGGGGGAGTTTTGCGGTTTTTCCAACCAGATATAAACTAAGAATTGAGGATCATCCGCCGGGCCCCATCCAGCAAAAGAAGCGTTGGTGAGGTCCGTGCTGTATTCACCCTCAACAGGGATTTCAGCCGTACCGGTCTTTCCAGCAATGCTATAGCCTGGAACCAGGGCCAGTGACGATTCATTTTCGAGGGATTTCACCAGCATATCGGTCACAGTCCGGGCAGTTTCGGCTTTAATCGGCACACTCAGCACTTGCGGGGTAGTATTATACTGTTTCCCATCCTGGATGATGGCCTTGAGCACATGGGGTTTCATCATTTTGCCGTCATTTGCCACTGCGGAAATGGCAGTAGCGAGCTGGATGGGCGTGATGGCTACTCCTTGTCCGAAAGAGTTGGTGAGCAGTTGAATGGGGTACCAATCCGCGTCATCCGGAACGCTCAGCGGCCAGGTTTCTTCGCCGCCCAGGTCCACGCTGGTGCGGTGGCCGATGCCAAATGCTTGCATGTAATCGTAGAATTTCTCCGCGCCTAATTTTTCATCTGCAACCCAGGCTAAACAGACATTCAGAGATTTTTGCATGCAGCCTTGCATGGTTTGTTCGCCATGCCCTTTGCGGTCCCAGTTGAGGATGGTGCCGCCGTACTTTTCATAGCGGCCGGAATCATTAAAGGTGGTCTCATCGTCCACCACACCGGCATCGTAGGCCGCGGACATGGTCAGGACCTTGAAAACTGAGCCGGGTTCGTAAGTTTCGCTGATGGCCCGGTTGAAAGGAACTTTGTCTTTGAATTCGTCCTCGTATTTCCAATATTGGTTGAGGTTGACACGCGGTTGGGTGGCCATGGCTAAAATTTCACCATTGCGCGGGTCGAGCACAATAACGGTCCCGGAAACGGCTTCATCTTCTTTAATGGCTTCATCCAATTTCTTTTCGACCATGGCTTGAATTTCACGGTCGATGGTCAGCACCAGGCTGGCACCGGCCGGCACCTCTGGCAGGCTTTCCAGCATATAAGGATTGCGCGGCATGAAAGTTTCCATGGGATTGCCAGCCAGCAGGTCGTCATAATATTCTTCTACACCGTAATATCCCATACCTTCCTGACGATCGCGGAAGGAATAGAAGCCCAGAATATTGGAGGCTAGACTGTTTTCCGGATAGGTGCGTTTCAGGTGAGAACTCCAGATCAACCCTCTTAAAGAAGGCTCTTCCGTGTTCTTTCCGTATGGATTTTCAGTCTCATAAGTCTGCTTGACATCGCTGAGCACATCGATCACACCGGAGGGCAGGAAATCGGTGATAACAGCGTAAATGCTGTTTTCCTCATCGTAGGACTGAGAAACGACATCGTAGATCTGATCGTAAGATAATCCATTGACACCTTCCATGGTTTGGGCAATAGTGTCCGGATTGGTTACGTATTCCAGCATCACGCCAGCTTCATATACGTCCTCGTTGCCGGCCAGCAGCCGGCCCCAGCGGTCGTAAATATTGCCGCGTTCAGGCGTGTAATTTTCGATGGCATAGGAATATTCTTCATCTGCCCATTGGCTGAGTTCCTGGTGTTTGGTGCTGTTTTGGATGTGCAGCATTTGCAGCACGATCAGCGCACTGGAAGAAGTCAGCACGATGCCGATTAACGTCAAACGTGAAAAGTTCCCTTTTTTCATTGGGCTGCCTCGCTGGTTTGAGCGCTGGTCAGGAATGTGCTGTAGATCCAGTCCCACAGGGATTCCTGATAATAATTATTAACCAGCGGTCCGAGTGTGTTCTCAGAACCGGGCGGGGGAGCCAGCAGAACGGGATTCTGTCCCTCATAGCCCGGAATTGCTATGAAGTGGACTGACTCAGAAGGCGCGCTTTCAAAACCGATTTCTTCGGCCCGTTCCACCATTTTAGTATAGGAGGTTTTCCAGGCCAGCTCGGTGCGCTGATTAGCGATGATGCGTAAAATTTCCTCTTCCTCGTAATGCATGTCCATAATTTCCAAACCGGCAGAGGCTGATTGGGCGCTGATAATCAGATAAATTGAAATAACGACCACAAGCGCGATGACAGGCAGGAGAGACATTCCCACTGATTGGATCTGTCTCCTCCAGGGTGCCTGTTTATAAGCTTGTTTACTTTTTTTTGCCATCTATAACTCTGCCTGTTATATTGACCAATTTTTCTCTATTTTTTCAAATCTTTTCAACTACCCGCAATTTCGCGCTGCGCGAACGCGGGTTTCGGGCGATTTCCTCCTCTGAAGGTGCAACTGCCCCTTTCGTAATCGCTCGAACGCTAGCTTTATGCCCGCAGGTGCAAATGACTTGCTCCGGTGGGCAAATGCAATCCCGGCTTTCCCGCTGAAAGAATTGTTTTACGATGCGGTCTTCCAGCGAATGGAAGCTGATAACTGCCAGCCGGCCGCCGCTGCACAGAGCTGCAACGGCTTGCTCCAATCCCTCACTCAATTTCTCCAGTTCTGAGTTGGTCGCCAAGCGCAGGGCCTGAAAAGTGCGAGTGGCCGGATGCGTCTTGCCGCGCTTGCCTTTGTAAACCGCCAGTACCAGGTTGGCCAACTGGGTGGTGCTTTCAAACGGCCGGTTGCGCACGATGGCGTCGGCGATTTGATTGGCCCGCGGTTCTTCACCGTAATTTCGTAGAATAGCCGCCAGTTCTTTTTGCCCGGCCTGGTTTACCAATTCCGCTGCGCTGGTTTTCTGGCTCTCATCGAAGCGCATGTCCAAAGGCGCTTCCTTCAGGAAAGAGAAACCGCGCGCTGCGTTGTCCAACTGCATGGAGGACACACCCAAGTCCAGCAGCATCCCGTCGATACATTCCCACCCGATGGTTTCGAGATGAAGTGCCAGGTCGGAATAGGAACCGTGCCGGATGGTGATGCGCTCTGCGAACTCAGCGGTATTGCGGCGGGCGATTTCGATGGCGTGGGTATCCACATCCAGCCCCAGCAGCAATCCCTCTGGCGCACTGGCCTGTAGGAAGCCGCGAGCGTGCCCGCCGGCTCCCAAAGTCCCGTCCACATAGCGACCGGGGCTGGCCGGTTCGAGGAAATCAAGTGTTTGATGGTAAAGTACCGGTTGGTGCGGAGAAGCGGAGTTCGGTTCAGGTCTGTCCATGGTTAAAAGGTCAGGTTCAAATCCTTGAATCGATCCGCTCGTTCTGCCCCATCATTCAATATTTCTGCTTTTGTGCTCCAATTTTCTATCGCCCAAATTTCAAAATATGGGCCCAGTCCAACCAATTTCACAGCGCTGTTGAGGTGGGCGGCCTCCCGCAGGAATTGCGGAATAAGTACCCGCCCGGCCTTGTCCATTTCCAACATGACAGCGTTGCCGAAAAGCATACGAGCCAGGTCGCGGGCATGCGAATCCGTAATACTCATGCTTTTCATTTTGTGGTAAAGTGAGTCAAATTCATCGGCCTGAATGACCATCAGGTTATCGTCAAAGCCCTGCGTGATGTAGGCGCTATTCACCAGCAGGTCGCGATATTGCGACGGGATGGTCAAACGGCCTTTATCATCGAGGTTATGGTCAAATTGTCCAAAGAACATTAGTTCTACTCCGGTATATAAGCGGAAACGCCGGAATGTTCCGGCGTCCCACTTTCTACCACTTTCTACCACTTTTAATGATTATAGCTATATTTTTACGCAAATACAAGTCTTTTTTATTAATATAGTGTTATCTCTACAAATAATTAAACATTAATTGTTGCTCTAAACCAGGAGGAAATATGCTCTTTGATCTTTCATTGCCCGAATTACAGCAGTATTTACCTGAACGGAATGAGCCAAAGGATTTTGATGCCTTTTGGGCAGAAACCTTGGCGGCGTCCCGCCAATTTCCGTTGAACACAGTATTTAAACCGGTTGATTACGCCATGGCTTTGGTGGATACGTATGATGTCACCTTCAACGGTTATGGCGGACAGCCAATCAAAGGTTGGTTGATCCTGCCCAAGGATGCACAGGAGCCGCTGCCTTGCGTGGTGCAATATATCGGCTATGGCGGTGGACGCGGTTTTCCGACGGATTGGCTGCTGTATCCCAGTGCGGGGTATGCGGCTTTTATCATGGATACGCGCGGTCAGGGTTCTGCCTGGCAGCAGGGCGACACGCCGGATTTATCCAGTCAAGGAGCCAGCCCGCACTTCCCCGGGTTCATGACCCTGGGTGTGCTGGATCCAGCTACCTATTATTACCGGCGGGTCTTTACCGACGCGGTGCGCGCGGTGGAAGCAGCCTGTACTCATCCGCTAGTGGATATAAAGCGCATGGTTGTGACTGGCGGCAGCCAGGGCGGAGGCATCAGCCTGGCGGTGAGTGGATTGCTGCCGGATTTGGCGGCTGTTATGCCGGATGTGCCTTTCCTATGTCACTTCTATCGCGCGGCCACAATCACGGATGAGGATCCTTACCATGAGATTGCTCGCTTTTTAAAGGTTCATCGAGATAAAACGGAAATTGTTTTCCGTACGTTGTCCTATTTCGACGGAATGAACTTTGCCGTCCGTGCTGGCGCACCCGCGCTGTTCTCTACCGGGTTGATGGACGTGACCTGTCCGCCCTCAACGGTCTTCGCGGCCTATAACCATTACAATGGGAAAAAAGAAATACGCGTTTATCCGTTTAACCTGCACGATGGCGGTGGTTCCCACCATGACCTGGAAAAGTTGCGGTTTTTATCAAAAATCCTGAATTAAATAAATCGCTCCCGTTTTGCGGGAGCGATTTTCATATACAGATTAAGGAAGGTACCGTTTATCTCAGACAAGGAGATGGCATGCTGGAATTCAAGCGATTGCCGCAGAAAGGTACACCACCACCCATATTCCCGGAGAACATTGAGTAGGACCCATCCAGATACATGACAAAGTTACCGGATATGCCGGAAGTCGATTGCCAGGTGCCGGTTACGCTGGTACCGTCGTAGCTGACCACACCTTCAAACAAGAGGCTCTGACCGTCTTCAGTGGCGGCATTGGCCGTCAAGTCGAAGCCTTGCTGCAGGAAGTCAATATCCAGACGCTTTTGCGAAGTACCTTGCCAGATGGTCCAGGGGCCACCGATGTTAGTTGAGACAGTCGGTGTTACCGCATAAGTTGGCGTTGTGGTAGGGGTGGGGGTTTCAGTTACCGTTGGCGTCAAAGTTGGGGTATCGGTTACATCCTCATCCTCATCCACTTCTGTCGTAGTGGGGTTGGTCACAATGTAGATGGGAAGGGTGCAGGAAATCACGATCAGTAGCAGCGTGCTAATCGCAAATAAAATAATGGTAGTGTTTCTCTTCATGGTACCTCCTAAAATTCTCTATATATTGTATAGCAAATATAACTTTTTACAACATATTTATGTGCAAGAAATGTGCCTATTGTTAGAATTTGTAAAATTACTCCCGCTCTCATTTCAATTTAGTCTGAAAAAGAAATTCAAGATGTGTGTCTGAATTAACATGCAATATTAACCTAATTGTATTCATTAAATAATAAAAGGGAAGCTTTTGTCACCTATTTTTCTTAAAAGATAACACAACAGGCGATTCCGGCTGCTTAAAGCAGGAGAGTCGTTTCCCGTTAAAATATTTATTTAATTGCTATTTCTTAGTGCTTGAGCGATGAGGATGAACTTCTGTGTTATTCAAGCAAAGCCAGATCCTCTTTGGAAATAAATTTGAAAAGCTTGGTCCCGGTCTCCGGATCCACAGCTTCGGCGGCTTTACGGCCGTTCTTCATGGTCTTGAGGGTGATTTTGCTGGTATCCACCCACACATCTTTCTTGGATTTTAGGGAATAAAACTTAATCATTGCCATCGTACTTTTCTCCTCTCAAATTTAGGTCGGGCGCTTGATGGAATTGGGTTGTATCCCCGTATTAGTGGAATTCCATTGTTGTTTTTATTATATATGAAATTTATCCATGTAAATTAAAGTTTTACCAGCGTTCCATATGGATGATTTGATCCATGGAAAGCCGTTTTTTCTGGATGGCGGAGGGATCGGCCGGATATCCCAATGGCATCAGCCCGACTATGACAATTTCCTCCGGGATGCCCAAAATTTTCTTGACTTCCAGTGCATCGAAGTGCCCAATCCAACAGGTGCCCAGCCCCAGTTCTACAGCAGTAAGCATGATGTGGTCTAGGGCAATGGCAACATTGATGGGGTGGCAGGGCAGGCCGCATTTCATGACCTTACCGTCGGTCTCTGCGCAAGCCGCCAGCACAACTGGCGCTTCACCCACAAAGGATTGCGACCCGGCAGCTTGCGCCAATTTTTTACGGGTATCTTTATCCTGTACCACCACAAAGCGCCATTCCTGGCGGTTGGAGGCGGAGGGTGCCAGGTGAGCGGCTTCCAGGATTTGGTTCAGCTTTTCTTCTTCCACCGGTTTATCCAGGTATTTACGCACGCTCTTACGGGTTTTTATGGCATCGAAAATGTTCATGATAATTCCTTATCGTAATTTGTTTCTACAGGAACAAAAAACAGGATGCTGATGGGAAACCGCGACTTTTTATTTATCTTCCCGTATTTAAATCATACCATTGTTAAAGTCAGGTAAACAAAAAGCTGACATACTTGTACAGGAAATGCATTTTCGTTATATTTATAAGGAAGGATTAAAATAAATGGAGGAAATCATGAAATCATTGGTAATTTATGATTCATATTTTGGCAATACCGAGAAATTGGCGCAAGCCGTGGGTAAAGCATTGGGTACTGCGAAAAATGTGCGCGTGGTCCGTGTTGTGGATGTGACTCCGGCTGAGTTGGAGGGAGTGGACCTGCTGGTGGTAGCTTCTCCCACGCGTGGTTTTCGGCCCTCGGAAGGCACGACCAAGTTCCTCAACAGCCTGCCTGCCAACGCGCTGCAGGGCATTAAAGCGGCTGCTTTTGACACGCGCATCGACCCTGAGACCCTCAAAAACAAGGTATTCAGGTTTATCGTCCAGCGCGGCGGTTATGCTAATAAAGCTATAGCCAAAATGTTAGCGAATAAAGGCGCGCAGGTAATTCACCCGCTGGAGGGTTTTTACGTGGATGATTCCGAAGGGCCCGTTTCATCCGGAGAGATGGAAAGGGCTGCGAAGTGGGCAGCCCAAATCAAAAATGGTTGAAACGCTATCTGAAACGTTATCTGAAACGCATTGAAGATCCTTTGAACAGGCTGGAGTTTTTTTTTCGCCAGCTTGTATTTTATACGAACGTGTGGGGATTTGGGCCTTTGATTTTTAACTAAAATTGTGGAAAACGTTGTATGATCGGAAAAATGGTGGAAAAGTTTATTAATGAACTGTAATGGCGTTTTATGCTGGTTGTTTTAAGTTGTCAGCTTGGATTCATATAATTAGTCATTTCTAATTCTGTTTTCTGGGTATTAGAACGTCAATGTAAAAATAACCAATTCGGGCAAATATAAAGGCAGTTGGGAATCAGAGAAAAAAATCGAATTTTATTATTGTATGGATCATGTGGATTAATACCTTTCTCATATTAAGCACCGTTGAAACGGCTGCGGTGATTTGCCTGACCCTGCTGGATCATTCTGCACCTCAGAATTGTTTGTGGGGGGGCTATTCGCTGGAAAAATTGGTGCTGATAACACTGCTGACGATTTGTCTGATTATGCTGGCCCTGCTCAGCTATTATTCTTTCAAGCCGCAATCCCGTCTTTACCAGCGGGTTCACAACTTTGGCGCTACTGAAAAAAGCCTCTGGATTTTATTATGGCTCTGTATTCTGGCCGCTTTCCTGATTTTATCTTTATTCATCCATCCCCAGGAATGGTTTGGTCCTTATTTCACCATCTTTGAGAATTTAAAAGCAGTGCTGTTCTGGATGTTGGTGTTGAGCTTGCAAACGGTCTTTTTTGTCGTAGTGGTTTTAACTGTCAAGTTTACCCATTTGTCCGAAGGAAATATCCCGCCGGTTTTATTGCATGAGTTGAAGCTGCTCAGCCTGGTCTTCCTGATCGCGTTGGCCATAAAATTTGTATTTGTCCTGCCCAATACTTACGGCTTATACAAGGATGTGGGCGAATCCAAATATTTCAACATGATCTCTTATCTGTTCGATGGGCGTTTCCTTAATTCGGCTGATGACGTCACGACGCATTACCCCTTTCTTTATCCGCTACTGCTGATATTCACGCATTACGTAGAGAATTACACATTCCAATGGATATTGGTCTTGAATGCTATTTTCTCCACCAGTATTGTGTTTCCCTTATATTTTTTAGCGCGCCGTTTTTTAAATCAACGGTATAGCCTGATTCTGGTAGTCATTGCCAGCCTGATCCCTTTCCAGTTCCTAACGCCTAACCGCTTGATGAGCGAAAACCTTTATTTCCCATTGCTGCTCTGGAGCATTTATCTGTCCTTTGTGGCTCCTAAAAATCCAAAATATCGGTGGTTATGGGACTGCCTGACAGGATTTTCTTATGGATTGCTGTACCTGACGCGCTTTATCAGCCTGGCATTAATTCCTTTCCTTTTGGTCATCTGGTGGCTGAAACCTTATTCCGGAACACACGGTTTTTTTCGTTTTTCTACGAAAAAATTTTTACACACGCTGGTTATATTATTGATTACCGCCCTGGTTTACAGCCCCTGGGTAATCATTGGACTGCAAAACAACCTGACCTTTATGGAAACGCTGGGTTTTGGCATCACGGCGAATACCAACGCAGTCCAATTGACTTTCGTCAATTTGCTTAAGTGGGTGATGCTTTACGGCGCATATTACTTTTTGCTGGCAGCACCGGTGTTGAACCTGATCATCCTGGCATATCGAGACAACCAGCTCAAGCATAAAGAAAGTGAGCGCAGACGCTGGCTAGTGTCTTTGTTGGTGCTGCTGTTGGCATTCAGCCTGGCGGTTGTGCGCCATTCCTGGCGCGCATTTTATAATGTGGAGCAGCCGGAAAAAATCATGGGCCGTTACGTGATCTATTTTGTGCCGCTGTTCCTGATGACCGGTTTCATAGGATTGAAATCTTTCCATAAATCCACTTACCGTTCTTCCTGGCATTTCTTCGGCTGGAGTGTGCTGCTGCCGGTGTTTCTGACAGGTTTTAGCTACGTCATCATAATTATGGGCAAAGTGATCCCTCTGGGTGAAAATTTCATCCAGCCGCTGATCTCAATTGACGGGTTCTACATCCAACAACTGCGGGAATATTTTTTTATTATTATTCTGCTGTTGTATCTTGGCGGAGCTTATTTTATGTGGAATGGGCGCGAAAAAGCGGTGGAATTTGTAGCTTGGGCGCTGCTGGCTTTTTACCTGTTTGCTGAACCGGACTGCCGTATGTATTTGAACGACCAAAATACTTACCAGGAGTTGGGCTATCGTGTTTCTGAAATGATGTTGAACGCCTCCCGCGAAACGAATTACGACGCACCCTATAAAATTTATTTATCGGACGGATTGTATGTGGATGACCGCAAGGATTTTGCCTGGAGCTTATACGTACGCAATCTTTCCTGTGATTGGGAGATCATTAAATATCCGGCAGAGCAGAAACCTGCTCTGGACGGGGAATATGGTTTTGTCATTTACTCTTTTGATGAGGCTGCCCCAGCATCCTATCGAAATTACCAGGTGTGGGAAATTGACGGCGCTAAATTTGTGGTTGAGCGTGAGCTGGGTTATGAACCTGAGCCAGGCCCAGGTGATAATCGCTAAACCTTCTTTACGAGCTGGGATCTAACCTACAAGCGCCAGTGCTGTAAAAAGAGTCTTGTACTTTCCATACGCGGGTGCTTGATGACCTGTTCGGTGCTGCCCTGTTCCACTACCTTGCCCTGGTCGAGATAGACGACTTCCTGGGCCAGGCGCAGCGCCTGGGCGGGAGAATGCGTGGACAGGATCACAGTGCTGCCGTTTTCGGCCGCGTAGCGCAGCAATTGGTTTTCAATCTGGTCAGTCCCCTTGATATCCATGGAAGAGGTGGGTTCGTCCAACAGCAGCAGCGCACGCGGGCAGGCGATCATGCGTGCGAAAGCCATGCGCTGGGTTTCCCCGCCGGAGAGTTTATCCCCGCGCGCTTCCGCCAGTTTCTCCAGCCCAACTGCCGCCAGGGCGGCTAGTGCTTTTTCTGCGGGTTGGGTGGATTTTTGCAGAGCAATTTCCACATTTTTGCGAACCGAAAAACTGAATGCGTAAGGGGATTGGGGCATGTAGCCCATGTCCGCCAGGGGAACGCCCCGGATTTGCCCACAATCCGCCTGCAGGGTTCCGGCCATCAGACGCAGCAGGGTAGTTTTGCCGCTGCCGTTGACCCCAATCAAAGCATAGCGCTTGCCGCTTTCGAAGGTCAGCTCCGGGATTTCGAGAATAGTACGCCCGGCGTACTGTTTGGACACGTTAGTGAGCTGAATCATGCTGGTTCTTCCTGTCCGTCGGATAATTTTTGCACCAATGCGTTGATGATAAAGGAAATTAACAGCAGCACGATGCCCAGGGCGATGGCAAATTCGAAATGTCCCATGTTGGTTTGCTGCATGATGGCGGTGGTCATCACGCGTGTTTTGTACTGCACGTTGCCGCCCACGATCTGCACCGCGCCCACTTCAGCGATGGCGCGCCCGAACCCGGCCAGAATGGTGGAGATGAACTGCACACGGCAGTCATAAGCCGTGTAGAGCATGCGTTTGAAAGGTGAAATGCCCAAGCCGGCGGTGGTCTCGCGGATCTGCGGGGCACGCAGGGAAACCAGGTTGGCTGTCAGGCCGGTGATGATGGGGGTGATCAGCAGCACCTGCGCGACGACCATAGAGGTGACGGTGTAAAGCAGCTTGAGCTTGCCCAGTGGCCCGCTGCGTGACAGGATCAGCAGCACGATCAAACCGGCCACTACCGGCGGCAATCCCATTAGGGTGTTGTTGACGCGCTGGACCCATTTCTTTCCGCGGAAATCCGAACTGCCGATCAGAGTGCCCAAAGGAATGCCGAGCAGCGAGGAAATGCTGGTGCTGAGGAGGGACATCTGCAGCGTGACGCCGATGATCTGGCGCAGCTCTGGGTCGCTGCCAAACAGCAGGCTGAAGGCTTGGATGAGATATTCCACGGTTGAATTATAAAATTAATCAGGAAAGGGGGGCGATTTCGCCCCCCTTTATTATTGGAAAATTTAGCGAATGCTGAAGAATAGCTGTTCGCCGTAATCCTCAATTCCATAACCGTCGATCAGGTCCAACGCTTTTTCGGATGTCATCCAGGCGATGAAAGCTTCTGCTCCGGCAAGGTTGGTGTCGGGCCAACGTTCGGGCGTGACAGCAATCATGGAGTAGGTGTTCTTCATCTCGTCCGATTTTTCCAGCAGGATGCTGAGCGAATTCTCGGAAGCCAGGTAAGTGGCCTTGTCAGAGAGGGTGTAGGCCTGCATCTCGTCGGCAGTGGTCAGTGCTGCACCCATGCCGGCGCCGATGTTGACGTACCATTCCTGTCCGGCGGGATCCAAACCGGCTGCGGTCCAGATCTTGAGTTCGGCTTTATTGGTGCCGCTGTCGTCGCCGCGGGTGATGAAGGTGGCGCCGGCATCCGCGATAGCCTGGAAAGCTTCGCTGGCGCTGGCGGCGTTCTTCACACCGGCTGGGTCGGACTCAGGGCCGACAATGACGAAGTAGTTATACATGAATGGCACACGCACTTCACCGTACCCCTCGTTGCAGTATTCCTCTTCAGAGGCTTTGGCATGCACCAACAGGCAGTCCGCGTCGCCGTTGCGGGCTTTTTCGATGGCCGCGCCGGTGCCGGCGGAGGTGACTTCCAGCTGATAGCCGGTATCTTCCTCAAAATAGGGTTGCAGGTAGGGCAGCAGGCCGGAGTCATTGACGGAGGTGGTGGTGGAAAGCCTGATGACCGGATTGTCTATGACTGCTTCCGGTTCAGCAGCGGCTGCTTCGGCAGCTGGTTCTTCTGCGGCGGGCGCCGCTTCGGCCGCTTGTGGTGTTTCCGCGGCTGGCTGCGCGCAGCCAGCGAAGCTGAAGACCATTAAAAAGGCGACCATTAAAACAAAAAACTTTTTCATCTCTTCTCCTTTCCTAACACGGGAGGCACTGCTGTTTCCGGCAGCACCCTTGAGCACGCCCGGCGGTTTGGGATTTACCGGACTGCTACCGCTCGTC
>DHVJ01000051.1 GCA_002412595.1 Anaerolineaceae bacterium UBA5211
ATGCCGGCCTCGCGCAGCTGGGTCATCTCTTCCACCAGCGTATGCGGATTGAGCACCATGCCGCTGCCAATCACGCCAATCACGCGCGGATGAATAAGACCGGTGGGAATGACGTGCAGCTTATAGATCTTGTCGCCAACCGTGACAGTGTGCCCGGCGTTATCNNCCCTCATCGCCCCATTGGGCGCCGATCACCAAATCCAAAGGCATGGCTCACTCCTCTTCTTTTTCTTTTGAAATGTCGATGGCGGCAATATAGGGTAAGTTGCGGCCTTTTTCGTCGTAATCCAGGCCATAACCAACCACAAAGTAATCCGGGATGGTAAACCCCAGATAATCGATGTCGATGTCCACTTTGTGGCGTTCGGGTTTATCCAGTAGAGCGCAAACCTTGAGGCTGCGCGGTTCGCGGTCGAGCAGCAGTTTGCGCACGGTGCGGATGGTATAGCCGGAATCGATGATGTCGTCGATCAGGATCACATCCCAATCACGGATGTTGGTCTTGTGGTCGGCCTCAATGCGCACAAAGCCGCTGGACTCGGATTTATTATAGGAAGAGATGGACATGAAATCCATGGTGATGGGGCGACGGATTTCGCGCATCAAGTCGGTGAGAAAGACCACACTGCCGCGCAGCAACCCCAGCAGCAGGAGCCTTTCCGAATCTTGATAATCATGGGTGATGGTTTCGCCCAGGACTTTGACGCGAGTTTCAATATCCTTGGCCGAGATGATTTCACGCTGCATGAAGCCATACGGAAAATGGCGTGAGGTTTCCATAATTTTTTTACCTTTCTATTGAACGGGGTAACCGGATAGCCACGCAATCAAAGAGCGGCGCCCGGATATGTGCACAGATATATATTCTAAACCAGAAAATAAATGTATGGACGAATTTCACAATCCTATTTTAATTATTTAAGATAGTGGTTATCGGCCGCAGCAAACCACGGATACCTGCAGGTTTTTTTAACCGGATCTGCTGTAATTGTCAGCAGAGGGCATTAATCATATGAATTTCTTATACAACCGGAATAAAATAATATCATTTCATTTGTATAAATATCAACGACTATAAAAGAGGAGAACTCCCATGAAAAACAGAAAAGGATTACTTTTAATTAGCATCACAACCATTATCACATTTCTACTTTGGTTTTTCGCCGGAAGAGCACAAGGGTTGGTACCACTCGAACGGGTCAGACATATCGTGGCAGGATTGGCGCTCAATTGCTTCTTTTTAAATTTCCTGCTATCCACCCGAAATAAAACGCTGGAAAAATGGTTTAACGGGTTGGATAAACTATATGTCCATCACAAATATATCGCCATTAGCGCAATCGCGCTTTTATTTGTTCACGCGCTCCTGGGAGATATGTTGAAAACCTCAGAGGCTGTAACGATAAAAACAGCAACAGGGGGATTGGCAATGTTCCTGCTGGTGGTTTTGGTCGGGTTGACTTTATTTGCCAAAAAATTGCCCTACGAAAAATGGAAATCCACCCATAAATTCATGATCATTCCTTATGGGTTTGGCCTGTTCCACGCCTATATTTCCAGCCACATTCCCCTTTTAACGTTCTCGGCTCTGGGTATTTGGGTAGGATTGACCGGATTAGCGGGCATCCTGTTGGCAGTCTATTCGATTTTCTTCCACGAGAAATCACAATTAAATAAAAAAGGTACGGTCAGCCAGGTAAAGCGTTTGAGTCCCAACACGCTCGAATGGGAAATAACCCTGGAAGAACCATTCCAATTTTCCAAGGGCCAATTCATTTTCATCAAAGTTTTCCAACCTGGAATTGAAGATGGCGCGCATCCTTTTTCAATATCAGGCGGGGATGGGAACAAAATTTTATTAACCACCAAAGTATCCGGCGATTTCACCAAGCAACTTCATGACTCCCTGGTTCCTGAAAGCAAAGTCTTGATTGAAGGGCCTTATGGTTTGATGGATTTCAGCCAGGGAAAGAAAAAACAGCTTTGGATTGCCGGCGGAATTGGCATCACTCCCTTTATGGCATATTTACGGGAAAACCAACCGGACCAGAAAATCACTTTATATTATTCATTCAACGGAAGCGAATCCGGAATTTACAAAGACTGGTTGAGCAACTACCAGGAGAAAAACAAGCAGTTCAGCGTCCATTTTGTAGATACCACCAGCATGCCTCGCTTGAGTTTTGAGGGATATACTCTGGAAGAGGACACCAGCATCTTTTTATGCGGGCCGGAAAAAATGACGAAGAGCTTCGTCAATTACTTTCAAAAGAATTACAAAGACACCGATATCACTTACGAAGCTTTTAAATTGCGCTGATTAATTGGATCACTCCTTTGCCAGCTTCCCCTATTAAAAATAAAATAGGGGAAGTTCTTAATTATTTTCAACCCGTCTTACGAATTTATATTTTCCTGGATTCCGAAGATTTTCAGAGAGGGGACGAATAATATGTTCATCGGTTTTTGATGCATTTTCGTGAGCCATTGCCTGCCTTTTTCAGATTATTAAATATCCAACATGAAATAAACATCCTCATCCTGATAGTGGGTAACGCGAAAGCCAAAACTTAAATAAAAAGCAATTACCTCGCTCCAGGTTTTGGTGGTCTCGAGGATCACGTGCCGGAAACCGCGCGCTTTGGCCTCAGTGCATAAAGCGCCCAAAATGCGGCGTCCGAGTCCCTTGCGGCGCAATGATGCGGCCACAGACATGCGCTTGATCTCGGCTGTATCCGCGCTGTGCGGCACCAGCGCCCCGCAGCCGACTACCTGCCCGCCCTGTTTGGCCACCAGGAAATAGGCGTCTTTATAAGTTACGGCGATATCATTCAAGTCCGGGTTCAGCGTGGGGTCTAGTTTGCCCCAATGCTCGGCCAGCCCAGCCAGAACCAGCGTTTTCACAGCGGTCTGGTCGGCGGGTTGGAAAGGCTGGAGTGTTATAGGAGTAATCAGGTAATTCATTAAGTTGTTAAAAACAATCCACTATCATTTCGCTGCCCTAAACGAAAACAGGCTTTTTTTTAGTAAAAAATTATTAATTAGATCGGAAAGTTATTCCAAATGAAAAATAATAATTTCAAGCCTGGTACACGCAAACACGGTTACGGCCGGTTTCCTTGGCTTCGTATAAAGCCTGGTCGGCTTCATTTACCAAATCTTTCAGGCTCTCGGCTTTATTTTTAAGATGGGTAACGCCGATGCTGACGGTCACCGATACCGCACCCAGGTCCGTATCCGTCGGAAGGCTTTTATCGGCAATAGCCTGGCAGATACGTTCAGCAGCAACGACAGCGTCCTCCTGGCTCGTTTCCGGCAGCAGCACAACAAATTCTTCACCACCAAATCGACATAAGACATCCGCCTTGCGCAGGGCACTTAAACAGGTGTCCGCAACCATCTTCAAAGTTTGGTCGCCGATGAGATGACCGAAACGGTCATTGACGAGTTTGAAATGGTCAATATCCAGCATAATCAGGGACAATGCGCTGTCATAGCGTTGCGAGCGAACAACCTCATTTTCAGCATGTTCATAAAAATAGCGGCGGTTATACACCCCGGTGAGAGTGTCTAAAATCGCCATTTCCTGGATTTTCTCGAATAGCTGGGCATTGCTGATTGAAACACTGGCCTGATGTGCAATGGTTTCGACTAGAAGAATTTGATCCGGATTATAGGCATTGGGTTTTTCCGCCAGCATGAACAACGCACCTAAAATCTCTTCTCCCAGTATCAGGGGAACACCCAAAATACTTCTCTCATCGTGCCCCGGCACTCTGACCATTTTTTCCTGAGGAAATTCTGAATCTTTACTATGTGCATCCGCTATATATATTGTCTTATTTCGCTCAAAAACATAGCGGGTCATGGATTGTCGATCCGTTATTGAGAGCGGTCCAAAATCAATCGATGTTCCATCTCTTTGGAACATGGTAAAAGTCGCGGTGTTTTCCTGCGAATTTAATAGGGCTACATAGAATAAATCAATCTCTGTGACTTGTCTAAGTTTTTCAAACAGTGTTTTGATTACGCACTCCGAATCAAGCCTTTCGGTAATCTTAGAACTAATTTCATACAGGATTTTCATTTCGTCCGCACTATCAGCAACTTCCTTGAAAAGCTGGGCGTTTTGGATGGCAACAGCTGCTTGGTTGGCAAAAGCCTGCAGGCGGGGAATATATTCTTCTTTAAAAAAGTTGGGTATGCTCGCATCCAGGTTGATAAACCCATGCAATTGACCTTTTCCTTTAATTGGCGCACCCATATATGATTTTATCCAGTTGGAACCTGGAATATCCCGGTTCCATTCTGGATCTGCGTCAGTATCCGGGTTAATACACGGTTCGCCGGTTTCAGCCATTTTTTTCAGGTTCGGGATATCATCCACATTACGCAGAATATTTGGAACGATATCCTGTGTGCCAAATTTTTCATAACCTTTGGTGCGCACAAAGCGTATTGTGCCATCGAATTCCACCAGGGCGATATTAGCCGTATCATGCGGGACAACCCTGCCGACATTGGTCAAAATACTCTCCAGTACCTCATCCAGATTCAAGGTGCTGTTGATTGCAGCGGCTGTGTCTGCCAGTGCCTCAGCCATTTCACGCTGCTCCTGCTCTTTAATCTCGATTAATTTGCGCTTGGTAATATCTCGAAAAGTCAGCACTTTTCCAATATAGCGATGGCTTTGATCATAAATCGAAGAAACGTTTAGGTTGATGTATTGTGGTGGTGCTTCAACAATTCGCAACTCAGTTTGAAAATCGCCTTTATCTTTCAACTCATTAAGGACTGGATAGTTATGCTCAAAAACATCCCACACGGAATGACCCATTGGCGAACGAAATTTTTCATGTTTTAAGATTTTCAATGCCGCCGGATTAATATCGATAATGAGATCTTGTGGATCCAGTACCAAAACGCCATCGACCATATTATCTAGAATTAAATCACGCGCAATAGGAACAATGTCAAATAAACGGAACTGAAAAATGTTCCAGGAAAGTACAAATGCGATGAATGTAAACGAAAGCGGAGTTATGTCCAGACCTTCAACTGGAAAGATACCCAGCACATACATAATATTGGATGCCCAACCGATAATCAGCCCAAAGATGATAATGATAATTTGCCTTCGTTTTTGACTGGAGAATTTTATCAGCCCTCTAACCAGCCAATACGTGCCAATGAACAGCAGTAAGTAGCTGTAAACAATGTGAACATAAAACCAGGGTCCATGCACATAAAGCGCAATATTCAAAGGGCCGGGCTGTAAAATAATATCCGTCCACAATAAATGATGGTTTTCATTGGTAAAAGCCATTACTAAGGTTGCTACCGGGATGATTGGGATCACCCATCGCAATTTTTCTTTATATAGATTTTGATTGGTAAAGTCAGCCGTAAAATATAACCATAGAGGCGGAAGGGAAACAATTCCGATATACTGCCATTTAGACCAAAATAACTTGCCTTCGGGTGAAATTGACCCGGATTCAAAAATGGAGGCAAAACTCCATATGCATAAAGAAAGCATTAAAAAGGTAAAGGGAACATTGCCAGGATTAGACCGTCGCCGCCAGGTCAATATAGCAGTTATTAAAGAAAATATTGAGGCAATGACATACACCAAAGCAAAATCAGGGAAGTCATACCTCATGGAAGGCTACCCTTGTATCTATACTATACAATTTCACATCACACCTATAATCTATTTTACTAAGAAATTGTCAAATATCCCCAATCAATATATAAGTCTCGAAACATCGTCTATTAAAAAAAAGTAACGATAATTTGTTAATTAAATTGATGATTCCGCGATTTTGATACAATCGCGGCCGGATTGCTTGGCCAGATAGAGCGCGCGATCCGCTTCTGCCAGCAATGCATCCATAGTTCGTGCGTTTTTAGGAAATACGGATATGCCAATAGAAATTGTTATGCTTATTTCACCTTTAACGCTCGTAATTTTCAAAGTTTTACAGGCTTCACGCCATGCTTCTGCCCGTTGGAAAGCGTCCTCGCAGTTCATGTCCGGGAGCAATAATACAAATTCGTCTCCGCCAAAACGGCTGACAAAATCACTATCCCTTGTTTGCTCCAACAGTAATTTACCCAGAGCAATAATCACTTCATCCCCGGTCTTATGACCATAAGTATCGTTGATTTTTTTAAAATGATCGACATCAATCATTACTACACTCAAAGGATAATTGCGTAGTTCCGCGTATGCGATTTCGCTCGCCATGGATTCTTTCAAACAACCACGGTTATAAACCCCTGTCATCGCATCGCGGTTGGCTTGTTCACGAAGCTGTCTTTCTAACTGCCGATTTTCATCCAATTGCCGTTCCAGGCGTTGGTTGATACGCTGCAATTCTTTTTCTGTTTCTTTACGTAAGGTAATATCTTCCAGGATTGCCACCCATCCTAAAAACTTACTATTTTGGTTTTGCAGAGGAGAGATGCTGACATTCAACCAAACTTGATTATTAAATGGAGAGAGAGTCTCAAAGCGATTATTTTTCAACAACAGAAAATAATCTCGATATAAATCCCACTGGCTTATTTTGATTGCATCTCTATTCTCAATAACCTGAGAAAATTTCAAACCCAATAACCGTTCAGCACCAGGATTCATATCAATCACTTTTTTGTCTTCACTAAGAACAATGACGCCATCATTGATATTCTTAAAAAGCAATTCATGAGCAATCGGGATATAGTTTAATAAATTGGCTCGCTCGACCCCAATTACAAGCAAGATACCCGTGAAAAAAAAGCTAAGTGAGGTAACATCCAATCCCGGAAAAGGATTCAGGTCGGTTAAATAAAAAAAAGTGCCCATCCACGGAATAAGTGACGCAAGAATTATAATTCGATTTTGAAAACGATAAATCCTTTGGGATTGTACAGTGGATAATATCAACAAAGTAGTAGAAAACGCCACCAACGTAAAAATATAGATCATTCCGACCCAAAAAGCAGGTCCGTGATGATAAACTACGCTATTACTTCCAGCCGCACCTGGAGAAAAAGAAGGCCATATCCAATGGTGGTAGCCATTTGTAGCTGCCAGGAGGATAACAACAACCGGGATAATGAATAGCAAAACTACTCTGCCCACAGTCAACCTTTGGATTTTTCCACTGTAATTAAGAGCAAAGATGAATAAGAACACAGGAGAAGTTTGAGCACCAATATAACCCCATTGCGACCAGGTTATTTTTAATGGGAGGGTGACTGCCGACGATTCCATTCCATTGCAGAACGCCCATTCCGTTAACGCGATGAAAAGCAGCAGGAGGGGCATACCGCCACGTTCAAACCGCCATTTCCAAACAACACACACAACCAACAAGGAGACTATAGTTGTGATAAATTGGGCAATTGCGTAAGGTGTAAGAATGTAATTCATCAAGATTATTTGGCCAATCTGGTAAATAGCAAATCGAGAAGGCCTGTAAATAAAATTATATATTCCTTTTTTAAGATTTAGACTTTCCGAAATAACATTCCATGTTTGATAATGGCACTTTATAATTTTAAATAATAGAAAATCTAACGAAAATATTTTCAAAACAGACACACAATAGGATGAAGGGTTGGCCTCTTGAAAAGAGTAAAATGGTTTTGGAGCTGGCAGGATGAGAAAGAAGAAAATTGGCTGCGAGAAATGGCCCGTACAGGATGGAAACTAAGCGCTATCAGCCTGCCCGGATTATACAAATTTATAAAAATTTCACCGGAAAATATTTTCTTCCGGTTGGATTATCACAACCGGCAAAAGCTCAGCATGAACGCATATCTTGATACGTTATTCGAAGATGGCTGGGAATTTATCACAAAGGCAAATGGCTGGCTATATTTCAGCAAGGTCTCCGCAGAAGATGTTCTATCCATCAAGCAGGACGCACAGGCTAAAACAGATAAACTCACCCGAGAGGTTTCCACGTTGGGGAGTGCGCTTCCATTGATGATCATGTGGTTCCCGCTATTTGGCAGCCGGACGGATTCCCCTACCCATGAAATTCTGCTGATCGTTTATGTCTTATTGCTTGTTTATTTCTTGTTTATTATTATCAAAGGCTACCAGCGTATCCTGCAGCTGCGCAAGCAATCCTGATATGGCTTTAAATAGCATGTTCGTTAAATCAAACGCTCAGGGCATTGAACCCTGAGCGTTTAGTTCATTCCGCATTGCCTGATTGGTGTTCCATATTATGAACCCACGCGGCTTTATTCATTTTGACGGGTTGATACGCAGAGAAGCGATCGATTAATTCTGCTGGCTCCAGGGCTTGCAGGACTAAATCACGATGTGGTTGGTAAATGAACTGCTCCGCAACGGAATGGTCCAAGAATTCCAGCAGGTGGTCGTAATAATGATTGATATTAAGAACACCGCAGGGTTTGGTATGAAAACCCAACTGCACCCAAGTGAGCACCTCAAAAATCTCCTCAAGAGTGCCGTATCCACCCGGCAGGGCAACAAACGCATCCGATAATTCTGCCATAAGTGCTTTGCGTTCATGCATGGAATCCACCACATGCAAATCTGCCAGTTCGTGAAAAGCCAATTCCTGATCGCGCAGCGCTTTGGGAATCACGCCAATCACTTGGCCGCCGTTCGCCAGTGTTGCGCGGGCAACCTCACCCATCAACCCAGCCCGTCCACCGCCATAGACAAGCGTTATTTCTCTTTTCGCCAATTCTTTTCCCATTGCACGCGCAGCCAGCAAATATTCGGGGTTTTTACCCGGGCTGGATCCGCAATATACACATACTTTCTTTAATTCCATTGAAATCACCTTATAACCTTATTGTTATTTCGGTTGATAAGTCCCTTCAGGATTGATACCCAATGTACCTGCCGCAACAGAGCGCTGGTCCATGGAACTGAGTAACGCCGCCTGGGCAGGCGTGATGACGGGCAGCAATCTAACCGTCTTCAGGTAAACTTCCACCGAATCTACCCCTGCGGATGTGTTCATCCAGTCCAAATGGTCAAATCTTTCTAAATTAATGGGACGAGTGTAGAAGCGCAGTGTCTTCACCCCATGCACATTGAAGAAATCCTCGAAATAAGACATGACCAGTTCCCGCAAACTGCGATAGACCGGTTCACGGAAGCGCAGGCCGCTGTAGTTGGATTTAGCCACAGCACCCCAGTAATGGTCAATTTTAAAGACGGCCAGCACATGATCGTCATCCATACCGGGGTCAGGCTGCAGGTCCACGATCAGCGGTGGAAAGCCCAAACGGCGCAGCGCGGCCGCAGCGAAGAGCCCGCCATCCAGGCAGTGTGCTTTGCGTTGGCGCAGCACTTCTCGCGGGGACCGGTTCTCATCGCCGCTGGGATATCGGACCTCATCCAGAAAAGCTTGCACCCTGGCAGGCGTGCGCAGGCTATTCATGAAAGCTAACTCTTCCGGTGTAAAGCTTTGATCGAACTGCTGAATCGACGCAGCAACACGGCTCATACGCAAATTACCTCATGATGTTTGCCAAAAATATTATCACTGCATTCCGTTTTGTGTCAGCTCAATCTGACCCTTATGGTAAATTATTCTTCAACTTTTTCCACCAGGATGCTGCCATTCCCCAGCAATGCAGCGATGGCACCGATGGCTGCCAGCTGGGGCGCCATCAATACGCCCACCACGCCAATGGTCAGGGGAATATCAATTAAAGTGCGGCCATCCTGATTGCAAATAATCACGCGGCGGATGTTGCCCGCATGCATCAATTCCTTGACCTTGCCTAATAACTCTTCCCCTGTGATCGGTATTTCTTCGGTATAGGTCTTTTCAGTGCTCATCACTTATCTCCTTTATTCATTCAATCCATGTACGAATTTTATCCACATAAGTCTCGCAACGCACAGCCTTTTTTTCGGCAAAGAGACAGTCCGACCATAAAATTGATTTCACAGCCGGGTTCGCTGTTGTGGTTATAGGGGAGCAACCGGTATTGGAGCAGCGCGGCAAGCATGGTCTTTCTAACCACCTATCGCATACTCTCTTCCATCTTCACAAGAACGCAAGAATAGAAGAATAATCTCCCGGAATCCGGGAGATTGTCCTTATGATATGCAGGTGAATCCTGATATTAGAATGTGAGCGATATAGAGGGATTTTCACGCGTGAGGTACTGAACGGAAAGTTCGCCACCGCAGAAACGCTTGACCAATTCAAACATATCTTTGGCAACCAACTCTGTCTCAGAACGTGTCACGGGGGGAAGACCGTCGATATTGAATTCAATCACCTTGGTAGAAGGTAAGGTCAACGAATGATTCGCCTGGCGCCAACTCCAGCGGCGGGTGAGCACAGTATCCCCTTCCACAAAGACAAATTCGTCCGGGTCGGGGTGCTCCATTTCATCTGAACCGAAGGGGATAAACTCCTCTTTGCCAGTAGCCGGCCGCAACGTGATATCTCCCTGAATATTATCCAAAGCATGCCCGCCGGTTGGAACCAGATGGCGCAGCGAGAGAATGTTGCCGATATCCACCAGCGCATTGATGGAAGGCAATTCGTTACCGCGCAGCACCCTGCGCGACATAGCTTCAATGGAAGAACGATATTCACTGGGTTTAATACCCAAAGAACGGAAAGCTTCTCGCCAGGAATTCACTTTGGGATAATTGGTAATTTCTTCAACCTTTAAACGCTGCTGCAAGGATTTCTCTTCATCACGCAGCAGTTGAATAAGTTCAGGTGTTGATTCGCCATTGGATACGCCAACAGCCAGCACTACCCCGCGAATATATTCGGGGAATTTTTCAAAGACTTGGGGAGCAATTGTGTATTGTATTGTTTTCATAGTTGGTCCTGTTGATAACGTTATTTTTTTTGCTCACGCTTGGCCTGCTTCATCGCATACATCAAGCGATCGGCTTTGGTCAGGTCGGAGTCGATTGAATGGACAATCTTTTCGATGCCATAAGATACGCTCAGTTGATCATTTATGGTCAACTCTTCGAACTCTTTACGAATCCGAGCCGCAACCCGCTCGGCATCAATTATACCGATATCACTCAATAACACCAAAAATTCATCACCCCCATAGCGCACGACCAAGTCATTAGGGCGCATATTATTCTTGACGATTTCAGCAAATTGAATCAAAATGCGATCCCCTTTTTGATGCCCGTGGCGGTCATTATATGATTTGAAATTATCGAGATCCATCAATATGAGCACATCGTATTGTTTTTTTGAAGCTTTTCCCAACACATTGCGATTGTAAGCGGTCGTAAGCGTATCGATATCAATCCTTTTCTCGAGATCCTCTTTCTCCAGGAAGACACGGTTAAACTCAATCAGCATATTGATACCAAAAACCACAGTGCTCATCAGGATAATATAAGAAAGCACATATGGCCAATTTAAATGAAAGACCTGAACGACCACTAATTGCAGAAAACCCAGAATCAGCCAAATAGCTGGAATGATCAGTAAATCGTTGGATTTAGCACTTTTGATTATATAAGTCACCGCGACAACCAGATCTACCAGCATAAGCAGATTCAAGATGGTCAATAATTCTGAAAATATGACCAGATCCGTCTGGATGGAAATTACAACGACGGTGAAAATGGATGGAATGGCCAGATACTTGCTGATATGAAATTTATCACAATAATATTTTTCCATACCAACAACAAAGAAGAAGGCTGCCAGGTAACCCGCAATCATCAATATTTTTTTCGTAAACAGGAAATTGCTTAAACTGCCGGTGGAAACACGAAATTGATAATCAAACGTTTCCACAGCACCAAAAATGGAAGCAATGCCCATAAATACTTCTGCGTTCCAGCTTTTTTTTCTCAACAGAGAGAGGATAATTAATATCATCCCGATCAAGATCGACCCGCCAATGGAAATCATCAGCAGGTCGCCATAAATAAAATCGATCAGCGCCACACGCAGTCCAGCCGATTCTTTATCCAGGATATATGGCGGGGTGGAAATGGAGATAGGAAAAGAAGCACTGCTTAAGTGGATTTCGAGTGTGCCAGGCTGCGTTTCCCCTTCCGGCAATGGCACTAAAAAAGTTTTATTCCAAATATTTGCAGATGGCGCGGCAAAATCACCCAAAGCAAAAATTGTATGATCATTTAATAACACTTGCACTGCCTGACCCTTTAAACCAGTCAAAACCAGCGCATCACCCTGCTTGTAGGTAATTTGCTTTGTGAATACCGCTGTGGTCAAGCCCTGAATGGATTGTTGATAGGGCAAAGAGCTCGTTATCGAATCTTCCCCAACCTGAATTTTCCAATCGGACGCAAGCACCTCACCCTTGGGTTGAACAGGTAAATACAAGACAAGGAACAGGGCGATGAAAGAAAATACTGCGCAAACAGCCATAAGCAGCTTACGAGAGACAGGTTTCATATTCTTATTCAGATCATTTATTGGATAAGCGCGTCACAAAGATTATATATAGAAAACACAAATCGTGTGGTCATTCTTGCGACCTGCTTCCCTCCATATGTTAAAAACGCATAATAGCCGGGCAATCAGGATCATTCCTCCTTCCCTCAGTTGTTACCCTGATAAGCTTTTCAATGCCCCGAAAGTGACGCCATCGCTGATGTGTTCTACAAAGCGGATATGCTCCGGTGTTTCGCTGGCCAAACCACCCTGCAGCATAATCGGCTTGAAATCCTGATCCAAGGCACCGCGGTAGGTGGACAGGACACAGTACTCGGCGCAAAAACCTGCCAGGATGAGCGGACCTGCCTGCATTTCTCGCAGCCGGTCAGCCAGACCGGTTTTATTGAAAGCATTGCTGTAAGTCTTGTGAATGTGAAGATCGCCTGGTGCGATTTCCAATTCTTCGGGGATGTCAAAACCGGGGCTGCCCGGCTTTAACCCAATGCTTTCATTGATGTGTTGAACACTGACTACCGGAAATTCCTTTTCGCGGAATAGTACAATGGCGGCATTAATTACTTCAATAGCAGAGTGTAGGCTCTGTGTGGTTGTTTCACTGATTTGGAAAAATTCCTTCTGGACATCAATAACGATCAGTGCAGGTTTCGTCACCCATACCCTCCTTGGTTTGTTGCGTGAACCCAGACCGTTCTATTATAGATGTATTTTTATTTTGTGAGTAAATCTATATTATTCAGCATTAACCAGAATTTTCTCTCCCATATTGCCCCTCCTGACCTCCCCCATTTCAAAAACGAAATGGGGGAGGAACATACTATAGTTATTACTAAAAATGCTAATCCAATGTAAATGTAATGGAGGCTAGAATGGCGTGAAAAGTGTTCTGATTTTGCTCATCCACGGAGTAATAAAGGTCGCGCCAATTTGCTCCATTACCAATTTCCACATTATTGGGAGAGCCAGAGATGGTTAACAAATTGGCCTGGTCATCCACCAGAATGACTTCCCGGCTATAGACCGGTTCGGTTTGAGCAGTATCGGAAAGGGTGGCGATATATTCAAAGCCAGTGAAGTCCCCCAGGTCAAACTGGCGCACCCGGATGATACGACCCCGGCCGTCGGAGAACGATTCGCCGTCCTGCATGCCGGCCAGTGATTGGTAGGTCTCCTGCCAGTAGGTGTTCTGATTGTTCTGTGTATATTGGAGGATGAGGTAATAAGAATTGGGCAGGGTGTAAATCTGTTCGGTGCGGTCCGTTCCATAGGGATAGACCACGTCAGACCCGATAGAAACACGCAGCGTATCACCGGACACGTATTCATCGGGGCCGAACCAGGCGGCTGGATATTGAAAAGACAGTCCAAAATCATTATTGATATATCGGTTATTCTCTGCGGAAGAAGCCGTGTTTGAAGGTGAAGCAGTGAGAGGCTGCGGCGAAAGGGTAGGATCTGCCGTTTCGGCAACCGGTTGGGGCAAAGGATCTGCAGGCGACTGCGGTGCGCAGGCGTTTAGGGCAAAGGCTAACATCAGAAGCAGGAAAAGAATTTTCTTTGTCATGATTATCTCCTTTGATAAAGACGAAATAGAGCCGGCAATAGTTCCCAGTCCCAGTCCCCTCCCGACCTCCCTCAGTCCCCCTCCTACCTCCCCCCATTTTAGCCCCCATCTGACCTCCCCCAAAGTCTGACGACTTTAGGGGAGGCACGATTTGGAAATACAATTAGGAAATGATATTAATGATTTGCGGAGTGCTTTTATATGTTTGTGGGCGGTGAGTTTCACGCGGATGAGCGCTGGCGGTTGGACCAGCCGGCGATCAACACCGAGGGCATGCTCTTCCTGAATGGCGGGAAGGCTTGCCTGACGGTGATCGGCGACTATCTGATAACCCAAGGCATCCGCGAAGTGCTGCTGCCGTCCTATTTGTGCCCATCCATCCTCAACGCACTGGTGCCGCTGGGTCTGTCCTTTGCATTCTACCAGGTACGACCGGACTTGAGCATCGACCTGGCGGACCTGAAAAGAAAAGCAGGCAGACAGCGGGCTGTCTATTTCATTAACTACTTCGGCTTCAACCAGCCGCCTGAAGCACAGGTGGCCTTGCGCGAGCTACAGCAGAAGGGCATGCTGGTGATTGAGGACAACGCCCAGGCAGCTTTCAACCCGCATCCACTGGGCGACTTTGCCTTCAGCAGCTTGCGCAAATTCTGCGCGCACGACGGCGGCTACCTGACCAGCAAGTTGGATGTAAGCGCTTTGATTCAGAAATATGAAGGTGTTCCCAACCGGCGCCTGCCGGTCATCCGCGAATATCGGGAACGGCTGGCGGATTACCTCTACCAGGGCCTGGACATCTATGACGAACTGAAAACGCTGTACGCGCGTGCGGAAGAACTCTACGATAGCGACAAGGTAGTGATGGGCAACCCGCAGGAACAGGCCGAAATCGAACAGTTGGATTGGGACGGCATGCGTCAGGCACGCCGCGAGAATTACGCCTACCTGCTGGAAGCGATCACCGGTATCCAAGCGCTGCGTCCAATCTTCCCGCTATTGCAAGCGGACAATATGTCATTGGGACTGCCGGTTTATGTCGAGGGCGTGGAGCGCGACTGGCTGCAGGACGAACTGGGCAACGCCGGCATCGGGCTGACGGCGCATTGGGCGGAGTTAGCCGGGGACGCGCGCCTGAACGGAAACGCTACGGCGGTGGANNGGTGATCGACCAGCGCACCAGCCATAAGCAGATGGATTATTTGGTTGAGATGCTGCAAACCATCATCGCCCGCAGCAGGTAGCAAACTACTTACTTTTTCATTTCTCAGCTAATGGATGATTAGCATTGAGCTGCAATAAGTCCCACAGGTTGCCGTAGAGATCTTCAAAGACCGCCACCAGTCCATAGGGTTCTTCCTTGGGAGGGCGAACAAACTTAATATCCTTGGAAACCATCTCGTGATAATCGCGCCAGAAATCATCCGAGTTGAGAAACAGGAAAACCCGGCCGCCGGTCTGGTTCCCGATGAAGGGCACCTGCTCCGGCTTGGAAGCGCGCGCCAGCAGAAGGGTCGTGCCTGAGGAGCCAGGCGGCGCAACCACCACCCAACGCTTGTCCTGTTCGGGTTGGTAGGTATCCTCCACCAGGGTGAAGTGCAGTTTTTGCGTGTAAAAAGCGATGGCTTCATCGTAGTCCCGGACGACCAGGGCAACGTGGACGATCGATTGAAGCATGATTTCCTCCAAATAAGNNAATAATTCAATTATCGCAGGTTTTTCGGCCCGGCAGCACTTCCGCTCCTTCCTGGCCTCCCCGATTTTTGCTGATTCCTGCCCCCTCCCGGTCTCCCCCATTTTCGCGCAGCGAAAATAGGGGAGGAAATAACCGCTGTGTGGATAAGAAAGTTACAGAAAGAAAAACTTAGAGCGTTTCTTTCAGCCACTTAATGGTAGCGTCCGCGGCCTGGTAAAAGACGCGCGTGTCACGCGTGATGGTTTTGAAAGTGTGGTCACCGCCCTGGATGACGTACATACGCGAGTCGGGGTTCTTGCAGGCCATGACCGTTTGCTCGATGTCCTCTACCGTCATGAAGTCCTCGGTGCCGACGATGGCCAGCAAGGGCGCTTCCATTTTCCCCAATTCCTCGCGGAAATTGACGGACTCGATGTCCTTCATCCACTGCAAACCCATATAGCGCACGTGACCCGCCCATTCCTTTTCGACAATGCGGGCATAGCCGTTGGCTTCGGCCTCTGCGCGGGCTTCTTGTGGGATGAGAAGCGAAAGCGGCCAGCCGGTGCCGCTGGCCCAGGTGACCACGGACTTGTAACCGGGTTCGTTGGCAGCCGCCAGGTAGGCGTGCAGGCCGCCCTGGCTCCAGCCGATCAGGCCGATGCGCTCGCCGGCCGCCCAATCCATGCCGCGCAGGTATTCGCTGGCTTTGAGGATGTCGGCGCGGGCGTTGGAGAAGTTGAAATCTTTTTCCTGGCCAGTGCTTTCGCCGTGGCCGAGGAAGTCGATGCGGATGCTGGCAATGCCCTCTCGCGCCAGCATTTTGGCCAGGCGCTTGTAGCTGCCGGCGACTTCGTCTTTCTGCGTGCCGGTGCCGTGCAGCATGACCACGGCCGGAACCGGGTTTTGCGGGCTGGCGGCTGCGGGTTTTTCAACGCGGGCGGGGATATCGTGGTCGCCGTTGGGGATGAAGAGGGTGTGGTCGAAGAGGTGAGTGGGCATGGGTTCTCTCTTTGTATTTATTATCTAAATTTTTAATAGCTAACAGAATAATTTAAATCTAAATTAATATCAAGACTTTATACTAATTCGAGGCAAAGGGATCCGTATTTATCAGTTCTCTATAATTTTCTCTCTTTACTTAAAAGATAATCTAAGTGTTCCAATCTGTAGGAGTGGCATCTATTAACCACGTCTCTCTTGAATTATCATAAATTAATTGGAAATATACTCTATCCTCATAGGCCGATCCATTCTTCATTTCATAATGTAAGACAATAATTACTTTTGCTGACTCTCCACTTTGATATCTAATTTCTGAAGTGGATACTGTAACGCTTGTAACAGTATTCCACCAATCTACATATCCACTATACCCGCCATTGTTATTACCATGGTTCCTATCCTTAAAATCATCAGATAAAAGCGACCAAGATTGATCATATTGGTTATTATTTATCAGTGCATAGTAATCCATAATAAATTGTGAGGGATCTTCTTGGGATGTTTTTTGTACAGGATTATCAAAATCCCCTTCAATTCTTACCAATTCCAAGTAAATATTTAAGCCAGTTTTCCTTAAGGTGATTTCACTATAATATCCACTTTCAAAACTCACCTCAAAATCTTGTCCATGCAAATCATAGAAATAATCTTGACCATTCAGCCTTACAGTAAGGGTGTTTTCTACATTAAATTCTTCTGCAGGATTAATAACCAAGCCAACTCCAAAGGTTCCCAAGGGAGTTGGGATAATACCTAATTCAGGATCAAGAGAAAAATTTATTTCACCTTTTGTATTTACAGAAATTGTTAATGGAATAGCATTCGCTCGAAAATAAACATTGCCAGTTACTGAGTGACATGAACTTGCGAGTAGGATTAAAGCAATCGACAAAAAGATAGATTTAAAAAATTTCATTCAACCCTCCTAATTTTTCCATTCGATATAGAATAACAAAATATACAACAAACACCAAATAAGTGTAATAAAAAGGATGATCACTATTTGACATCCCGCACTTTGATTTAGCGAAGTGAATAAGCTTCAAAGTTGGCTTCGACGAGCTCAGCCAACTTTTTCTTATCCCAAGACCGGGCGGATTTTGTCCCCATAAGCGGAGGCTGTGCGCCAGCTATAGATCAACATGCCGCGCTCAGCGTCGTCTTCCGATGCGGCGGGAAATAATTTCGACGGGCATGCGGAGCGGACGAGCTGGTCGTCCAGGTTGGTCAGCTGGCAGTGAAGGTGGGACCTTCGGCCGGTCTAATTGCCTAACGATCCAGGCAATCAACGCGTTACCACACCAATTTTCTATACCAAGTGCCCAAATTTATTCTTTACTGATTTGTTGAGCAATTTGCAAAGTGCGATCCGACATGAACGCCAGTCTGCGTTGAATTTCACTTTCTTTGATCAAGGAATCAAAAAGGTATTCCGTTTCAAATTCAGTTTGGGTGATGACCTCGAAACATGCAACTTTCCGATCCATACTTTTTACTTCATCACTCATAAAAGAGGGAATCCAGGATGCTCCACTGGATTGGTGCGGTGAGGAGAGCAGAACCGCGCTGATGACCGTTCTGTGTAATTTCTCAACAGGCGCCTCTTTATAAAAAGCCTGTGTTCTTTGTGAAAAAGCCAGCCACAAAGCAGGAGGCATACCCCCATAGGTTGGCACAAAAAGAAGCAGAATTTCGCTCGACCAGGTTTTTTCCCATATCGCTCGGACATCATCATCGATTGGGCAAGGTGAATCAGCCTTCTTTCGCGGATCAAGGCGCTGCAAGCATTCATATTCACAGCGTTGGCAGGGAGTTATGCGATATTCATAAAAATTGACCAGTTCCGTCTCCACGCCACTGGCTGCCAAGCGATCCAATGTGAATTGGGCAAAATCATAACAATTTCCATGTTGTCTGGCACTAACTACAAGCGCTGTCGCTTTCATATTAATGGCCTCTGTTTCAGCTGGATTGGAAGATTTTACAAATTCCCTTGATAGACATTATCGATCATAACCCGCTGGATTAAACGTCATTAACCCAAAATTCACTCTTTTTGTAAATAATCAATACATCCATGTGAAGGAGTTTTATTTATCCGATCAGGTATGCTTCACAATCGGTGCCCCACACTGCCCTACTTCACCCCGTGCTTCGCTCAGGACAGGCAGACAACCTTCCTCCGGTGGGATGCTTCGCGATTGACGGGTTCAGGCTGCGTTAACTTCAAAAAAAGGATAGACACTCAAAATGGTTTGTTTATTACTCACATAAACACCTACCCTTTAACCCGGTTCCATTTTCTCTATAATTTCCCGCAGCTTCACGACCGTGTTCCAACTCCGGATGGTCATGGATTTATAGACCGGTGAACCCATGATCTTATTCAGGCGGCTTTTTGTGCGCTGTGCGCTGAGACGCTGCGAGTATATCACGCCCTCGCCCGGCCAGATGCGATCCACGCCTTCGCGCGGGCTGAACACACTCATCGTTTCGGCTGCATCGATATCCATCAGGAAGATGGCGTCGCTGTGGTATTGGTCAGGCTGCTCGCCGAATCCCTCAGGCTTGTTGACGACCACGGCCTGAAACTGGGCAGACGTCAGCACCAGAATTTTGACGAATTCATCATCGAATTTGAAATTCTCGGGAAGGCCTTTTTCAAGGCAATCACGGATCTCATTCGCCGGTTTATCCGATCTTAAGATCACATTGCCGCTGGCGATATAGGTGGAGACATCCATGAAGCCCTGTTCTTCTAGAAATTTTCTCAGATCCGCCATTGATAAAGCGTTCTTGCCGCCCACATTGATGCCCCGAATCAAGATTATGTAGGTTTCCATTTTCTCTGCCTCTGCATACATTTATCTTTACAAATTATTATACAGATGCGAGCATCGGAGCTGAGCCCCCTCATGCCATCTCATATTCACTGCACCACCCCCACCTAACCTCCCCCATTTGTGCTGCGCACAAATAGGGGAGGAATGGGAGACCTGTTAAAACAAGAAGCCCTCCATCTGGAAGGCTATATTTTTCGAATTTGATGTAGGCTTACGCTCTAATCCTACCTTTGGCTTCGACACCCCACGCTTTGCTCTGGGCAGGAGCTCAGACAACATCTTGCTAGCCTAAGATCGGGCGGAACTTGTCCCCCGAAAGGGAGGCTGCGCGCTATCCATAGATCAACATGCCGCGCTCGTCGCCATCCTCTTTAATGCGGCGGGTGACCATTTCAACGGGCCTGTTATTACACACTGGCTACTTTAAGTACAAACCACATCCAGGACAGCTTCCGGATGTTTATCCGCCACGCGCAGCAGCACCATGGCAGGACCTTCAGGAACCCGCCGGCCTTGCTCCCAATTGCGCAGGGTACTGACGCTGATGCCCAGCATGGCAGCGAACTGTTCCTGAGTCAGGCGATAACGCTCGCGGATCTGTATAATATCCGGACTTTCCAAATGAACCTTATGAGCAGGCTCTTGTTCTCCACGCAGGATGGCACCCCCTTCTTTTACGCTGGCTACTAATTCAGCAAATAATTCGTCATTCACGGGTATTCCTCCTTGAGAATATTTCGTAAGATTTTCAACTGATCTTGTGTTAAATCACTTTGCTTATTTTTGGCATACAAGAAAAGCATCAAGATTTTCTTCTCATTGACTGCCCAATAATAAATTGCTCTTGTGCCTCCACGTTTCCCGTGGCCCCGCAATGACCAACGGACTTTTCTTAAACCGCCACCACCAGAAATTAAAGGACCTAAACAAGGGTTCAACAATAACGCCATCTGCAATTGATGGTATTCATCATCAGTGAGCAATTCATTCACTTGTCGTGTGAAGATAGAAGTTTCGATGATTTCCATGTATTTTTGTCAGCATACGCATTGTACGCCAATGGCGTACTTATGTCAAGAACGCAATACTCTTTTACGCTCCATTGTATTCTGCGCAAGTGCTGTAATTTTCTTTTCCGTCCCCTCGTGGCCTCCCCCATAATGGAGTACACATTCCGGTGACAGCTCGAGGCTGTTCCGGAATGTGTATCTCCGCTCTTTGCTCTTGCAAAGAGCTTTGAAAATAGGGGAGGAATGGAAGGCTTGTTTAAACAGAAAAGCCTTCGAAATGGAAGGCTTTATTCTTTGTAGTTGACTTGCGCTTACAATCTGATGTTACTGTTGGCTTCCCCCAGAGGGGGTGCTACGCGATCGACGAGCTCAGGGCATGTGCTCACATTTCGACAAGCTCAGTGTTCGCTTTACCCCAAGACCGGGCGGAATTTGTAACCGTAGATCAACATGCCGCGCTCGTCGCCATCCTCTTTGATGCGGCGGGTGACCATTTCGACGGGCATGCCGATGCTGACGGGGGAGTCGCCCAGGTCGGTCAGTTGGGCGGTGACGGTGGGGCCTTCGGCCAGTTTGACCAGCGCGACGGTGTAGGGCAGGTTGCGCTCAAAGCCGGCTGGGGCGTTGTTCATGACGGTGTAGGAATAGACTTCGCCCTTGCCGCTGAAGCGGAAGGGTTCCTTGGCCTCGCCACCGCACTCGGGGCAGACGTCGCGGGCCGGGAAAATCTTTGCGTCACAGTGCGGGCAGACCTCGCCCAGCAAGCCGTAACGTTGTTTTTGTAATCTCCAATGGCGTGGAACTTCCATTGCATTCTCCTTTGAATTATTGATATTGGACCTCATTCTATGAGGTTAAAACTATCAGAAGCTCTCACATCGGCATCCCCCTTTTTCTCACGTTCACCTTTTGACAGGTTGTCAAAGCGGTCTTTTTTTGCTATCTTAATGTTCGTAAATAGAACAATATTTCTATTTCACACCTCCCCCGCGGGCCGGCGCCCAAACAGGGTCACAAGCCGGGCCGGGGAGCGGCTGGAAACCAAGTAGCCAGACAACGCAGCGGCACAGCGGCGTGCCCCCTCCCGCGCCGCTGGCGCCCGCCAGGCACCCCTCCACCCGCCCGGGCCGGCCCGCACCAGGGGAAACAACGACAAGGAAAAAAACATCGAAGTATCATGACAGCCAACAACATTTCAAAACGCAAACGTGGCGGCCAGCCAGGCAACACCAACGCCCTGAAGCACGGGTTTTATTCCCATCGCTTCAATAACCTGGAACTGGCAGACCTCGGCACCGCTCTGTCCGATGGCCTCACCGATGAGATCGCCCTCCTGCGCGTCATCATCCGCCGCGTTTTCGAATATGCCGACGCAGACGCCCAAAGCCTCGACACCTGGTCGCAGGCCCTCAACACGCTGGGCGCCGCTTCCACCCGCCTGGCCGGCTTGCTGCGCACCCAGCAGCTCATCGCCGGCGACAACGGCGACGTGATCACCGTCTTATCTCAAGCCATCGGAGAGGTAGCCCATGACCTTGGACTCAGCGACCCCGCTGGAAATTAAACGCGCCCTCTCCACCATCTGCGTAGAAATGGGATTCTATGGACGATTTGCAAGCTCAACTCTTGACCGAGCAATTCAACCGCCTGAAAGACAGCATCGAGTCGCGCTTTCGGCGGATCGAGAAAGAACTCGAACACCACGACACACTGGAAACTGAGAAGATGAACTTCATCCGCAACCAGCTGCAGGAGATCCAGAGCGACGTCGCCGACCACGAGAACCGCATCCGCACCATCGACGACGCTGTGATCTCCGGAAAAACCACCACCACACTCATCCAAGCCGGACAGGCCGCCCTTACCCTGATCGCTTCCGCGATCGCTGCCTGGCTCGGGGGGAAGAAGTGAGCACCTTCACACATGACCAACAACCAGGTACTGCTGCAGCTGCGCCGCGCCATGGCCGACGTGGATACGTTTATCGATACGTGTTCCAACATCCATCTGCGCGAATACCAGCGCGGCGTGGCCGAGGCCATCTTCCGTTCGGTGCAGGAGGGCGCCGGGCGCTCATTCGTGGTCATGTTCCCGCGCCAGTCCGGCAAGAACGAGCTGCAGGCCCAGCTCGAAACCTATTTGCTGTGCTGCTACTATCTCATGAACGCTGAACTCGTGAAAGTCTCGCCCACCTGGAAACCGCAAACCCTCAACGCCATGCGCCGCCTGGAACGTGTCCTGGATGCGAACCTGATCGCCAAACACTTGTGGACCAAGGAATCCGGATATATCTACCGCTGCGGAAAAGCGAGGATCTATTTTTTCTCCGGACAACCGCGCTCCAACATCGTGGGCGCCACGGCCAACGTGCTGCTGGAAGTGGACGAAGCCCAGGACGTGCTGCCGGCCAAGTTCGATAAGGACATCGCCCCCATGGCCGCCAGCACCAACGCTACCCGGGTATTTTGGGGCACCGCCTGGACCAGCCGCACCCTGCTGGCGCGTGAGCTGCGCGCCGCCCGCAAGGCCGAAAAGCAGGACGGCCAGCGGCGCGTGTTCGTCCTCACCGCTGACGATGTCAGCCGCGAAGTGCCGGCTTACGGCGATTTTGTCGCCGGGCAGGTGGCCCGCCTTGGGCGTAATCACCCCATGATCAAAACACAATACTTTTCCGAGGAGATCGACGCCGAAGGCGGGCTGTTCCCGCCGGCCCGCGTGGCCATGATGCACGGCCGGCACCAGGCACAAGCCGGACCATTACCCGGGCGGCTGTACGCCATGACGCTGGACGTGGCCGGCGAGGATGAAGCCCTGATCGCAGACCCCGAGAGCGGCGAGGTGGAGAGTTTGGCCAATCCCAAACGCGACAGCACCGCCCTGACCGTGTTCGAAGTGGACCTGGCCAGCGTGGACGACCCGCTGATCAACAAGCCCACCTACAAAGTGGTCCACCGGCAAGAGTGGATCGGGGTCAAGCATTCCACGCTATACGGCGCTATCAAAGCTATGGCCGAGTTGTTCGCCGTGCGCTACCTGGTGGTGGACTGCACCGGCGTGGGCGCGGGCCTGACTTCTTTTCTCAGCGCGTCCCTGGGGGAGAAGGTGATCCCGTTTGAGTTCAACGTCCGCACAAAATCGGATCTCCTGTGGGACTTCCTCGGCATCATCGACTCCGGAAGATATAAGGATTACTCCCTCGATGGGGAGGGGCAGGGGTGGGCCAGGATTGACGCTGAGGGAAAAAATAATTTGTTCTTGGCTGAGGGTGAGGAATTTTGGCGGCAGATTCAATTCTGCGAATTCGAAATCCTGCCCGGGCCGCAGAAGCGTGTCCGCTGGGGCGTCCCCGACGGCCGCCGCGACCCCGCCACCGGCGACCTGGTGCACGATGACCTGCTGATCAGCGCCGCCCTGTGCGCGGAACTGGATAAGAAAAAATGGGCCATCAGCCATCCGACCTACATCATCCAGGCGCGCGACCCATTGGACGATCTGGATAAAGGATTTTAGGGGATATGGCTGTGGATAATGTGCAATTTTATGTGGATAACTCTGTGGAAAAGCCTGTGCATAAGCTGTCGATAAACCTGTGGAAAAGCGGTGGAGAAAGGTGGGACAAGACAAGGGCTTGTCATTGCGAGCGAAGCTATGCTTCGCGAAGCAATCTCAGCTGTTGATTTTGAAACTGGGATTGCTTCAGCCTGCTAACGCAGGCTTCGCAAAGACATTACGTGTCCCATTGTCATCCTGAGGGAGCGCCTGCCCTGAGCACCTGCCCAGAGCGAAGCGTGGGGTGTCAAAGGGCAGCGACCGAAGGATCTCGGCCGGCTTTGCAGTAACGCAGCTGAGATTGCCGCGCCTTGCTTCGCAAGGCTCGCAATGACACTGGAAAGGAATATCTGTGTGCATCAACCATAAAGAGTATCTGCTTTTATCTGTGTCCATCTGTGGTTAAAAAAGGAGAAAGAAAAATCAATGAAACCAGGAATCGACGTAAGTCATTGGCAGTCGGATATCGACTGGCCGCAAGTTAAAGCTGCGGGTGTGGAATTTTGTTTTTATAAAGCCACGGAGTACCCGCTCGGCAAAACGGAGATCTATGTGGATGACAATCTCGAAGCCAACGCCCGGGGCTGCGCGGAGAACGGCATCTACAGCGCCCCGTACCATTTCTACCGTACCCACGTGGATCCGGAAGTACAAGCCGCCGGCTTCCTCGGCGTGGTGCGTGACCTGCCTTTCACCATGCGGCCGGTGATCGATCTCGAAGTCGCCGGCAAGAGCGGCGCCGCGCTGTGCGCGGACGTGAAAGCATTCTGCGACGTGATCGAGAATGAACTCAAAGTTAAACCGATCATTTATTCCTCCGGCGGGTTCTGGCGGTCCTACATGATCAAGGACAAGTACGCCAACGTGCTGCAGTTCACCGGCTACCCGTTGTGGATCGCGCAGTGGACGCTCTACTGGCCCAGCCCGTTGTACCCCTTCGCCGGCTGGAACTTCTGGCAGCATTCGGAATCCGGCCGCATGCCCGGCATCAAGACGCTGGTCGATCTGGATTGGTTCAATGGGGATAGTCTGGATTTCCTGAACTTCACCTATCCCAACTCGGCCGAACTGTCGGAGCGTTCTGCATGAGCAGAACGCGGAGACACCCGCGTGCAGTGGCGTCCAGCCACATGCACGCAGGGCGCACAAGTACAACAATGTCGAAGCGCTCTGAAAGATCAGAGCGCGGAGATGCGCCGACCGGCGCGGCTTCAGGCCGCGCACGGCTCGGGGCGCGAAGTGGTTTATCTGTGTGAATCAACTACATAAAGCTTTTGCATTTATCTGTGTGCATCTGTGGCAAAAGGATTAAAAACCATGGGCATCTTCGACCGAATCATCGACAAAAACGTCAACCGCCTGGTGAATGAGCGGCTGGCTGTGATTGAAAGTGAAAATACATTCCTGGTGGGCACGCGCTCGAACAGCCAGAGCGAACGCGACCGCTACACCTACGACCGCAGCGAGATCCTCGAACAGTCACTGGAAGCCTGGCGCACCAACCCGCTGGCTCGCCGCATCGTTGAGCTGACCTCCCAATATGTGGTGGGCGGCGGCCTGACCATCAACTGCAAGCACGACCAGGCAGCTGCTTTCATGGATGAGTTCTGGAATCATCGCCTCAACCGCATGCCCGTGCGCGTCTTCGAAATGTGCGATGAACTGACCCGCACCGGAAATCTGTTCGTGTTGATCAGCACGGACCCCGCCGGCATGTCCTACCTGCGGGTGATCCCCGCTTCCGACATCGAGGAGATCCAAAGCAGGGAAAACGACATCGAACAGCCGGTCGCGTTCAAGCTGAAAGCCAGCCTGGACGACCTCAACCCCCAGCCGGTGCCGGCCTACGACCCGCAGGGGGATAACCCCCAACAGCCGGTCATGCTGCACTACGCCATCAACCGGCCGGCCGGCGCGCAGTGGGGCGAACCGGACCTCGCGCCCCTGCTGCGCTGGCTTTCGCGCTATTCCAACTGGCTGGAAGACCGCGCCCGCCTGAACCGCTACCGGAACTCTTTCCTGTTCGTGGTGCAAGCCAAGTTTGCCAGCGAAGCCCAGCGCAAAGCCAGGCAGACCGCCCTCAACGCCAACCCGCCCAAGCCGGGCAGCATTTTGGTGGCGGACGAGAACGAGACCTGGAAGGTGCTTAGCCCGCGGCTTGAATCCGGAGACGCGGAAAAGGACGGACTGGCCCTCAAGAAAATGATATCTGCCGGCGCCGGTATTCCCTTGCATTTCCTCGCAGAACCCGAAAGCGCTACCCGTACAACCGCAGAAGCCGCCGGCGGGCCAACCTACCGGCGTTTTGAACAACGGCAGGAGTATTTCTTGTGGATGGTGAAGGACATCCTGGCGGTTGTTCTGGCCCGCCGCGGCACGGTGGACGGGCGCGTCAAGGGCAAGATCGAGTTCAACGTAACCGGCGCCGATATCTCCAGCAACGATAACGGGGCGCTGTCCCAAGCGGCCTACTACATGATCAGCATTCTGGACGACCTGCGCGACCGCCAGTTGATCACAAACGATGAGTTTCTGCGCCTGATCTACCGTTTCTTCGGTGAGACCGTGGACGCAGACGACATGCTGCAGCGCGCGGCCAAAGAGAACAGCGATCAGGGCACTAATCTAAAGTGTCATCCTGAGGGAGCGTAGCGACCGTGAGGATCTCGGCCAGAACTCGGAGCAATCGTATCTATTATCCGGCCGAGATTCCTCACCCCTCCGGGGTTCGGAATGACACTGAGAGGGCGAGATTTTTATCTGTGTGCATTAACCATAAAAAGTTTTTCTGTGTTCATCTGTGGTTAAAAAACAACTCGAAAGGACAAATCTATGAACGAAAGCGAGCAACAACAACACCGCATCAATCTGGAAGCCAGCCAGGTCAACGAACAGGGCGAGTTTGAAATCCTGGCTATCACCGCAGGGGATGGCAACGGCTGGAAGTTCTCGGCCGAGACCCTGCAAAAATCCATCCAGCTGTGGGATGGGGCGCAAACCTTCATCGATCATCACTGGTTTGGCCACTCCGTCCATGACCTGGCCGGTGTGTGCCATTCCCCCAGCTGGGACGAACAAGCCCAGGGCGTCAAGCTGAAACTGAAACCCATCGGCCCGGCCGCTTCTGTGCTGGCTGAGATGGGCAAGCAAATCCTGGCCACCGATGAGAAAGCCCGTCCGGATGTGGGCTTCTCGGCCGACGTGACTTTCTCGGCCAAGGGCAAGGAAGTGGCCGAGATCCTGCGCGTCTTCAGCGTTGACCTGGTGGTGAACCCCGCCCGGGGCGGGGAGTTCATCCGGCAAATCTATCAAAAATTACAGAAAACAGGAAAGGAATTTCAAAACATGGCTAACCCCGAAACAGAAAAATTATCCAGCCAAACACCCACGCAGGAAATACTGCCCGGCGTGGAACGCGTGCAGCAGCGCATCCAGGACGACCAGCGAGCCGTTGAGCAGCTGCTCAACGTGCAGGGCAAGATCGATGAGCTGGAAGGCGAAGCGGAAAAGGCGCGCGCGCTGCGCGTGCAGATGTGCAGCCAATTTCTCGAAAGCGCACTCACGGCGGCCAAGCTGCCCACACCTTTGACCGAGCGCCTGCGCAAGCAGTTCACCGGCCAGCTCTTTGAAGCCGAGGAACTCACCACGGCCATCGAGGATTCGCGCGCCATGCTCAGCGAGCTGACCGGCGCGTCCGTGGTGCAGGGCCCGCGCATCCACTCCGTGTTTGACTCCCGCGACAAGTTACAAGCCGCGGCCGATGACCTACTGAGCGCCCCCCGTGACAAGGGGCTGGAAAGCGTGAACGTGGCCAAGCTGTCCGGCATCCGCGAGCTGTACCTGATGATGACCGGCGACTATGACCTGCACGGCGGTTATGACCCGCAGCGGGTCCAGCTGGCCACCACCGTGGACTTTACCGGCCTGGTAAAGAATGCGCTTAACAAGATCGTGGTCAATACCTGGGAACTGCTCGGCCAGGCTGGCTACGACTGGTGGACGCGCATCGTGCGCACCGAGCATTTCAACTCCCTGCACTCCATCACCGGTACGTTAGTCGGCACCGTCGGCACGCTTCCCACCGTGGCCGAGGGCGGAGACTACACCGAGCTGGTGATCGGCGACAGCCCCGAGACGGCCGACTTCGTGAAGTACGGCGGGTATATCCCGCTGACCCTCGAACTGATCGACCGCGACGAGAGCCGCAAGCTGGCTGCTTACCCGCGCGAGCTGGCCGCGGCCGGCCTGCGCCGGATCAGCGCCCTGGTGGCTGCCATCTTCACGGATAACGCCGGGGTGGGCCCCACCATGGCCGACACCGGCGCCCTGTTCAACGCCACCGCCGTGGCCGCTGCCGGCGGGCATGCCAACCTGCTGACCGGCGCGCTGACATCCGCCGAGTGGGATGCCGCCTGCACCGCAGTGTACGATCAGCCCATGCTGATCAAGAACGCGGCCAGCTACTACGGCACCGGCCCCAAGATGGCCATCAACCCGCGCTACCTGGTGGTGCCGCGCGCCCTGCAGCTGGCAGGTATGAAGATCCTCTACCCCACGCTGGAAAACGCGGCCAACATCTACAGCGAGAACATGCAGCGCGGCCAGCCCGGCGATGTGATCACCGTTCCGGAGTGGACGGATGCCAACGACTGGGCCGCTGTCTGCGACCCGCTTCTGGCCCCGGCCATCTACGTGGGCGAGCGCTTCGGCATCATGCCGGAGATCTTCATCGCGGGCGATAACCTCAGCCCGGCCGTCTTCACCAACGACGAACACCGCCTGAAGGTGCGCCACTTCCTGGCTTGCTGGGTGAACGACTTCCGCCCGCTGCACAAGTCCAATGTGGCATAGGTCAATTAAGCCAGGCAGAGAAAAGGATCTCTAACATGACACGCGCGCTTGTGACGGCCCTCCCCACCTGTACTCCCTATCCGCGTTCTTTGTGGATAGGGGGTGCTTTCCCCCCTCGCCGCCCCCCCCGAACCCCCCCAGGCTTCCCTCCCAAATCCCCCCACACCCGGCAAGGTAAGTTTCACTCGGGGGGGCGCTCAAAGGGGGGACTAAAGGGGGGATTAGGGCCGCAACCTGCGGTCCTTCGCGGGCTGCCGCTGCGCTTGCAAAAGCGGCTCGCTCCGCGCTGCCCGCTCAGGCTGCGCGCGCGGGTTCGTTTGGATATTCGGCATCATCGACCGGTGCTCATGCCCTCCTTGACGTTCCCCTCAGCCATGTTTGGCCGGGGGGGACAAGGGGCGTGACGGCCGTTCCTTTGCCAATAGAAATAGTGTTCTAAAGATAAAAAAAGTATTAAAAGAAAAGTCAATTTTCAAAGGCTAAATATTGGCTGAAAAATAAAAACTGATATCAGAATATGGATTTGATTCAATAAATCGATTTTGGCAAATCCAGACCATCTTAGAAAGGATTCTAGAATGAATACGGAAACATACAACAAATTTTTGTCAATTTTCAAATCCCGCAAGTTTTGGGCCTGCTTTCTCGCGGTGCTGACCGCGGTGGGGGCGTACCTGTATGGAGACCTCGACCTGTGGGAAATGGTCCAGGCTGTTGTCGCCGCCGCGGCGGCGTACTCCACCGGCGTGGCCATCGAAGACGCCGGCTCCAACATCAGCGGCACCAATCTGTTATAGGCCAACCCCATGGCTGAAAAAATGTTGAAGCCCTCTGCAGGGGCAGAGGGCGGAAATCCTCGAGCGCTCGGGGCATCCAGCCCCGAAGCGAAGAGGAAATCGACCTCCGACGCGAAGCTGATCAAGAAGCTTTTCCAGCTGGAACCTTTGGACTGGGCCAGATATCCTAACGGTACGCTGGTCTTTATCGCTCCGGATGGATCCAAGTTCAGATACACCAACCAACAGCTGGATGAACTTTCGGAGGTTCCTGCAGAACCGGAAAAAGAAAATTCAGAACTAACGCCGGCGGGCACTGCCCCTGCTTCGCAGGTGCAAGACGGGCCCCCCCCGACTACCGCGGCTAACGCCGCGGCGCCCACCGGCTCGGTTTCTTACCCGCAAGGGCAGGAGTAAAACAAGTCGCGCTGAACAGCGGGGCCGGTAAATCCCCCAGCTGATCAGCTTATGAAAGGGTAAGAAGTCATCTGTGGGCATCCAGTATAAAAGCGCTTTTCTGTTTTTATCTGTGTCCATCTGTGGTTAAAAAAGGTTTTTAAAAATGGCCAATCTCACCAGCTACCGCACCCGTCTCACCAACTCCCTGAACGACACAACCACCAAGTACAGCAACGACGTGCTGGACGAGGCCCTGCGCAAGACGCTTAGCGAATACACCCGCGCATTCCCCAACATCTGCACCCGGGAAATCACGATCGGAACGGCCGGCCGCCCGCAGAGCCTGAGCGCCTGCAGCAACCTGATCAACGTCATTCAACTGGTGCACCCGTGGGTCGCCGGCGCGGCCGATCCGTTCATCAACGAACGAGAGGACTTCGTGATCACCTGGCAGGATGGCACCCCCACGGCCTACTTTACCGGCCTGGATATCCCCCAGGCAGGAGAGGCGCTCTTCGTGAAATACGCCGGCAAGCAAACCATCGAGGAGCTGGACGAAGCCGTCCAGACCACTGTGCGCGACGACCACGAGGATCTCTTGATCGTGGGCGCGGCCGGCCAGGCGGCCATGATCCGCGCGTCCGGATTGAATGAATCCTGGGGCGTGAAATCCGGAGAAATGAGCCAGCTCATGGTGTGGGGCAACAACCAGTACGGCCGCTTTTTGGAGTTCCTGGCCGAAATCCGCACCGAACAGTCGATCAATATCTTTCCGGAAACCTACTGGACGCTGGACGATTGGGACGAACAGTAATGGGCAACTGGGAAGACCTGCAGAAAAAGTACCAATGGATGACGCGCGGGGAGAATTGCCGCATCTGCGACGCCATGGCCGGCCGGGTGTACACCTACGATACTTGGATCGCGGCTTCCATCCTGCCCGGCTTTCACCTGCATTGCAACTGCTATTTGAAGCACGTCGACGACGACACCCCCGAATCGGACAAGGATATCTTCGGCTCGGACATCGATCTCCTACTGGATAACGATTATCTTCTCTCGCTCAATATCAACTACAACTGGCAGCCGTATAACCAGTACCTGGCCGGGGCGGTGGATAAAGCCATGAGTGAGGGGCTATCGTTGAGCGAGGCGGTGAGTTCCTCCCTGGGCTACAGCCTGGGGGGCGTGTTCACATCTTCGCCGCAGAAGATCTGGAACCAGTTCTCGCAGTGGCGCGTGTTCCGTGCCCTGCAGGAAAGTATCGATGGGACCCTGACCACTACATTAAGCCCCACCGTGACCGTGCCGACGGCCGTTAGCCCTGGCACGACCTATAAATACCAAAAGAATTGGGATTGAGGTGCAACCATGCCGACAATCGGAACTGACTGCGATGTGCTGCTGGTACATCCGGACGTGAATGATGGGAACCCATACGGATTTGTATTAGCCCCCGATGCATCCAATAACGGATCCTCGGTATCGGTGCAGCGAGAGCTGGACAACGATGACGAGATCCAGATCTATATCTTCTTCACCATCGTGCTGGCGGATGAGCTGCGCAACCCGGACGGCTCTATGCATGCGGAGAACCGGCAAAGTATGTACACCATGCTGCTGGAGTATCTGGCACAAAGCGAAGGCTTGTCGATCGGGACATTCATGGGCACCTGGTTGGGCATCGGCCCGCTGGGCCATTCGGCCACCGAGCTGCACCTCATCGATGGCAGTTACATCAGCTGCAAGCTGACCAACATCAGCACCTACCATCCGCCCATCGATTCGGAGACCTTCTTCGGTTCCGAGTGGCAGGCGGACACACCCGCGGACGACGTGCTCACCTGGGACACGTCCGTGTGGAGATGATCCTCTTTCCTCCCTCGCCCAATGCTTCGCATGGGGAGAGGGTCAGGGGTGAGGGCAATTGAACCATCTGTGTGCATTCAGCATAGAGTTTTGATGCTTTTATCTGTGTGCATCTGTGGTTAAAAAAAAGAATTGAAAGGACAACAACATGATCGAAGGAACTTTCAACCGCACCAGCAAGACGCTGGTTTGGAACGGCGTAACCTACAACATCAAGGGCATGATCGACGTGCAGGGCAAGACCGTGGACGTGATCAACGCCCAGGCCGAACAGATCTACAACGAGCTGGGGCGCAACGCCCTGGTGTACACCAACAAGGGACTGTGGGACAGCCTCGAGGACAATTCCGGCCTGAAGGACAACATCGCCGCCAAGACGGATCTCTTCCTGGCCTGGTTCGGGACCGTCCAGCCGGAGTACGGCACGAACAACAGCGTGCTGCCGACCGGCTGGTCTGATTTCGTGCTGTGGAATGACCAGGACGGGCATTACAAACTGATCAAGAACGGCGGGGAAGCCTTGGCCACGCTGCTGGAATATTGCGAGGTTGCCACTGCGGACGATAGCGGTTCTGACGACAGCAGCGGCGACGATGGTTCCGGTGATGATTCCAGCTCTTCCGGAAGCGGGGAAACCATCCTGCACCTCTACTGCCCGCACTGCGGTGAGAAGATCTTTTAGGAGCGCTCTGCGAGGGCAGAGCGCGGATATGCTCCGCCGTCGGAGGTATCCAGCCGACAGACGGAGGAGTATAGTTCTTGTAATGGACGCTCCCTCGCCCGCGGCTGCCGCCTTGACCTCGGTCGCTTGGTACGCCTCGCCCGCGCCTCGCAGATCCTCGCCCCGGAGGGGCGAGGGCTGCGGGCGCGACCTCGGCTCTGATTCGGCCGGCCGCGCCTTGCAGGCGCGACCTGGTAATTATCCAAAAGATAAGGGTCTTTGACATGGCCAAGGGCGCAGAACGCATCCATCATTCCCGCGCGCTGTTTTCGAAGCACCTCCGGATGAGCGTTTCGCGCTGGGGCGCCAACAATCAGGCGCCCCGCGCTTCGGCGCTGCACCGTCGGCTTGCTTCTCAACAACGCGCTGACAGGTTTCTTACTGTTTCTATTTCGGCGCTCCAAAAGGCACGCGAAAAAGCCCGCTTAATACCCGTGGGATGTTGCGGCGCATGATGAAGCGATGCGCCGCACAACCCACGGGAGCGGGCATCTTCGCTAAAAACATGCCCTTTGTCGCGCCTTTGAGCAAGAAAAGTATTTCGGGACGGCGTCGCTCGGCGGCCATCCCCCAGCAAAAATAATCTCAGGAGATGATTTATGACTTATCCGTCCAGCTCTCAAGTGTCCGCCGGCGACGCCACCCTCGCCACTCATTACAACACCCTGCGTTCCGACGCCCTTTTCCTCGGCCAATCCGACGATGACGCCGTCAACCTGGCCGCGCTGCTCGAGCGCTACGAATCCCGCCTCAAAATTGAGCGCCTCAACACCGACCAGGTGCGCGTCGTGGCCTCGGAAACCGAGCCGGTTTCTCTCATGATTGCCGGCTACATGGTCCAAGCTGTGGCCAACGTTGACCTGGCCACGGACCAGAAGCCGTCCGGAACGGAAAACACCCACTACATTTTTGCCAACCGCGCCGATGATTCAACCACATTCACCCTGACCGTCTCCACTTCCAACACGGAAGGGGAAAACCAACGCCGCATTGGCTGCTTTTATTGGGATGGTGCCAAGATCGAGAAGGACAGCGTGCGCACCGAGCTGGCCGTGCAAATCAAGAGCCTGCTTTCGTACGTCGAGCCGCAAATCTGCGAGGGTCGCCTGACCGTGTCCACCGGCGTGAGTGTGCCTTCTTCCGACGTTTCCAGCTCGGCTAATGTTTATTTCACGCCCCACACCGGCAACCGCGTCGCGCTTTACGTGCCTAACTACGGTTGGCGCCTGTACACTTTCAGCGAGCTTTCTCTGGATCTCGCGTCCATCTCGACCGACACCAATGTGGATATCTGGCTCTACGATAATGCTGGCAGCCTGGCTCTGGCCTATTCGACCTGGTCCAACGACACCCTGCGCGCCACCGCCATCGTGCGCCAGGACGGGATCTATTGCAAGAGTGGCGCCCTGAACTACCGCTACCTGGGCACCGTGCGCACATCCGCGGCCGGCGCAACCTGCGACACCAAGCTAAAGCGCTTCGTGTGGAATTATTACAACCGTGTTCCCCGCACGCTCTATCGCCACGAAAACACCGAATCTTGGACATATTCGGTGCGTGCCTGGCGCGCCTGGAACAATTCCAACGACAACCGCGTGCAATTCGTTATCGGCGTGAACGAGATCCAGGTGAAGCTGAATTTTTACGCAGCTACTAACAACTCGTCCGCCATCATCCGCTCGGTTGGCATCGGCCTGGATTCGGTCATCCTGCCCTCGACTGATTCCCTGTGGGCTGCTTTCTCAGTGGCCGAGCGCGCCCCGGCCCAAGCCATCTACACCGGTTACCCGGGCGTTGGCTTCCACTTCCTGCAGCTGCTCGAATTAGGGTATGCTTCACCGGCCGTCACCTACTATGGCTCCTATACAACCAACAGCGTGGAGGTGGATCATTCCGGCGCTATCGGTTCTATCGACGGGTAAATCTAGCGGGTGTTCGTTTTATCCCCGCTCGGGCAAGGCGCGAAAAAAAGCGGTGCGTCGCTCCCGCTCTTGCAAATACTCCACTTTCCTCGTTTTTATTCAAGGGAAAGTGGGGTACAAGCTTTTTTCGCGCTCCCTCGACGGGGTCGCCTGCGTATGTAAGAATTATTTGTAAATCAAAAAGGATATCCGTATGACTACTAGCGTTAATCCCACCAAATTGCATCAAGAACTTTTGGCTGCCGGTCTTCCGGTGGTCAGTGTTTCCTCTGATGGCCGCGTGGATTATTCCCGCGCCCTCACCACGACCGAGCAAACCACCGCTGCGGCTGTGATCGCTGCCCACAATACGGCGCAATCCACCGAAGAAGCCCGCGTCGATGCCTATCTCAATGGCGGAATCACCCTGCAAAACATGGTCTTTGCCCTCTGGTCCAAGGTCATGCAAGAGGATTCCACCAACGCCGATGTCATTCAGACAACCATGGACAACATCAACACCACTATTAATTAGAAGATCTATTCCCACTCAATCGTGGCCGGCGGCTTGGAGGTCAGGTCATAGACCACGCGGTTGATGCCTTTGACCTCGTTGACGATGCGGCTGGAGACTTTGGCCAGCAGGTCGTAGGGCAGGCGCACCCAATCGGCGGTCATGAAGTCCTGGCTGCTGACGGCGCGCAGCACGGCCGTCTCCTGGTAGGTGCGCTGGTCGCCCATCACACCCACCGACTTGACCGGCAGCAAGGCCACGAAGGCCTGCGCGATGCCGGTATCGCTGCCGCCGGGCTGTTCCAGCAGTTCCGCCGCGCGCAGCTCGGCGGTGAAGATGGCATCCGCCGCGCGCAAAGTAGCCAACCGTTCGGCTGTCACCTCGCCCAGGCAGCGCACCGCCAGGCCCGGGCCGGGGAAGGGCTGGCGCCAGATCAACTCATCCGGCAAACCCAATGCCGCGCCGATGCGGCGTACTTCGTCTTTAAATAAATAACGCAGGGGTTCCACCAGCGCAAATTGCATATCCTTGGGCAAACCGCCCACGTTATGGTGCGACTTGATCACCTGCGCAGCTGAACGTTCGGGCGCGCGCGATTCGATCACGTCCGGGTAAATGGTGCCCTGCATGAGATACGCGATACCATCCTGTTCGCGGGCGAAAGCTTCGAACTTGCGGATGAAGGCTTCGCCGATGGCGCGCCGCTTGGCTTCTGGTTCGGTCACACCGCTCAATGCTGACAGGAAATCATCCTCGGCATCCAGCACGTGGAAATTATCGCCCAACTGCGGGCGCATGGCCGCTTCAACTGTCGCGCGCTCATTTTGGCGCAACAAACCGTTATCCACAAAGAGCGTCACCAGCTGGTCGCCGATAGCGCGGTGCAACAGCGCAGCCGCCACGCTGGAATCGACGCCGCCGCTGACGGCTGCCAGCACGCGCGCGCCGCCCACTTGCGCACGGATATCCGCCACAGATTTCTCTATGATGTGCGCAGGGGTCCAATCCTGCTTTGCTCCGCAAATGGAAGCGACAAAGTTTTCCAAAATTATATTGCCCTGAGGGGTGTGGTGTACCTCCGGGTGAAATTGGATGCCATAAATGCGACGCTCGGTATTGCCCATCACGGCCCAGGGGCTGTTGGCGCTGCTGCCCAGCAGGCTAAAGCCGGGCGGGAGGCCTTCCACGCGGTCGCCATGCGACATCCACACGGCATATTCGCCCTGCGGCATGAGCGGGTTTTCCACGTCCACTTGGACCTGTGCGTGGCCGTATTCGCGTTCACCGCCGGGGGCAACTTTGCCGCCCAGGTTGTAGGTCAGCAATTGCATACCGTAGCAGATACCCAGCACCGGCAAGCCGGAAGCTAGTACGTAATCCGGCAGGGTGGGTGCACCCTCTTCGTAAACCGAGTTCGGCCCGCCCGAAAGGATGTAACCTTTGGGATTCAACGCCAGAATTTCTTCCGGCGGAGTGTTCCAATGAAATAACTCGCAATATACTTGCAATTCGCGCACGCGGCGCGCGATCAATTGGGCATACTGCGACCCGTAATCCAAGACAATAATGGTATCGGTCATGGCCCAATTATGTCATCAGCTGCCCCGGCTGGCAAGCAAATTCCGTCTGATTCTCCTTATATTAATCAAACTGGGTGTTTGACAGCCCTCCTGAAAGGACACTATAATTTCGGCAGGTAATAAGGAAGTGATAATGAATAGACAATCCCTGACCATCCTCGTTTTATTCGCCCTGCTGCTTTCGGCTTGCAGCAGCGCCGCCGCGGTCACCCCCGCCGGCAGCGCAGGCGCCGCAACGCAGGACGTTACAGCAGAGACACCTGACGCAACCACAAAAGAACCCGCCGCAACCGCAAGCGCTGCAACGGCTGAGAGCGACGAAACGCCCAGCGCGCCCGCCGGGCTGGCATGCAGCTTGGCACTGCCCAGCGAGAAGGATTGGCCCGTGACGCTGTGCGAGACCTTCGCGGATAACCAGAACGACTGGCTGGTCGAAAGCCAGGATAATTCCTACGCGGCCTATAGCATCGACGTGCAGGACGGGGCTTACGTGCTGGACTATAGCGCCAACGCCTTTGCGCAATTCAAGCAAACTGCGCTGAGTTGGTTCCCGGTCAGCCAGGCGCAGGATTTCGCCCTGTCGGTCACCACCTTGATGGACAGCGAATTCCAAAACAACAGTTGGGGTGTGGCTTTCCGCGCCGATGAGGACATGGACAGCTTTTTCCTTTTCTCGATCTATAACGACGGCACTTATGCCTTCGAGATCTACGAGAACAATAACTGGATCCCGCTCATCTCGCAACGCATATACGACGGCATCCTGCGCGGCGAACCCAACAAACTCACCATCGTAGCCGAAGGCGGCGACTTTACTTTCTACATTAACGACATCCTGGTCAACACTTTCAGCGGCGGTCTGCTGGAAGGCAGCGATATCCAATTGCTGGTAAGCGCCAAGGAAGGCGCCAGCGCCACCTACACGTTTGACGATATCGTGCTGCAAGCCGGTTCATAATCCAGCATTGCAATTAAACACATAGGCAGCCCCATATATGGGCTGCCTTTTCATTTAAATCCCAGCTGTGGAGCTTGACTTTAATAGAAAGTCTGTTCTATAATAGAACAAATATAGAACATAATTACTAAACGGAGGAAATCATGAACCTGACCACCAGCCAAAAATTCAACCGCATGTCCACCAAATTCCTGGATGACCTGCGCAGTCGCTCAATCAATGTTTACACCTTCATCATGATCGCGGCACTGATCGCTTTTGAAATTTTCAATTTCAGCACCACCGACTTTGCCCTGCGCGATATGCTCGGAAGCAACAGCATGGGCGCGCTGCGTTGGTCCACCATTCTGGCGCTGGCCTTCTGCGGCATGGACTTCGCCGGAATCGCCAGCCTGTTGTCAGGTTCAAAGGACAAAAACAACCGCGCCAGCTGGTACTTGCTGGGCGCGTGGGTGGTAGCCGCCACCATGAACGCGGGCCTGACCTGGTGGGGCGTGAGTGTCACGCTTTACAACCAACCCGCTGACAGCATTCTGGTGCTCGATCCGATGACTTTCGTCACCACCATTCCGGTGTTGGTGTCCTTGGGTATCTGGGTCATCCGCATTTTGATCATCGCTTCGCTGATCTATTCTTTCAATCCCAATCCGGAACAGCCTACCCATAAAGTGCAAAGTATGACCAAAACAAAAAAACGTTCATTTGGTTTCAACGATAATCCCCAACCGATGCCCAGTGGTTTTCAACCGCTGAACACGCAATCCAAATCACACCAGGAGCCATTCCGCTATTAAATTGGTTTCAAAATTTCCGCCAGGCTGCCAACCAGCCTGGCTTTTTTTTTGCTAACCCATACTATAATGGCTGGTATGGAAAGTGTTTTAGAGAGCGCGGTCATTTGGGTCGATCAAGACACCGCATTGGCAGAAACCCTGCAGACCCTGAAGCAAGAAAAGCAAATCGCCGTGGACACCGAGTCCAACAGCCTGTATGCCTACCAGGAGCAGGTTTGCCTGATACAGATTTCTGCGGCCGGCGAAGATTATGTGCTGGACGGTCTGGCGGATATGGACCTGCCAGCACTAAGCGCCGTCTTTGCGGATAAATCCATTGAAAAGATCTTTCACGCGGCTGAATACGATATCCTGTGTTTGAAGCGCGACTTCGGTTACACCTTTAACAATCTGTTCGACACCATGCAAGCCGCCCGCATCCTGGGTATTGATAAGCTGGGCCTTTCCAACCTGCTGGAAGACCTGTTCGGGGTTGACCAGGGCAAGAGCTTTCAAAAAGCTAACTGGGGCAAGCGCCCTTTAAACCCGGATATGCTGTATTACGCACGCATGGATACCCATTTTCTTGCTCCCCTCCGAGAAACTTTGTATCGCAAACTGGTTGAGAAAAACCTATTGGAGCTGGCGCATGAAGATTTCGATCGTCTTTGCCGCGTGGAACCCAATCATAAGGACAGCCCTTGTTATACCCAGGTGAGCCGCTACCACCAATTGGAACCCCAACAGTTAAGCGTATTGGAAGCGCTTTGCCAATATCGCGACAAACTCGCCCGAAAATATGACCGGCCGTTATTTAAAGTAATTGGAAACTCCGCTCTCCTGGCCGTGGCCCAGTCCAGTCCGCGCAGCATAGCAGAACTCAGAGTAATCAAGGAAATTTCCCCAAAGTTGTTGGAGCGCTATGCGGAGGGATTGTTGGCTGCAGTAGAAGCTGGATTGAAGGCTCCGCCCACATATCTAAAATCCCATAAGCGTCCTTCTCAGGCATATCTGAACCGCTTGGACAAAATGAAAGCATGGCGAAAAGAAGCCGGTCTGCAGATGGGCGTACAATCAGATATCATCCTGCCGCGCGACATTCTGGAAAACATCGTGGGAGCAAACCCGTCCAATCTTGAAGATCTACAATCCATTATGTCTGAAGTCCCCTGGCGCTATAAGCATTTCGGTTCAGAAATATTAGCAGTCATTCAACAGGAAAAAAAGTAATGAAAATACGTTTTTACGGAGCCGCGCGCACAGTTACCGGCTCCCAGCATTTACTGGAAATCAACGGCAAGAAAATCCTGCTGGAATGCGGTATTTTCCAGGGCCGCCGGCGCGACTTCTACGAACGCAACGCGACATTTCATTTTGATCCCAGAGAGATCGACGCACTGATCCTTTCGCACGCGCACATCGACCATTCCGGCAACCTGCCCAACCTGGTGAAACAGGGCTACCACAACCCCATCTACACCACGCCGCCCACGGCTGAGTTAGCCAACATCATGCTAAAAGATTCAGCCCATATCTATGAAGAAGACGCGGAGTACATAAACAAGAAGAAACGCAAACACGGTGACCCCTTGGTTGAACCGCTCTATACCACGGCCGACGCGGAACGGGTGCCAGATCTATTCCACGAAATTGGATACAACACACCTTTCGAGCCCATCCCGGGCGTGACCGCCCACCTGGTGGACGCCGGACATATTCTGGGTTCCGCCGCGGTGGTACTGGATATAACGGAAGGCGGAGAAAAGAAGCGTTTGTGGTTCTCCGGCGATATCGGCCGCTACAAACTGCCGCTGTTGGCTGACCCGGTTCTACCGGAAGACGTCAACATTCTCCTGATGGAATGCACCTACGGCGACAAACCTCACCGCGATCCAGATGAAGCATATGTGGAATTCCGCGACGTGGTCAAGAAGACCCAGGCGCGCGGCGGCAAGGTGATCATCCCGGCTTTTGCCGTTGGCCGTACTCAGGAATTGGTTTACGACCTCAACCGCATGATCAGCGATGGCGAGATCCCGCACCTGCCGGTATTTGTGGATAGCCCCCTGGCCGTGCGCGCCAGCGATGTCTTCCGTAAACATCCCGATTATTTCGACGATGAAACTCACCAGTTCATGCAGACCGGCCACCATCCCGCCCTGGATTTTCCCGGGTTAACCTATACCCGTTCCGTAGAAGAATCCAAAGCCATCAACCAAGTGGAAGGTCCAGCTGTGATCATTTCCGCCTCCGGAATGGCTGAAGCCGGGCGCATTTTGCACCACCTGATCCACAACATCGAAGACTCGCGCAGCACCATCTGCATTGTTTCCTGGCAGGCGCCCTATACCCTGGGCCGCCGTCTGGCCGAACGCCAGAGCAGAGTACGCATTTTCGGCGAGGAAGTGCCTGTCAAAGCTGAAATCGCCACTATTGGCGGTCTGTCGGCCCATGCCGGCCAATCCATGCTGCTCAAATACGCCCAGGTAGCCAATGCCAATGGTTTGAAGGAAATCTTCCTGGTACACGGCGAAGAAGATGCCGCGCTTGTATTAATGGAAAAAATGAAAGAAGCGGGCATTCAATCCGTGCGTTATCCCGAATACGGGGAAGTGGTGGAATTTTAATATTCTCGTTCAGGAATAATTCGTAAAAAGGCGCCAACAATATGCAACCTATACATCCCTCCGGTTTATTTACGCGCGCAAAGGATTTTTTTAGTACACCCAAAGGGATACAAGTAAACCTTTGGATCTCTTACTTTATCTTTTGGGCAGGCGCTGCAGCGTTCATGCCCTATATCAGTGTTTATTATGAAAGTGTCAACTTAAAGGGCACGCAAATTGGTCAATTAAGCAGTATCCCCTACTTTATTTCCATGGTCAGCAGTATTCTTTTCGCTTTTTTATCGGACGTCTCCAAACAGCATAAAACTGTACTGCGTCTGTGCGCCTTGGGATTAATTATGGTGATGGCTTTATTCCCAACCGCTCAATCCTTTGCCTCCTTCTTGCCCATTGTGGTCATGTATTCCGTCATCAACGCACCCTTTAATTCAATCATGGATCAAACCACCCTGACCTCTCTGGAGAATCCGCAGAATTATGGAAAAATCCGTGTGGGCGGCTCCATTGGGTGGGGCCTTATGGTGCTGGTCACCGGCTTTTTGATTGACCACCTCGGCCTCGGCTTAAAAGTCATCTTTTACGTAAACATTTTCTTTCTGCTGCTTTTCCTGATCAACACCATCAATATGCCTGCCGCAAAGAAAAAACAAGCGGATCAGGAAGACAATCCCCCCACCGTAAAAATGATTTGGGATATGCTGCGTCTGCCCGGTTTCTTGCCCTTCCTGGTCATGATCATCATTTGGGGTATAGGCGAATCCGCTATCGGTAATTTTCTTTTCCTGCATATCCAATCGCTGGGCGGCAGTTCCACATTGATGGGCATTGCGTTATCCATCTCATTGGTCGGTGAAATCGTGACTTTCAGCATTGCCGATAAATTGCAGAGCAAGGTTGGGCCTCAAAAGATGATGCTGCTTTCTTTCCTGGTGCTATTCGCCTGGTTATTCGGCCTTTCGGTGATCAAAAATCCCAACGCCATCCCGCTCTTCCAAATATTCGGTGGTGCAGGCTTTGCGTTGATCCAGTCCGGCAGCGTGGCTTATGTCAACGCGCGCGCGCCGAAAGCACTGGGCACCACCGCGCAGGCTATCCGCGGCGGCATCTTATCCGGGTTGGGTGTGGGTACAGGCTCACTGATCTGCGGTGTTATCTACGAGCATTCCGGTTCAGTGGTCTTATTCCGCGAAATGTCTTATTTTGTCATCGTCGGATTTATCATTGGCGTGATCCTCTATATGAACAACCAACGCAAAAATAAAACCGCCAAAGCTTAACGGCACCAGAATATTTTTTGGGGAAATTGGATCCGGTTGAAACCAACCGGATTTTTTTATGTGCTCAGCTGCGGCCAGTCCAGCAGCAGGTTATCCAACATGACCTGCAAGTTGGCATTATTGAGGCGTACGAAGCTGTGCTCCAACGCGGCCACCAGGCGCGCGGCGGTCTGCGGATTAGTGCGCGCGGCCACCTGCTGGATTTCTGTCTGGTAATCCAGATTGGTCAGGGGCGCGGCGCTGCCCAAGCCGGCCAACATGACGTCCCGCCAGAATGACAGCCAGGCCGTCAACTCGCCGCGCAGGTCGCCTTTGGCTTCCGCTCGGACACGGCCTTTGGTCAGGCTCTCTACGAATATCATGCGTTCCAGGCGCGAAAGGCCCAGCAAATTGAGGCAGTCCTGCATGGATTGCTGTCTTTCAGCCAGCAGATTGGGGTCTTCCACCAACCGCAGGGCATAGCCCGGCCGGCCGCCGGCGATATGCGCAATCAAGCCGGCTTGTTCTTCACCCAACGAACTCTTGGCCTGCAAAGCAGCCGACAAAACTTCCAACGCCATAGGGCGCAGGCGCAACAGCTCGCAGCGTGAGGTGATGGTCGGCAGCAGGTTTTCCGGGTCGTCGGCCGTCACCAGCAGCACGACACGCGGGTTGGGTTCTTCCAGGGTTTTCAGCAGCGCATTCTGGGCATTTTCATTGGCCTCTTCAAAACGCAGCAGCAAAGCCACGCGATAATTGCTTTCATAGGGTGCCAGCGAGAGCATGTGTTGTAATTCGCGCACATTCTCCACTTTGAGGGTGTCGCCCTCCTGTTCAGACTGCAGGATATTTAAATCCGCCTGCTGCATGGCTTCGATCTGGCGGCAGATGCGGCATTCCCCACAGGGCTGCCCGGGTTCCAATGGTTGAGGGCAGTTAATGGCCTGCGTAAAGCGCAGCGCCAGACTGCGCCGTCCCACGCCGCGCGGACCGCTGAATAAATACGCGTGGCGCAGTTGTCCGCTGGTGATGTGCTGGCGCAGCATCTCCTCCGCCCACTCGTGTCCCATCAAATTCCAAGTCATGCCTGTCATTGTAGCCGAAGGGCTATAATTCCGCAATTCTCCGCGGTCTGTAACTTGCGATTTCATTGGAGTGAGGATAAGATAAATCATCATAAGCTACAGGAGAAAAACAATCATGACGGAAGTTCTTGACCGTTTTTTACGTTACGTGAAAATCAACACGCGTTCGGATGAATTCATCCTGGATCGCACCCCCACCACTGACGTTCAGTGGGACTTGGCACGTCTGCTCGAAAAAGAGCTGATGGAACTGGGCCTGCAGGATGTGGCCTTGAATGAACAATGCTTCCTGACCGCCACCCTGCCCGCCAACACCGACAAAAAACTGCCAGTGATCGGTTTTCTGGCGCACATCGACACCTCTCCGGATTTCAACGGCGAGGGTGTCAAACCGCAGATCATCGAGAATTACGATGGCGGCGACATTCCCCTGAAGGGCAAGGCCGGCATGCTGCTTTCGCCCAAGGAATTTCCCGACCTGCTCAATTACGTCGGCCAGACCCTCATCACCACTGACGGCACCACGCTGTTGGGCGCAGACGATAAATCCGGTGTGTCCGAGATCATCACCGCTATGGCCTTTCTGCTGGCCCACCCAGAAATCAAGCACGGTAAGATCCGCGTGGCTTTCACGCCCGACGAGGAAACCGGCATGGGTATCACCCATTTCGATGTCAAAGCTTTTGGCGCCGATTTTGCTTACACATTGGACGGCGGTAAATTGGGCGAGTTGGAATTTGAGAATTTCAACGCCTCACAAGCTACCGTCACTGTGCACGGCAAATCCGTCCATCCGGGCGATGCCAAGGGCGTGCTGGTCAATGCCCAACTGGTCTTCATGGAGTTCAACGCCATGCTGCCGGTCGAGCAGCGCCCCGAGTTCACTGCCGGGCGCGAGGGCTTTTTCCACCTGCTCAAGACCGCCGAGGGAGGGGTCGAACAGGCCAAAGGTTTCTACCTGATCCGCGACCACGACGCGCACAAATTTGAAGTGAAAGAGCAGCTCATGCGCGATGCGGCCGACTTCATCAACCGCAAATATGGCGCAGGCACGGTTGAGGTTAATATCAAGGAGCAGTACCGCAATATGCGTGAGAAATTGGAACCGGTCTTCCACGTGGTGGAAACCGCTCAGCAGGCGCTGCAGGAACTGGGCATCCAGCCCATCGTCAACCCCATCCGAGGCGGCACGGACGGCGCGCAGCTCTCCTATAGAGGATTGCCCACCCCCAACCTGTTCACCGGCGGGCACAACTTCCACGGGCCGTATGAATTTGCCAATGTTGAAACCATGGAAAAAGCCGTGCAGGTAATAATAAGGATTATCGAGCTTTATACCAATAAATAATTTACATGTTTGGCATTTGCAAATAGCCAAATCACCAGTATAATAACAATAACAGAACCCACCACGCCTCTGCCTTTGGCATGCGGACCGAGGTGGGTCTTTTATATAATTACACAATGAATCTTAAACCAGCACTAACCATTCAAGAACAATTAGATCTCTTAAGAAAAAGAGGTTTGGTAATTGACAATTCTCAATCCGCAGAAAAGTTTTTAATAAAAAATAATTATTATCGCCTTAATATCTATTTTCATAAATTCATGGTTGATGAAAACTGCTTTCGTCATGGAATCCAATTTAGTCAAATCATTTCTATCTACAATACTGACAGCTGGTTGAGAAACAAACTGCTTATTTTGTTGGAACCAATTGAGGTCAACGTTAAGACCAGAATTGCGCATCATATGGCTCTTAAGTATGGGCCAGATTGTTTCTATGATAAAGACGTTTATGAAAGTGAAAGATATTATTGTGATATCTATAAAATTTTTGAAAATGAATTACGTCGCCGCCAGAAAGATTCTGTAGTAATTCATCACCAGATGAATTATGAGGGCAAATTTCCTTTGTGGGTTCTCATTGAATTTCTCAGCTTCAATACTACTTCTAAATTCTTCAACATTTTACCTTCCATAGACAGAAAAGAAATTTCTGGTGAAGCTTTTTCATTAAAGGATGTTTATCTTACGCAATGGTTGCATTGCCTCAGTGTCTTACGAAATATTTGTGCGCATTATGGTTATCTTTATAGAAGAGAGCATTCTCTTAAACCAAGATTATTAAAAGAATACAAGGGGATAATTCACGAAAATAACACTCTATTTACTTTATGTCTAATTCTAAAAAAGCTATCAGATAAAGAAAACTGGAAAATGTTTATCATTGAAGTAGCTAATAAAGAAATAAATTGCGACTCTTTTAATTTATGTGACTATGGTTTTTTACCCGAATGGCAAAACATATTAATTGACTAGATAAATTTTATCAATGAAGTTTTTCTGGCTAGCAATTTTAAGGAATACATCTGAATAGTATTGTACGATTCGGGTACAATCATCAATCGACATATGGAAGCCTTAAAGAACTTAAATCCCCAACAACATGAAGCTGTAACCTCTTCCGCCAGACAATTATTAGTTTTAGCCGGACCGGGTTCCGGAAAGACGCGCGTGCTCACGCAGCGCATTGCCTACCTGGTCAACGAAACCGGGGCCAACCCGCACAACATCCTGGCAGTTACTTTCACCAACAAAGCCGCGCGGGAGATGCGCACGCGCCTGGAGCGCATGCTGGGCAAGGGCGTGAATGCACTCTGGCTGGGCACGTTTCATGCCATTTGCGCACGCATCTTACGCAGTGAAGCAGCCGCGCTGCCTTTCGACGCCAACTTTGTCATCATGGATGCCGACGACCAGCAATCCATCATAAAACGCGTGCTCAAGGAATTGAACATCGACGACAAGCTGTACCGCCCGGCCAGCATCCACAACGTTATTTCCAACGCCAAGAACGCCATGCAAGGTCCGGGTCAGGTGAAATCGCGCACTTACCGTGAGGAAATTTCCAAACGGGTTTATGAACAATACGAAAAGATTCTGCGCAGCAGCAACGCGCTCGATTTCGATGACCTGCTTCTTTGGAGCGTGCGCCTGTTTGAAGAAAACCCCCAGATACGCGAAAAATACGGCCAGCGCTTCGAACACGTGCTGGTAGATGAATTTCAGGATACCAATCAGGCCCAATATGATCTCTTGAAGCATCTTTCTTGTGTTCATCACTGCCTCTTTGTTGTCGGTGATGAAGACCAATCCATCTACCGCTGGCGCGGCGCGGATTACCGCAATGTGCTGCGCTTTCAAAGCGATTATCCTAAATCGGAAAAAATCCTGCTCGAGCGCAACTACCGCTCCACCCAAAATGTGCTGGATGCCGCCCAGGCAGTCATCAACCAGAACAAATCGCGCACGCCCAAAAACCTGTATTCCAAGCGCGGCGATGGCCCGCTCATCAGCCTGTATGACGCGGTGGACGATCATGCCGAAGCGGCTTACGTGGTGGACGATATCGCAGACCGCATGGCTTCCGGCCAGCAAGGCGGGGAGTTTGCCATCATGTACCGCACCAATGCCCAATCCCGTCTGCTGGAAGAAGCTTTCCTGCGCGCCAACTTGCCTTACCGCCTGGTGGGTGCCCAACGTTTTTACGGCCGCCGCGAGGTGAAGGACATTATCTCCTTCCTGCGGTTGGTGCATAACAGCTACGACTCGGTCAGTCTGGCACGCGTTATTAACGTGCCGCCGCGCGGGGTGGGCAGCAAAACATTGGTTGACCTCAACACGATCGCGCAGGCGAACGATTTGACTGCCAGCGAAGTGCTGCTCTCATTGGGAGAGCAAAGGGACCAATCTCGATATTGGGAACCCTTCTCCAGCCGCGGCGCCAGTATGCTGTCGGATTTCGGCGCGCTGCTGGTTAACTGGCGTAAATTCAGCCAGAATAATTCCCTGCCGGAGCTATTCGACCGTATCCTCAAGGATATCGGTTACCAGGCGTACATCGACGACGGCAGCGAGATGGGCGCCGGACGCTGGGAGAACGTGCTGGAGCTGCGCCGCATTGCCTACGAATATGAAGAACGCGGCATGACGGAATTTCTGGAAAATATTGCCCTGGTTTCAGACCAGGATACCGTGCCGGAGGAAAATGACGCACCCACCCTGTTGACCCTGCACGCGGCCAAAGGGTTGGAATTTTCGCATGTGTATATTGTTGGGCTGGATGAAGGCTTGCTGCCACACAGCCGTTCGCTGGAAGACCCGGAAGAAATGGCCGAAGAACGGCGCCTGTTTTATGTGGGTATCACCCGCGCCAAAAACCATCTCACCCTGGTGCGCGCCGGCCAGCGCAGCAATTACGGCCGCTTTGAATACACCATGGAATCGCGCTTCATTGATGACATCCCGGAAGAACTGATCAAACGCGAAGGCGTGCGTCTGGGTGTGCAGCGCCTGACCCCCCTCAGCCACCCGCGCTGGGAGCCGTCCTCATATGAAAAAAGTCCTGTAAAAAGCAAACCAGAGCCCAAGCAACCGCGCTATTCAGCCGGCATGCGTGTGATACACGCTACCTGGGGCAGCGGATTGGTTGTGGAAACCCGTATTTTAGGCAACGATGAAACTGTCACAGTCATGTTCGAATCGGTGGGGCTGAAACGGCTGGCGGCTTCGGTAGCACGCCTGGAAATTGTAAGCTAACCGCCCGCAGCGATGAAGGCGAAAGAATCGCCCACGCGCCGGATAGTATCTTCATACGTACCGGAATTCTCATCCGCATATTTAAAGGTCAGGATATAAGCTGTATTATCATCCAGCCAGAAAAAGCTGAATCCGTAAATAGCTTCTTTATCGATTTGCCAGTCAACGCGGATACGCCCATCGGGCAGCACCTCATTGGCACGGATGCGCATATCCTCACCATCCAGCGCCTTCATGATAGGGATGGAAATCTGGCCGATATCCTTGCTTTGCAAGTCCGCTTGCGCGTCATACGCTATAACCTCCACCGCGGTCTGTTCGTCCGGTGAAATCATCGTATCCAAGACGGAACCTTGCGGGCCTTCCTGCCCCAATGTGAAAGTCCAACCCATCGGCGCAGTCAGATTGAACTGGTCATTGGGTGATTGATACGTGCGCATAAAACGGTAGATCATTTTATCGCTGACGTAACCGCTGCGGGTTTCCAGGCTTTCTATGACTGCCTGAAAACCGGGTTGGTAGGCTTCCCACACTTTGCTTAATGCGTTGAAAGAAAACGCGTAGATCGCCGCGCCGCGCTGAACGAACACGTCCTGCGCGAACCAGGTAAAACCGTTTTTTTGATACGAGGAAATATAAACGGCTTGTCCTTCTACGATTTGCTTATCCAACAACTGGTAACTGTCCACGCTGCTGTATAACGCAGTCATCGTGGCCGCCAGGTAACGTTCAAAATCATCCTGGTCCAAAGCGTATCCGCTGGATTCCAGGACCGCTTCCAGCCAAGCAATTTTATCGGGAGCCTCAAAGCGGACTTTATCGTCAGTCTCAAAGGCCAGTTTCCAACCCAGGGGTACGGAGATGCTAAGCGCCTGGGAAGGCAACGTGTAAGGCGTATCGTCCAACGCCAGTGGTTCGGGCGTGGAGGTGGGTGGAACAGCGGTGGCTTCGGGCGTGCCCATCAGGTTCGATTGGGCTTCCACGCGCGTGGATGTCTTTTCGTAACCGGGCGCCATTTTGACCCGCGGACCGCCGGCACAGCCCATCAAAACCAGGCAGAGCAAAACAGCCGCAAAAAAACTGCCAGTCCTGTTTTCCTTGGAACGATCTGCGGGACTGTCTGTTTGTTTATTCAAAGGTCGTATAGGCAAAGGAATCAATAACATCTTCCAATACCGGCATATACAAGTCTTTGGTTGCCGGTTCCCAAATCACACTAAAGATATATAGGGAGGTACCGCTGGAATCGAAATAAGTGATTCCCTGCACACCTTTCATCTCACCATACCATTCCAGCCGTTCGCGTCCATCCTGCAGCGCTTTATCGGTTGATGCGCGCAGGTCCCAGCCATAAAGTACGCGCATGATTTCCAGCGTTTTTACGCCTTTGGTCTCCTGCGAAATGTTGGAGCCTTTGCTGAAAATGGCCACCTGCACACCGGCACGTCCGTCAGGCGAAGTGAAACCTTCCACTACCGTGCGATCGATGCTGGCCGCATCAGCAAATTTTGACCAGGAGGTAGGAACTTCCAGAGTAAAGATCTGCTCACGGGAGGTATATTCCTTGCGGAAGGCATAAATGGTTGCACCGGACATCGCGCTGGGGTTCAGAATCGCTTTCTGCAGCAATTCGTCAAATGCCGGGCGGTAGTTTTCCAATTGAGTCTGAACACTGGCAAAAGTAAAATGATAGACAGCGGCTCCGGAACGGACAAAGCGATCAATGCTCTGCCAGTAAACGTCTCCCACCCGCCAGGTAGCTTCGTTGATCAGCGTGCCTTCGGATTCCTCCTGCGAAACCAGGATATACGCCTTGACATCTCCATATGAACTGACCAGTTCTGCCCGAGCCATAGCGAGAAAATCTTCCTGAACCAGTTCATAACCGGTTCCTGTCACTGTCACGATAACCTCGCTGGTGTTGGTCAGGTTATGGCAGTCCACACGATATTCGCCTGTTTCACTGCAATTCCAGTTCTCCGGGAAATTTACCGTGAACGCGTTGGAAGGTGAAACATAGGGCTGTTTGGTAAGAGTGATCTCCTCAGCTGGTTCCAGCGGCACTTGTTCGGCCGGCATTTCGGCCAGCGTTTCAGCCTTTTCACCTGCGGGTTCGGCGGGTCCAATTGCTTCGCCTTCCACATCTTCCAGAAGCCCGGGCTCAACCGGCGTTCCTGCCGGGGCCGGCTGCTCTTCCAAAGTCGGGACAATTTCAGCTGTACTGGTTTCTTCTGCTGCGGCTGCCGCCACTGTGGGGGATGCCGCGGTCGATTGGCCTGAACAGCCAGCTAGCAGCGCCAATAACAACAGGGAAATGGTCAAATTCTTTAAATAAGCATTCATAGGTTTCTCGCTACTTTTTTGCATATATGAATTATAACTGCCACACGACCCGATTGCACGATTCGCTTAAATCGTTCTGCCGGCTTGGATATACGGCTATAATCTGGATAGAGTTATTCGTACAGGAGGAGTTCGTATGACACAAAAACAGCACATGAACCATCTTCCGCTTGTGACCCGCATCGCACGCATCTCAGCCGTCGCTTATGCCCTTTTTCTCAGTATCTTCGCGCTGGATGTATTCGAACCCGGGCTTTCCACCGGTCAAGTTTTGGTTGCCTTGGGCATACACTTGCTGCCCAGTCTGGTTATATTGCTCTTTCTGTGGATCGCATGGAAAAATCCCATCATCGGTGGATTGCTATTCATCCTGGTTGGTATTGCTTACATTATCGAAGCCGGCGGGCAGGCATTTCTGACCTATTTATTGATCGCCGGAATTCCTATCCTGATCGGCCTGTTATTCCTGTGGGGCTACCGCCTCGCTCGGAAAGTATAAGTCCAATCACTGCTACAGTACCAGCTACATGGATATCAACCAGAAAATTGTTTATCCGTGTCCATCGTTGGCTAGAGAATAAAAGGCCAGAACAACAGAAATCCTGACATTCAAGATAATCTGCGGATATCTACCAAAAAGAATTTTTCTGTGTTTATCCGTGTTTATCTGTGGTTAACAAAAAATGTTTTTCACACTAAAAGAGAAGTCTATGCATAATAAAATCTCCACTTGGTTGTACCGCATCTCTAGCAGCTATCTTGCAATCATCAGCACGGTAATTTTTATGCTTTTCCTCATCCTGGTCATGCCCGACCAAACCGCACAGGCAGCCCTTTACAGCGCCGAGGCCGGTGCACCGGATACTACAGTGTTTTATTCCGTAGATAATCTACTGCATATGGCAGAATCTTACGGTGAACAGGGCCGCCAGGCCTATATCCACGCGCGCTTCACCTTTGACCTGGCATTCCCATTGGTGTACACCTTTTTCCTGGCAGTCTGCACAAGTTGGATGCTGGATCGGTTACGCCTGTCGGGCAACAATTGGCGGCTTTTAAACCTGCTGCCGCTGGCAGCTATGGTATTCGACTTTCTGGAAAATAGCTGTACGGCAATCGTGATGGCCGCCTACCCGCACGGCCGCCCATTGGCAGCCCAACTGGCGGTCATTTTTACGCCTATGAAATGGCTGTTCGTAGCGGCCGCTTTTGTGCTGTTAGTCGTTGCCAGCCTCCTGATCAGTATCAGGTCAATCCGGGAGCGGAAAAATCATTAAACCAAAAAGGAGCGGAATTTCATCCGCTCCTTTTACTTTCTTATCCCGAACCAATCAGGAATACGAGTAAACCTGCTCGTTTTTCAGAAGCTGGTCTTCCATCAATTCCACCGCTTCCCGCAGGGTTTCGTTATCGAAGGCCAGTTTAGCTCCGGCTGCATGGAATAGCTCCGGCAGACTGGCAGTTCCGCCCAAAGCCAGCGCCTGCCGGTACTGCTCAACCGCAGCGCGTTGGTCATTGAGCGAATTACGCCAAACCTGCACCGCGCCCAGCAAAGCCAGCCCGTATTCCACGTAATAGAATGGTATATGATGGATATGGTCTTTGCGCTGCCAACCGGTCATCATCACATCTTCATACCCGCTCCAGTCAATTTCCGGCCGGAAACGCCGTTCCAGCTCCGCCCACT
>DHVJ01000012.1 GCA_002412595.1 Anaerolineaceae bacterium UBA5211
GTCTAACTTTTGGGGTGCAGTTCAAAGGGACGGCTTTCTTTTTAAGGACCACTGAGCCCTGTCGAAGTGGTCCATCAGCTACATAACTATTTCAAAGGGTACTGCCCAAATTCCAGTGTAGCATCCACCATCGCCAGAATATTTTCGGGTGGAACCTCATTCATGATAGTATGCACGGAAGCCACCATATATCCGCCGTCACGGCCGAGAACATTGATGACGCGCTTCATTTCCTGGCGCACCTCTTCCGGCGTGCCGTTCGGCAGGATATGCTGGGTATCCACCGCCCCGCAGAAGACCAGGTCTTTGCCGTACTGCTTCTTCAATCCCTCCAGGTCGGCCATTTTTCCAGCTGAGGTCTGGATGGGGTTAAGTACGTCCACGCCAATTTCGATGAAATCGCCAATCAGGTCAAACACATCGCCATCCGTATGGAAAAAGATCTTGGCCTTGGTTTTGCTTTTGATGAACGCGATCAGTTCCGCGTGGATGGGTTTCAATAGCTTGCGGTACATGCGCGGGGAGATCATCAGGCGGTCCTGCGAACCCAGGTCGTCACCAATCTTGATCATGTCGATATTATCGCCCACTGCGTCCAGGAAGTGGCCCATGTGCTGGATGCAGAATTCCAGGTTCTTTTTTAGCATGGCTTCGGCAAAGTCCGGGTACATGGCCATGTTCATCAGGAATTTGTCCATGCCCTGCAAGCCGAAGGCGCGTTCGAAGGGGAACATCAGCCAGGGCGTTGCCAGGGTAGCATACTCATTCTCTTCGGCCAACCGTTTGGCGTCTTCCGCTGCCTGTGCCACGCGGTAGGGGTCGTCAATAACCGGCCAGTTAGGATAGTTTTCCAATTCTTCAATAGTCGTAGCTTCGGCCAGCGGATGGTAGCCGGGAAACCACACACCCGGTTCAATTTCGATCTGCCCGATACCCCAATCGTCAATGCAGGGCGCATGCGGGTCGCGCGTGCGGTTGCGCTCCTGTACTTCTTTGGGGAAACGATCCAACACACCGCGCGCGTCGCCGTGCAGGCGCTGCATGGTTTCTTCGTCGATCTTGGCTGTCCCTAACTCCGGCCAATCATAAATATAATCGTCCGGGGCCTGGATGCCCAATTTCTCTTTGAGTGCCCGGTAAGGGGTCATCTTGATGCCGGTGGCATTGCTGACGCCGATGATGATCGGCACCCGATCCGGAACCTCGTGGTTCAATACTGCCTGTACGCGCTCGCGTGAAGTCATGGCCATGTTTCTTCTCCTGTAATCAATTTCGATATTTTATTTTACACGAGAGCGCACGGCTGCGAACCACTCCACACGCGCTAACCCGGTTGATAAAAAGAAACCGGCCCATCTTTACAGGTCAGCCAGCCGTGCCCCAATCCGACCGCGTCGCAGGTAGTTTCGTCGATCTCGCACGAACCGCACAACCCGATGCCGCAGCGCATCATGGCTTCCCAGGAGAACTGTCCGGCCAGCTGGTTGTCCTTGCAGAAGGCCGCCAACGCTAATAGCATCGGTTTGGGTCCGCAGGCGTACAGCGTTTGCGCGGGAAAGTCCGTCAGCGCAGCCCGCACCGCTTCCAATACCAGCCCGCGCTGCCCGGTGCTGCCGTCTTCGGTAGCCAGCTCCACCCGGCAGCCCAATTCACGGAAATCATCCGCCAGCAGCAATTCCGCCTGGTTGCGTGCTCCCAGGCAAACACAAACCTCGTCTCCACGTGTTAAAGCACGCTTGGCCAGGAAGAACAGCGGCGCCGCTCCATAACCACCACCTACCAGAATGTGCCTCTTTCCTTTTAACTCAAATCCTTGTCCTAAAGGGCCGCGCACCCACAGCGGCTGCCCGGCTTCCAGGCAGCACAGCGCCCGGCTGAAAGGCCCTACATCCGCCACGGTCAGTGTGAGCGGGTCAGCGCCGGCGATGCTGAAGGGTTTTTCGCCAATGTCCGGCAGCCAGGCCATCACAAACTGTCCGGGCTGGGCATCCGCCAGCGGCCGGTCCAACACCAGGCTGCGCGTGCGATAATTCTTGGGCTGTGATTTACTGACGAAATAACGTTGATAAGCCTGCATGTCTTTCATCGGATCGCCATTCCTCTCATGCTTTCCAGGTCAGGGTAGCCTTCTCCAGCCATGAATTCGCGCAGCTCCTCCGTGATGACAGCGAAGACATCCACGCCGCGCTGCCAAACCGCCGAGCCCACGCCCACAGCGGTGGCGCCCGCCATGATCATCTCGGCCGCGTCCAACCCGCGGCTCACGCCGCCCAGCCCAATCACGGGGATGGTGACTGTTTTGCAGATCTCGGCCACGCAGCGCAGTGCGATGGGCTTGATCGACCAGCCCGACACACCGCCTACCTGATTGGAAAGTACCGGCCGCCCGGCATACGGGTCGATCAGCATGCCCGGCACGGTGTTGATAGCTGTGATGGCATTTGCCCCAGCGTCCTGCGCCGCCAGCGCGATACGCGCGATGTTGGGCACGTTGGGCGATAGTTTGATGGCAATGGGAATGGCCGTGTTGGCCCGCACCGCTTGGGTAACGGCTGCCGCGCTTTCCACTGAACCGGAGAAGGGTGTACCGAATTCATCGCCCACATTCGGGCAGGAGATATTCACTTCGATCAAATCAGGTTCGGCCGCATTGATCCCCTCCGTCATACGGCCAAATTCTTCCACGGTAGGCGCGAAGATGCTGGCGATCAGCGGAATGCCCTGCGCGTGCAGGCGCTTGCGCGTCTCAATCAGGGCCGGAATTTCCGCTTCCAGCCCAGGATTGGTCAGCCCGACCGCGTTGACCACCCCGCCAGCCCACGCCACCGCGATGGGGTTGGGGTGCCCGGCGCGTGCTTCCGGCCCGCAGCTCTTGGCGCTCACGCCGCCCGCGCCGCACTGCCCCACGCGTTCCAGCAGCGCCGCGCTGGTGCCCAGCACGCCGGAAGCCAGCACCAGCGGATTGCGCATGCGCACACCCGCCAGCTCACAGGTCAAATCAACTTCGGATTTATTCATCCAGGTAATCCCGCACGGATTGATAAGTTGCTGAGTCAATCAATGCCATTTCTTTTAACATAGTCAGTATTTCGCTGATGGTCAGCACCGCGTGCAGTTTCAGACCCACATCAGCCATCTTGGCTGCCCCGCCCTGTTCGCGGTCCACCAGCACCACCACATCCTCGACTTTCAATCCAGCTTGCTGTAAAACCTCCAGCGACGTTACGATGCTGCCGCCGCTAGTGATGACGTCCTCCAAAATAACCGCGCGCTGCCCAGCCTCAAACGCACCTTCAATCGTCTGCCCGGTACCGTGCTGCTTGACTTCCTTGCGCGGATAAATAAATGGTCGCCCCAACTGCTGAGCTACTACAGCCGCAGTAGGCAGCGCCGCGTAAGGCACGCCCGCGATGCGGTCGAAGTCTAATTTTCTAACGATTTCCGTATAGAAGCGCGCTGTTAGGTTGAACAACGCGGGGAATGAGACTACCCGGCGCAGGTCGATGTAGATGGGTGAGGTCTTGCCGGAAGCCAGAGTGAAATTGCCGAAGCGCACGCAGCCGCTTTCAAATAAACCGCTCACCAGGTTTTTCTTCAGAGATTGGGATTCTTGTTTTGTTTGGCGGAAAGCCGCAATCTCACCGGCAATCTGTAAATTGAAATCATGTGCGGCCGCGCGCGGGTCATCCGCCAGCATCACACCCCGTGAAACCGGCACGATCAGCCCGCTGCCGTCAGCGCGCAGCCCGGCTTGCAGGGCTTTTTGCAAGCTGCCGCCTTGGGCGCCCACTCCGGGCGCCAGAATCCAGCTTTGCGGGCACAGCGCGCGCACGCGCGCCAGTGCCTGCGGCTGGGTGGCACCCACCACAAAGCCGATCTGATCCACCGAGCCCCAGCTTTGCGCTAACTGCGCCACATACTCATACAGCGGCGGCATACCGTACATCTGTAAATCTGCGGCTGAAGGATTGGAAGTAATGCATAAAATGAAAACTGTTTTGCCTTCGTATTTCAAAAAAGGTTCTACGCTGTCCCGGCCCAGGTAAGGGCTGATAGTGACCGCGTCCGCGCCCCACTGCTCAAAGGCTGCCTTGGCGTATGCCTGAGCGGTGGAGCCGATGTCGCCGCGCTTGACGTCCAACAATACCGGGATATCATCGGGTACCTCCCGGATGATGCGCTGCAGCGCGCGCAGCCCTTCCGGCCCATACTGTTCAAAGAAAGCAAAGTTGGGTTTATAGCAGCAGGCTAAATCAGCCGTCTGCTCAATGATGCCTTTGCCCCATCCCAATAATCTCTCTTCATCATTTTCACCATCTGCAAGAACATTCACTGCTGGATCCATACCGACACATAACAGTGAGCCATTCTTTTCAATAGCCTTTTCCAATTTAGAAATGAAACTCATTTTCGCTCCTGCTTTCTTTCCCCGAGGGAAAATTCTATTTTTCGATATCCGCAATTGATTACGCTTGGCCAAGCACGGACGCCAGCAGCGCCATGCGCACGAACATACCGTTGCGCACCTGGCGGAAATAGGCTGCGCGTGGATCTCGGTCAACCTTGTAATGGATTTCGCCCACGCGCGGCAGCGGGTGCATCACGATCATCTTCTGTTTAGCGGTTGTCATCACCTCTTCCGTGATCTCGAAATAATTCTTGACCTCTTCGTATTGGGCCATATCGGTGAAGCGCTCCTTCTGAATGCGGGTCACGTACAACACGTCCACGTCTTTGATGACGTCTTCCACCCGGTCCGTTTCGCGCACATCGATGCCCTTGTTGATCAATTCGTTCATCAGGTTGAGCGGCAGGCGCAGGGTGTCTGGGGAGACGTAACGTAAGCTGACATCATAATTTTCCAGCAGCTTGGTCAGGCTGTGCACCGTGCGGCCGTTGCGCAGATCGCCCAGCATGGCCACCTTCAGGCCATCGATGCGGCCGAACTCCTTGCGGATGGTGTACAAATCCAGCAGCGCCTGAGTGGGATGTTCCCCGGCACCGTCGCCGGCATTGATGATCGGCACCGAAGCGTATTTGGCCGCCTGGGCCGCTGAACCGATCTCCGGGTGGCGCAGCACGATGAGGTCGGCGTATTTTTCCAAAGTCAGCATGGTATCCACCAGACTTTCGCCCTTGGAGACCGACGAGTACTGGATACCCTGGGTGATCGGGATAGTGCTGCCGCCCAAGCGTTCCATGGCGGCGATAAAGGAAGCGCTGGTGCGCGTGCTGGGTTCGTAGAACACACAAGCCTGCACATAACCCTTCAGCAGGTCGCAGGAGCCGGCTTTATCCACCATCTCAGCCATTTCTTCGGCTCGCGTAAAGATGTAGGACAGTCCGGTTTTGTCGAACTGGTTGACAGACAGAATATCCTTTTGATACCAGCCATTCTTGAACTTGGGTTCTCTTTTCATCTCCTCCAGATTGAATAATTTCTCGATCTTAATTTGGTCCATTTCTTCTCCTTTGTTTCTCTCTTCTCGATTTATAGGATGATTCCGTCTTTGACGACTTCCCGGCCGTTCAGCACCACGCGTTTGATGCGCCCAGTCAACTGCATGCCGGTATAGGGCGACCAGCCGCATTTGGTATAAAGCGGGTGATCCGGGAACGTATAGCTTTCCTGGGGATCCACCTCCACCCAGGTATCTGCCTGTTCGGGCAGATTGAAGATGCGCTGCGGGTTATCGTGCATCAGCGCCGTCAGGCGTGCCAGGCTCAAGCGCCCTTCCGCCACAGCCGTCAGCATCAACGGCAGCGCCGATTCCAGCCCGGGCACGCCCGGCGGCGGGTTCTGCGCCTCGGATTTTTCCGCCAGCGTATGCGGCGCGTGGTCAGTGGCTATCATGTCAATAGTGCCCTCGATACGATCCCACAATCCTTCCACATCGCGCTGTTCCGCCAGGCGCGGGCGCATATCGCCCAGCGCGCCCAGCCGCTGCGCATCTGCCTGCGTCAGGAATAGATGGTGCGGGGTCACTTCGCAGGTCACCGGCAGGCCGTCCCGCTTGGCCGTCGCAATCCACTCGATTTCGTCCTTGCGGCTGACGTGGCAGAAGTGCACCGGCCGCTCTGCTTTTTCCGCAACGCGGATGCCCATGCGGATATGGTCTCCCTCGGCATGCAGCGCCAGCACCTTATCACGCGGCCAAACCTGTGCGATGCGCAGCAAGTCTTCCTCGTTATCCACCTTCATCTGGCCATAGGTCGGGTCCAGGTAGATTTTCAACGCTTTGGCTGCCCGTCCCAAACGCGGCAGCTGCTCCAGCGTATCCCGCGTGGCTCCGCAATACAGATACACCGGGCATAGTCCTTCAAACCCGGCTTGGGATTGATAGCGCTGCCAGGTTTCCAGGTCGGTCAGGGGCGGCGTTGTGTTGGGCATGGCCATCACCTGCGTGATACCGGCCGCCAATGCCGCGGCCGTACCTGTGCGGAAGTCTTCCTTGTGCTCCCCGCCCGGCACACGCAGGTGCACGTGCGCATCCACCAAACCCGGCAGCTTGATCCAATTCTCTTTTACCATCTCGTTTTCATCGCTTTCATCGCTAAATATTCCATTGCCGCCATTTCTACAAACAGGCAAAAAAAAGACCCCCAAAAGGGGGTCAATGGAAATTAATAAATTACCTCAGGCATGCGGTGCTGCGTACGTTCCAAACCTGGTAAATTCATTTTTCTCCTTATCCGTATATGTGGCGGCAAATTGCGCCATTTATACCACAGCTGGGGATGAATGTAAATAATCTAATCTGATTTTACAACGATTTACGATTAAAATAAATCGTATTTTAAGAATGGAGCCATACATGCAAGTCGTTCAGGTAGAAAACATCACGAAATCATTTGGAAATTTGCGCGCTGTTGACGGCATCAGCTTTTCGCTGCAGTCCGGCGAGATACTCGGATTGATCGGCCCTAACGGTGCTGGAAAAACCACCACCATCCGTATGCTGTTGGATATTTTCAAACCGGACAGCGGCAATGTGGCTGTGCTAGGCGGTCCCATGGACGAAAGTAAAAAGGACCTTATCGGTTACCTGCCGGAGGAGCGCGGGCTTTACCAGGATATCAGCCTGGAAAAATGCCTGACTTATCTGGCATCCATCAAGGGAATGTCAACCACTCTAATCGAAGAGCGTCTTGGATTTTACCTGGAGCGCTTTGATTTAACTGAGTATCGTAAAAGAAAAGTTAAAGACCTGAGCAAGGGTATGCAGCAGAAGGCCCAGATCATCGCCACCTTCATCCACCAACCTCGACTGGTGATTGTGGATGAGCCTTTCAGCGCGCTCGATCCAGTCAACACCCAAATAGTCAAAGATCTGCTGCGCGAGGAAAAAACACGCGGCACGGCCATTATCATGTCCACCCACCAAATGAACCAGGCCGAGGAATTATGCGACCGCATCCTGCTGGTCAACAAAGGCAAGGTCATGCTTTCCGGACCGATCGATCAACTCCGCCGCCAGTTTGCCCGCCCCGAGATCCTGATAAAAAGCAGCGCTCCCCTGCCGCAGGACATCCCCGGCGTTGACCGCATTCAGACGGAAAATCATCACCAGCGGGCCTTCCTCGAGCAAGGTGCTTCGCCCCAGGATGTCCTCAGCGAGATGGTACGGCGGGGCATTATTCTGGAGCAGTTCGAGATTGCCCAACCAACGCTGGACGAGATCTTCATTCAGGTCGTCACCGGCAGCGGGTTAGATGCATGAAAAAAATCTGGTTGATTTTCAAATACGAATACATCCGCCGCGTGAAAACGCGCGGTTTCATCTTCGCGGTGCTCAGTATGCCCCTGCTGGTCGTACTGGCTATACTCATGGCCGTCATTTCCGTCTCGCTGCAAACCAATAAACTGCCGGCCGGTTATGTGGACCTTTCCGGTAATTTTGCTGAGGCCGTCACGCAAGAGACCTCGCCCAACCTGATTGGCGATATCGACCTGATTGCTTTCCCGGATGTTAGCGCAGGGCAAGATGCCCTGGCCGAAGACCAAATCCAGGCCCTATTCGTCATCCAACCGGATTATCTGCAAAGCGGTGCCATTATTGCCTATGCGAATGAGCGGCCGAGTGACAACGCCTATGAACATATGCAGGATTTTCTGCAAACCAGCCTGTTGTCCGGCGAGGACACGGCGGTCCAACAGCGCATTACGCGCGGCAGCAACATCACCGTGCGCTCACTGGACGGCACTCTTCAGGCCAGCATGCGCGACTGGTTCGTGGTGCTGTTCCCCTTCCTGACCGGGCTGATCTTCATCATTGTCATCAACATCAGCGGCGGCTACTTGCTCCAATCGGTTGTAGATGAAAAAGAAAACCGCACCATGGAAGTGGTTGTCACTTCGGTCTCACCCGAACAATTGATGACCGGCAAGATTTTAGGCAATCTCGGCGTTGGGTTAACACAGCTGCTGATTTGGCTGCTTTTCGCGGGTATTGGCCTGGCGGGCATGCAGGCCATTTACCGGGTTGATTTTTTCCCAGCCCTCACGCTGGATCAAATTGCCCTGTTCCTTGGGCTCATCCTGCCCGGTTTTATCCTGATTGCCGCACTGATGACCCTGGTGGGTGTGAGTGTCACGGATATGCGTGAAGCCCAGCAGGTCAGCATGCTCTTTACCCTGCCCATGGTTGCGCCTTATTGGTTCGCCGGCGCCCTGCTGCAGCACCCGGGTCACCCGCTGTCTATCATCTTGAGTATCTTTCCGTTAACGGCCGTGGTGAGCATGCCCCTGCGCACCAGCATTTCCAGCGTGCCCGCCTGGCAGATTCTCGCTGCTGCCGTACTGACCTGGGCCAGTGCTCTGGCCGCGCTAAAATTAGCCGCCCGCGGGTTCCGCCGCGGCATGCTGCAATATCAGCGCCGTATCCACCTCAAAGAAATCTTAAGGGCGAAAAAGTCATGAAGAAAATCCTGCTGATCATACGCTACGAATTATCGACGATCTTTTCGCGCAAATCCTATCTACGCATGGTCTTCATGATGCCCCTGATCAGCTTTCTGGTTTACGCCAGCGCCGCGCTGGTTAACCGCGGCATCGCGCCGGAAGGGGTCAGTAGTTTTGTGAGTACATCCTCGACAGCCGCAGGCGCGCAGGGTGTGCTGGACCAATCCGGCATCATTCGTGAAATCCCAACTGATATGATGGATGAGGTCGTTTTGCTGGACAGCCAGGAAAAAGGCCAGCAGATGGTCAGCGACGGACAACTGTCCGCCTATTACATCATCGCGCCCGATTATCTGGAAAGCGGGGATATCCTCTTCGTGCAAAAAGATTACAACTTTTTAGCGACCCAGAGCGAAGCCGGTGCGGTACGCGATTTGCTCTCCTGGAATTTGTTTACCGACAAACAGGCCGCCGCGAGATACCTGGATCCGATGGAAGTTGACCTGCAATACACGCGCCCGCAAACTGCCAGGGATTTCGGCGGCTCACAGAATTTCTGGCTGCCTTACAGCCTGATGATGTTGTTTTACCTGCTTATTATCGGCTCGTCCAGCTTGATGCTGAATAGCATCACCTATGAAAAACAGAACCGCGTTATCGAAATCCTGCTGACTTCTTACTCACCCATGGAAATGCTGGTTGGGAAAACCATCGCGCTGGGTCTGGCGGGTCTGTTCCAGACCATTGTGTGGACCGGCACGGGTTATACCCTGCTGACGCTGGCCGGCCGGCAATTTTCCCTGCCGGAGTCATTCAGCCTGCCGCCTGTCATTCTGCTGTGGGGCCTGGTCTTCTTTTGCCTGGGTTATGCCCTTTATTCCAGCCTGATGGCCGGGCTGGGCGCGCTGGTGCCCAACCCTAAAGAAGGCAGTCAGGCCACCTTGGTGGTCATTTTCCCGCTAATCATTCCATTGTTCTTCAGCAATTTGGTCTCCACCGCGCCCAACGCGCCTATTTTCGTGTTCTTCAGCCTCTTCCCACTGACCTCGCCCATTTCCATGGTTTCGCGTATGTCGGCGGCAGCCGTGCCCGGCTGGCAAATTGCGTTGTCTATCTTCCTGCTGCTGATTGCCATTGTCTATACCATCCGCTCCGTGGCGCGCATCTTCCGGGCCCAGGCCCTGCTGGCTGGCAAGCCCTTCAAGGTGCTGGACTTCGTCAGGGCCTTTCGCTTGAATGGTTGATTTACCACAGATGGACACAGATAGACCCCATCATGTCATTCTGAGCCCCTAGGGCGAAGAATCTCGGCCAGCATACTATTGTTCTCGCAGATCGAGATACTATTTCCCCATAATAATGATAAAAATCATCTTCTTAATTAATTGGAAAATTTGCAAATAATTACTTTTCGTGTATTTCGCGTATTTCGTGGTTAGTAAATAATATTTCGAGTCTCTCGTGGTTAGTCCCCCAACGCCACTCTCACCTGCTCCCACACCCCCGCGAACATCTCCGCCGTCAAACGCCCCGTCTGCGTGTTCTGCCGGCTGGGATGGTATGATCCCAGCAGCCAGGGCACATCATCTCCAAAGCGATAAATTACGTTATGCCCAAAGAGGGGCTTCGACTCAAAATCCAATGTATAACGCGCCTGCAGCAGACGCAAGCTTTCCTTAAAAGCCAGGCTGCCCAGCGCCACAAATCCTTGTAAATCTTCCAGCAGATCCATCTCAGCCTGTAAATAAGGCAGGCAGTTGCGGATTTCCTCACGCGTAGGTTTGTTGCCGGGCGGCGCGCATCGGCACACCGCACTGATATATAAATCCTTTAATTCCAACCCGTCCAGGCGCGACTCAGCTAATGGTTGGCTGGCGAAACCGGCCGCGTGCAGCGCCGGGAAGAGAAAGTCTCCGGAAGCGTCCCCAGTGAACATGCGTCCCGTGCGGTTGGAGCCGTGCGCCCCCGGCGCCAGCCCCACCACCAACACGCGCGCGCTGTGGTCGCCAAAGCCGGGCACTGGCCTGCCCCAATACTCGCAATCCATGTAAGCACGCCGTTTTTCGCGTGCCACCTGCTCCCGCCATTCCACCAAGCGCGGGCAGGCTCGGCAATGGATTACCGTTTCATCGTGTTGCTTCCAGCTCTTCTCATCCATTATTTCACTCGATCAGCATCGCATCCCCGAAGGAATAGAAGCGATATTTTTCCTGGATAGCTTCCTGATAACAGCGCTGCATATTTTCCAATCCGGCAAAAGCGCTCACCAGCATCAGCAGCGTGGATTTAGGCAAATGGAAGTTGGTGATCATGGCGTCCACCAGCTTGAATTGATAACCCGGGTAGATGAATAATCCGGTTGTGTCGGCATACGGCCGCACCCCGCCCTGCCCGTCCGCGGCGGATTCCAGCGTGCGCACCGAGGTGGTTCCCACCGCGATCACGCGCCGTCCTTCCGCTTTGGCCTGGTTGATCAGTGCCGCGCTTTCCGGGCTAACCTGGCACCACTCCGTGTGGATTTTATGTTCTTCTACCGTGTCTTCCGTCACCGGCGCGAAGGTGTCCAATCCCACGTGCAGCAATACTTCCGTAAAAATCACGCCGTATTCGCGCAGCTCGGTCATGATTTCCTTGGTGAAATGCAGCCCGGCTGTGGGCGCGGCCGCCGAACCTTCCACTTCCGCATACACCGTCTGGTAGCGCTCCTGATCATCCAGGTGCACGTGGATATACGGGGGCAAGGGCATCTCGCCTAAGTCTTTCAGATGCGGGCCGACCGGCTGGTTAAATTGGATGATGCGCTTGGAGCCTTCCAATTCGGCCGTGATCGTGCCTTCCACACCATCATCGAAGGTCAATTTCTTGCCGGTTGTGACGCGCTTGCCGCCCACCAGCACTTCCCACTGCTCATTCTCCAGTTTCTTCAGCAGCAAAATTTCCACCTTGCCGCCGGTTTCTTTGTGGGCGTACAGCCTGGCCGGGATAACACGCGTGTTGTTAACCACCAGTACATCCCCCGGCCGCAGGTACTGGCGGATATCCCGGAAATAGGTATGCGTGATACTGTCCTGCGCGCGCGCATACACCAGCAGGCGTGAGTCTGTGCGCGTTTTTAAGGGCACCTGGGCGATTAGCTCAGGCGGTAAGTCGTAATTAAAATCGTCTGTCTTCACGTTACTCGATCAATTTAGGTTGGGCTGGTTTTTCCTGGTAAGGAATCTTCAAATGGTCGTAGGCTTTCCGGGTGGCCACCCGCCCCTGGGCGGTGCGTCCCAAAAAACCCAACTGCATCAGGTACGGTTCGACCACGTCCATGATGGTGTCGGCTTCCTCGCTGATGGAAGCGGCAATGGTGCTCAGTCCCACTGGGCCGCCGTTGTATTTTTGAATGATGGTCAGCAGTACCATGCGGTCGATATCGTCCAGCCCCAGGCTGTCAATGCTCATCAAATTAAGCGCTTCCAGTGCTACAGCGCGGGTCAGGTGACCGTCCGCGCGCACTTCGGCGAAGTCGCGCACCCGCCGCAGCAGGCGCAGCGCCACGCGCGGGGTGCCGCGTGAACGCCTCGCGATTTCAGCCACACCATCTTCTTCGGTAGCAACACCCATCATAGCGGCTGCGCGTTCAATGATTTGTTTGAGCGCTTCCTGGTCGTAATAATCCACACGATAGACCGCGCCGAAGCGCGCTCGCAGCGGAGCGCTCAGCAGCGCCAGGCGTGTGGTGGCACCCACCACCGTGAAATGCGGCAGTTTCAGACGGATGGAGCGTGCCGAAGGGCCTTTGCCAATCACAATGTCCAGCGCGTAATCTTCCATAGCCGGGTAAAGCACTTCTTCAACTGCCTTGCCCAGGCGGTGAATTTCATCAATGAAAAGGATATCGTGCCCATTCAGGTTGGTCAGGATGGCCGCCAGGTCTCCGGCCCGTTCAATCGCCGGTCCGGCGGTCACGCGGATGTTCGCATGGATTTCGTTGGAAAGCACATGCGCCAGCGTAGTTTTTCCTAATCCGGGTGGGCCGTAAAACAGCACATGGTCCAGCGCCTCTTCGCGCTGTCCGGCAGCCTGAATTAATATTTCCAAATTTTCCCGAAGTTGATTCTGTCCAATCACATCCGCCAGCATGCGCGGACGCAGGCCGTTGCCGTATTGGTCCTCACTGGTATTTTCCGGGTTGCTGATGCGTTGATTATCCAAAATGTTTTCCTGAGATCATATTTTATTCCATTATATCTTCACTGCCCGCTTGCCAAATCTACGTTTGTTTTGATATGATAAATGAAATCTTACTGCAATTATACGGGAGCCTATATGGAAAATGTATTTGTATCCAGTCATCCGCTGGTGAAACATAAATTATCCAAATTACGTGACACAGAAACTACCCCCAAGAAATTCAGGGAACTCATTCGAGAAATCGCTGGTCTGATCGCTTATGAAGCAACCAGCGATTTACTTATCTCCCCCGTTGAGGTGCAAACGCCGCTGGCTCGCACCCAGGGCTGGGAGTTGATGGAAAAAATCGGGTTGGTACCTATCCTGCGCTCCGGATTGGGCATGGTGGAAGGCGTTTGGGAACTGGTTCCTACCGCTGAAGTCTGGCACATCGGCCTCTATCGCGACGAGGAAACCCTCAAACCGGTGGAGTACTACAACAAGCTGCCTATCGCGCCTTCGGTCGGGGTCTGCATGATCCTCGACCCCATGTTGGCCACGGGCGGTTCCGCTGCGGCCACCATATCCATCCTCAAAAAATGGGGCGTGCAGCGTATCAAGTTCATGGGGATCATCGCCGCACCCGAAGGCATTCAAACCGTCCATGACGAGCATCCGGATGTGCCTCTCTATCTGGCCGCCGTGGATGATCATTTAAATGAGGTTGGTTATATCGTTCCCGGCCTGGGCGACGCTGGCGACCGCCAATTCGGCACCGCCTGAAATTAAAGTGGGCTGAGCGCCTGCCCTGAACGAAGTGTAGGGCGTCGAAGCCCACCTTTCTTCTCGAGGGGCGCATTTTTACTTGTACTCAATAGTCTTGTGCAAATGCGCCAATAGTTTTATCTGTGTTCATCCGTGTGCATCTGTGACTTCCCTGAAAAAAGGTCGCATGATCCATGAAAATTTAATATAATCAGTAAAACATCATCAATGGACTGAAACATGTACAAAGCGAACAAAAAGCACCAGCAGCCACTTCTGATCAGTAATGTCAACGATCTACCCGAAGAACAGCGTCAAAGACTGGAAGACAGTTGGGCAGGGATTTTCTATCGAGAATACTTCTGCCGCATCCAGGAAGACCGATTTGCGGTGCTGTATGCGGACGTACCCTCGCGGCCGAACACACCGGTGAATGTGCTGCTGGGACTGGAAACACTGAAAGCAGGGCATGGCTGGAGCGATGAAGAGCTATACGATCATTTCAGCTTTGACTTGCAGGTGCGTTACGCCCTGGGTTATGCTGACTTGCGAGAAGGGCGTTTCGAGCTGCGCACCCTATATAACTTTCGCCGTCGTCTGAGCCAATATAACCAGGAACATGGGGTGAACCTGGTAGCGCAAGCCTTTGAGGACATCACCGACCAACAGATCGTGGCCTTGAAAGTGCAGACCGGCATTCAGCGCATGGACAGCACGCAGATCGCCAGTAACATTCTGGATATGAGCCGCTTGCAATTGTTAGTGGAAAGTCTGCAGCGGATGCATCGCCTCTTGAGCGAAGCCGAACAGCATAGCTATCAGGAATGGCTCGGGGCATATGTGGGGGGCACTTCCGGGCAATATGTCTACCGGGTGAAAGGAAAGGAAGCCACCCTGACCCATACCCAACAGGTGGGACAGGTCATGCACCGCTTGTTGAGCGAGCTGAAAGAACGCTATGGGACAACGCCTGCCTACCAGACACTGGAACGACTGTTCCGGGAGAACTTTGACCTGCGGGAAGAAGACGTCTTGGTCAAGCCTAATGACCAGATCAGCGCAGGATGTTTGCAGTCGCTGGACGATCAGGAAGCCACTTTTCGATGCAAAGGGCCCGCCGAGTTCAAAGGCTATGTCGCCAACGTGACCCAGACCTGCGATCCACACAACACCGTGCAACTGATCACCAAGGTTCAGGTAGCCCCCAACAATGTGGATGATGCTGATTTATTGGCTCAAGCCTTGCCAGACTTGAAGAAACGTACCGGAATTGAGACTCTGTATGCCGATGGCGGCTATGGCAGCCCGGCAGCCGATGAGCAGCTGAACGAACAGCAAGTTGAGTTGATCCAAACCGGCATCCGGGGCAAGGCGCCTGCCGCAGACAAGCTGAGCCTATCTCAGTTTCAATTCACCACCACCGATAAAGGCAAGCCGATCACCATTACTTGCCCGTATGGGCAAGAAGTGTTGGCGGAACCTGGCCGCACCACCGGCTACATTGCTCGCTTTGACCCACGTATCTGCCAGACCTGTCCTTTCGCTTTACAGGAGCATTGCCGGGCGAGAGCAGGAAAGAAAGATCCCGCCTTCAAGCTCAGTTTCACCCAACAGGAAGTCAACTGGGCCAGACGCCGACAACGCTTCGAAAGCTCTCGCCAGACCGGCAAGAATCCCAGAGCGGCCGTTGAAGCTGCCATTCGGGCTGTCAAGCATCCCTTCCCGGCGGGAAAACTCCCCGTCCGGGGGTTGTTTCGAGCGAATTGCCTGGTGATTGCTTCTGCTGCGATGGCCAATCTGCGCAGTATCCGGCGCTTCCAGGTTACTTTTTTTGCTGCTTTCAGACAAGCCGTACGTGGCTTTTCGCATGAATTGTCATGTTTCAGTTGTTAAAGAACAGTATTTTCAGAGAAGTCATCTGTGGTTAAAAAAAAGTTACTCGTCAAGATGACACCGAGCGGCTTCTCTCACCTCTGAGGGCAGGTTCAAGACAGGAACTGAGATTGCTTCAGTCCGGGTTTGCGCTTCGCTGCGCTCAGATTAAACCCGGACTTCGCAAAGACATACTGTTTTTATCTATGGTTATTTAGAATAGAAAATAAATTTGTGTTTGTCTGTGTCCATTTGTGGTTTAAAAGAAAAGAAGGACTATCAGCCAGCCGAGATCCTTCGTCGCGTTCAAAGATCGAACGCTCCTCAGGATGACATTGGCAGGAGTAGGGCACCTTTCCACCTGTACTCAGCAATTTTAAGTAAACGCGCTGTGATATTAGGTACACCGACCTTCAAGGTTTATACCGAAAAAGAGTTGAGATTGCCGCGCCCCGCTAACGCGGGCCTCGCAATGACAAAAGGGAGTTATCTGTGTCCATTAATTATAAAAAATAATGATTTTTATCTGCGTGTATCTGTGGAAAGGTATTTAAAGCAGCGCCAGGCGTTTCTGCTGGCGGGCAATGACCCGCGCCAGGGCAATGACCAGCACGACCATCAAGACCAGCAAGATCAACAAGTCGCTCCAAATGTCGCCCAGACCCGCGCCGCGCTCAGCCACTGCCATGACCGGGTTGAGGATGTAGTAAGTGGGAAACAGGCGCGCAATCCAGTCCGGCGCCTTGGGGATCAAATCAATAATGCCAGGACCAATTAACAGAATCCCGCCGCCTTTGAGCGTGGCCAGCAGGGTATTCATATCCCACATCAAGGCACCCAGGAGCGTGCCCAGCAGGGAAGCCGCCAACGCGCCTAACAGCAGCACGAAGATCAACAGCAGTGCATGGCTGCCAAAAGCGCGGTTGAGCGCCAGCGTGATCATGCCGGTGGCCATGCCCAGAACCACTCCCAGCAGGGTCTTTGCCGCGAACACTTCACTTAAATGTGCGGGTGTCACGTTCAGAGCCAGCAATGTGCGGCTTTGTTTTTCGCTTATCATGGATAAGGATGGCACCATTACGCCGCTCAGTATGATGGTCATCAGGATCAGCAGCGGCAGGAGCTGGTCGGCCAGGCTGGTGTGGTCTGCCTGTCCCAGCGGGACAATCTGCACGCTGGCGGTCTGTTCCAAACCGGCAATCTGCGAGACCACATTGGTGATGGTCGTATCCGCGATCAGGCGGCTTTTCAGCGGCGTCTCGCCCCAGGTGTACACCAAAAAATCCAGTGGGGTCCCATCGCGCAGCGCCTGGTCGAAACCCTGCGGGACAATATAACCCGTCTCAATCTTGCCTGCCTGGGTGTCCGCGATCATCTCATCCAGTGAATCATACAGGCTGGTATTCAGGTGACTCTGTGCCAGCATCATCTGGGTGAATTGACTGCCATATGGATCGTAAAAGCCCAACACGGGCCGGCCGGAAAACAGGTCGCCGAAAACCAGGCTGACCAACAATGAAAACACCACCGGCACCACCACCGCAAAAATCATCAGGAAATTTCCGGCACTGGCGCGCAGTTCGCGCCAGAAAAGAATCCCAATTCGTCTGATGCTCATCGAAAGCGCCTCCTCAGCAACCCCGCGCCCAGCAGCAGAAAAGCCGCTCCGCTTGCCAACAAAATCAACAAATTCAAGCTCACATCGCCCCAACCTGCGCCGTAATTCAGCGCGCGGTGCAGCGTATCCACCAGATAATAAGAGGGGATGGCCTTGATCCAGACCGAAACCATGGTCGGGAACATGATGCTGATGCCCGGCAGCATCAGGAGCAGTAAAAACAGCACGCTCCAGGACATAACCGACATGAAACTGGTGGCGAAGGCCGCGATGAAAAAGGCCACGCCGGTCACCAGCAAACCGCCCACCAGGAGATCCGTGACCAGGATGGCAGGTGAAACCAGTAATTTTCCGGTCGCGGTCACCAGCAGCAGCACTTCAATGAAAGCCAAGCCAACGCCCAGCAGCATTTTTGCGGAGAAGAATTGGCTGGTGCGCAGGGGCGTCACCAAAAGCGCTTTGGCCGTCCCGCGCAGCACTTCCTCGCTGATCAGGTTGGCCAGACCCATTAATTCTATTGAAAAGATCATCATGATAAGCATGGGCAGCATACGATCGCGCAGTGCCAGCGGTTCATTGATGCCCAGAAAATCCGGGCCGAAAACAACTATCTGGTCATTAATATTGATCTGTTTTTGCGCCGCAGTGAAATTAACATTATTCAGCCCGGCCGTGTAAATATCCGTCAGGGCCGCTTTCATATCATCGCTGGTGCCAGGCGCAGTATATACCGGCACGTTGACCGGTTGGCCGCTGACCAGCGCGTCGATGACCGTATCGGTCAGCACCATGCCGGCCTGGTAATCGCCGTCCTCGACCGCTTTCAATAATTCCTCCTGAGAATCCAGCAAATCGGATTCGAAAGCGTCGCTCAGAAAAGCGCACATTTCCGCAGAAGTGCCCGCAGGCAATACCAGCGCGGTTGAAAGGGAATCATCCGCCTGCGACGGCAGCAGGTAATACAACACCACAACCGATGCAAGTCCTAACAGGGTGATCAAAGCAAAAAAAGGATTGCGAAAATAAAGCTTGAGGTCTTTCTCAATCAGCGCGCGGATCATCCCAGCAGCCCCCGACCGGTAATCTCAATGAAAATATCTTCCAACGTGGCTTCCTCGGTGTGAGCGGTGAGCACGTTGCCGGAAGCGAAGACCTGTTCCACTTCTTTAGCCGTCTCGGAACCATCCAGGGGAATACTGCGGGTATGCGTGCCGCCTTGCCCATCCTGCACCTCGATCTTGAGAGTGCGCTTGCCGTAGTGCTGCTTGAGCACAGCCGGCTGGTCCAACGCTGCAATCTGGCCTTTGTTGATAAAAGCCACCCGGTGCGCCAGTTTGTCAGCTTCCACCATGTCGTGCGTGGTTAGAAAAACCGTGGTGCCGCCCGCGGAAGCTTCACGGATAATGGCGTGGATGGTCTGGGAAGAAACCGGGTCGAGTCCATCGGTGGGCTCATCCAGGAACAAAATGCGCGGGTGGTTGATCAACGCGCGCGCCAACATCAGGCGCTGCTTCATGCCCTTGGAATAATTGGAAACGCGTTCCTTCTCGCGGCCGGACAACCCTACCTTCTCCAGCAACTCCAGCGCGTTGAAATTCTTAACGTTGAACAGACGCGCGAATAACTCCAGGTTTTCCAGCGCGCTCATATCTTCATATAAATTCGTGGTTTCAAAGGAAACGCCCAGATATTGCTGGACTTGCTTGGCAGATTTGCTGATGTCTTCGTCCAAAATGAACGCGCTGCCCTCCGAAGGGCGCAGCTGTCCCGTCAGCATCCTGACCGCGGTGGTCTTGCCGGCGCCATTCGGGCCTAAAAAACCCAGCACTTCGCCTTCGGCCACCTCAAAACTGATATGGTCAACAGCGGTCAAATCGCCGTAACGATAGGTAAGCTCGCGCGCAGAAATAGTCACTTTTCTCATAGGGATTCCTCAAAGCGTAAATTAAACGCAAATGAGCATTATAATCCCGTTCCAAAACAACTTTCCACGCCATATTTCTAAACAAAATCCGGCAGCTCAAAATTCAAACCCCGGTATGGATTGATTTTGGTCAGTTCACACAGCAGCAATATTCCTGTGGATAAAAACAAATTCCGGTAAATCTACCGGAATTTGTCTCCCCTGTTATCGATCGTACGATGGAATCGTGATCGCTATCGAGTCCGTTGTCAGCTCTCGGCCATGATCTCCAAGAATTCCACTACTGTCAGGAGCTGCTCGCGCGTGACCTTGTCGGAAGGAATGCCTTTGCGCACGCAATCCATGAAATGGGTCAGTTCACGGTAGAACATGCCGGTGGGCGGCAGGTT
>DHVJ01000037.1 GCA_002412595.1 Anaerolineaceae bacterium UBA5211
TTGACATTCAACACAGTTGCTCCCCATTCCAGCTTCGCTTGAATGGGGAGGGAATTCAATCATTATAAAAATAATCGCCGCTTCGATATCCTCCCTACATTCTAGGCGGTTTCTCAGCCAACTCTAATTTCTCTTGTAAATAAGAAGATCAAAATAACCGCGCGCTGAGCGCCTGCCCAGAGCATAGCGTGGGGCGTCAAGCCAATGAATTAATTTTTATTCTTCTTCTACGGAATCTTCGTCGCCGAAGTCAAGGACGGGGCGCACACCGCTGCCGGAATCCGATTCACCGATGATGCCCTTATCTTCCATACGATCCACCAGGCGGGCAGCGCGGGTGTAGCCGATGCCCAGCTTACGCTGCAGCATGGAAATCGAAGCGCGTTCCTCCTGGCGCACCAGGTCAATGGCCTTATTCAGCATGGGGTCTTCGTCCGGTTCGGGTGCTTTATCGAACAAGGGCGTCTGCGTCAGCGTGGCGCTGGGATAGACTTTCTCAGGCATCTTTTCCGCAGCCAGGGGGTCAACAGCCATCAACGCAGCTTTTTGGTCAATCCAAAATTGGACCAGCCGCTGGATTTCATCATTGGAGACAAACACGCCCTGCAGGCGTTTGGGAGCGGGCGCGTCGGGTGCCTGAAAAAGCATGTCGCCGCGGCCCATCAGACGTTCCGCGCCGGGCTGGTCAAGCACCACGCGGCTATCCACACCGGAAACTACGGTGAATGAAATACGCGCGGGGAAATTGGCCTTGATCATGCCGGTGATGACATCCACCGAAGGCCTTTGGGTAGCAATGATGACATGAATGCCGGTGGCACGCGCCAGCTGCGCCAAGCGGTTCAGGTTGCGCTCGGTTTCTTCAGGCGCCATCATCATCAGGTCGGCCAATTCATCAATCACCACTACGATATAGGGCAATTTCTGCGGTTGGCCGCTGTTATAGTCGCTAATGTTGCGCGCGCCCACCTCGGCAAATTTTTTGTAGCGGCTGTCCATTTCACGCGACATCCACTGCAATGTGCCGACCACTTTTTCCATATCGACAATAACGGGGGTGAGCAAGTGCGGAATGCCGTTATACCCGGTCAATTCCACGCGCTTGGGATCCACCAGCACCAGACGCAGCTCGTTGGGCGTACGATCCAAGAGCAAACAGCTCAGAATGGCGTTGATGCAAACCGATTTACCGGAGCCAGTGGTACCGGCAATCAGTAAATGCGGCATAGTCGTCAGGTCCACTGCTACGGGTTTGCCGGCCACATCCTTGCCCAGTACAAAGCGCAGGAAAGCATTAAGTTTTTGGAAAGATTTGCTTTGGACTCCCTCACGCAACGAAACCAGCTCAGTTTCCTCGTTAGGAACTTCGATGCCGACGTAATGGCGCCCGGGAACCGGCGCCTGAATGCGGATGCGCGGCGCGGCCAAGGCCAGCGCCAGGTCATCAGCCAGTGACGTGATCTTGTTTACACGCACGCGCATCTGCCCGTTGCGTGACTGAACAAAGTCAGGCTCAACGCCAAATTGAGTAAAAGTCGGGCCGCGGTGGATCTCCACCACGTGCGCCGGAGCGCCGAAGGATTGCAACGTCTCCTCAATCACGTGCGCGCGGTCCTGATCCACATTTTGGCGCACAATCGCTTTTATGGCCGGATTGAGAATTTCATCCACATTGGGCAGCTTCCAGTCCAGGCTGCTTTCCGAAGATTGAAAAATACGCGCCATCTGTGTGCCGCTGACAACCGCCGGCGCAGCCGTTTCCACAGCAGCCGGAGCCGCGTTGTCTTTTTTAGATGATGATTTCCGAGGCGGCTTACCATCCAAGGGGGTGAATCCCTGGGGAGAAGTGTTCCCGTTCCTAAAAATTCGAGCAGATCTTGCGGGTGCGGGGGTATCCACATCTTTCTTTAATGGATCAACGATTTTATTGGACTTTTCCGCAATGAGTTCACCGGTCTTGACAGCCGGTTGGGTCATCTTACGGAACAAATCCGGGATAGAAAGGTCAAATGTGAAAGCCAGAGCCAGCAGCAGCCAGGCCACCAGCACCACCGCAGCGCCCACCTCGCCCAGTGCCACCACCAGCAAGCGTTCGAAAAATGCGCCCAGGTAACCGCCGCCCTGCCCGGCTTTGGCTAATGGCCAACCGCCGCCATCAAACCAGTGCAGCCAGCTAAGAATGTTCAGGTAAAGCAGCACCACGCCCAACATGCGTTCCGCCGAAAGCATGGGGAAACGCTGTTCATTGCGCACCAGGAACCACAAACCCAGGAAGATCAACAAAAGCGGGAAAAGGATAGCCCCAAAACCGGCCACCCAGCCCAACAGTTGATTAATTCCTCCAGTAATGGACGATTCGCTGCCGCTGAAAAAACCCAACAAGGATAAGATGCCAATAATTAACAGCAGCACACCCAGGATATCCAGCCTGCGTTCAGTGGAAATCCTGCGAAGCTGGCTGCCTACACCGGATTTTCGGGATGAAGCGCGTCTCCGGCTGGTTGAGCGTGAAGAGCGCGGTGAAGTGCTTTTTCTGGAAGTTGTTTTTTTTGTTGTTTTTCGAGCCATAATTCTCTTTAAACCGAAAGATTGTTCTAATTATAGCATGCGGGTCTATTCCATCCACTTTTCAGGTGTGATTTTAAAGGGATCAAGCGGATAATTTTCGAGACAAGACCGCCGCCAGAACCATGATAACTGCTAATAAAACCAGAACAGCTTCGATTTTCTTGTAAGGCAATTGAGATTGCGCTAGCGGTAATTCCCGAGCTTGCACGTTCGTTTGCGGTTCTATGCTGCCCTGCTGGTCAGCAGGACGGATGCCCAAAATGGGATTATTCTCGGTTGCGTTTGTCAAATTCTCCGGCGCAGCTCCGGTCATATTTTCCGGTTCAGCCGATTCCGGCAGGGCTTCCTGTGCTACTTCCGGCTGGACAGGCAAGCTTTCTTCGGCCGGGGCGGCTTCTTCCGGAGTGATCGAATTCTGCGGGATATCTTCCTCCGGGGCAAGTTCAGTAAGCGGAGCAGCATCAGGCAAAGGTGCAACTTCTGTCAGGGGCACTTCTGCTGCACCTCCGCCGATGCCGTAGGCCATTCCGCTGCTGTCACCGCCGCCGCCTTTACCATATGCGCCCAGTAGCGGTCCTGAATTTCCCCAGTAGATGATCTGCGGAGCTTGCTGCGGCTCGGCAGCCTGATCTTCAGCTGCTTTAAAGGATTCCATTACCGGTTCAGCCGCGCTCATGGCCATTTGGGGGCGACCCACACCGCTAAACAAGTCTATGCCTAGAACCAGTACCAACAAGATTCCAGCCAAGGCGGCCGAATAACTGAATATGCGTGAGAAGGACGGCAGCAGGGGTTTACGCAGCATATCTTCCGTCAATGTGAAATTATGGGGTACCGGCCGCTGCGGGGTATAGCGCAGCACCTGGCGGGTACGGCGCAACCCCTCCAGCGCTGTGCGACTGGCGGGATCTTTCTGCAGCTTTTCCTCAACCTGACGCTTTTCACGTTCGGAAAGCTCCCCATCCAGGTATGCAGAGAGCAGCAGCCATTCATGCCGGTTCAATTGCGGTTTTCTGCTCATGCGCTACCCTCATCATTAAGACGGTATTTCTCGGGCAGAAGTTCCCAGGCATTCTGCAGGCATTCCTGCAGGCGCTGGCGGGCACGCGCCAACCGGCTGCGCACGGTGCCAACAGGAACGCGGGTGGAATGGGCTGTGGATTTGTAATCCAACCCATTGACATCCACCAGCAGCACCACCGCGCGAAAATCCTCCGGGAGATTTTGGATGCAGCGTTGAATCACCCGTTCCAGTTCTTTTTGAGCCAGCTGTTCTTCAGGTAGATCTGCATTATCTTTCATCCAAAACGGATCATCCAATTCCTCATCCGTTTGAGGATCCAACCCATCCAGGGATTGGGTCGGTTTGCGCTTCTGGCGGCGCAGCTCATCGTAACAATTATTGGTGACGATACGCAGCAGCCAGGCACGGAAAGAACCGCCGTGGAAAGATTTGATATTCTGATAGGCATTGATAAAAGAAATTTGGGAGGCATCGGCCGCCGCGTCTTCATCGTTCAGGAAACGCAACGCCAGATTAAAAACTTGCGTTTGGTAAAGCAACACCAGTTGATTAAAAGCATCCAAATCACCGGCTTGTGATGCGTTGATCAGCGAGAGCTCATCCATAGATTAATAACCTTTAATCACCTGTGCCTGCATTATAACGCAGGTCTTTTTTTACGAAATAGAGTTGCATTCTACCCCGAATCATTCTAAACTTAACCATCATGTCCGACCAATTTTCTTCTTTTATCGGTGTCGAAGTTTGCCCTGACCGCAGCCGGCCTTTCACCTTCGCGGTGATCGACCAGGAACGCATCATCCGCTCCATCGGCAGCGGCGAGCTGCAGGATGTATTCGCATTCCTGGCCGGGCAAGAAAACGCGCTGGCGGCCATCAACGCGCCTATGCCCACGCGTAAAATTCCCGTGAACGCTGCGGAGGGACAACCCCGCCGCACCCGCACTGCCGAAACAGAATTGATAAATCGCGGGGTATCGTTTGAGCACACACCCAACGCACTCAAGCGCTGCCCGCGCTGGATGCGCCTGGGATTTCAGCTATATGAGGAGCTGGGTAAACTGGGATACGAAGTTTATCCACAGGCGAATACCGCAAGGCAGTTCTTCGAGTGTCAGGGCGAAGCAGCTTACTGGAACCTGCTGGGACACGAACCCCTGAAAAAAGATTCACTGGAAGGCAACATCCAGCGCCAACTGGTGCTAGGCATATGCGGCTTGCCGGTGCCAGACGCCATGCTTTTCTTCGAGGAAATCACACGACACCGGATACTGCACAACCGCCTGCCATTAGAAGAATTGTATTCCGGCGCGGAGTTGAACACTTTAGCGGCCGCCTATTGTGCCTGGTTGGCCGGCAACCAGCCTGAGAGATTGGAGAGCGTTGGACAAGCGGATGAGGGATTGATCCACCTACCCGCCCAGGCAATTGTGAACAGCCTACGGGATTAAATCAAATCCACTTTTTCTGCAATATAGATCTCACCGGAATCCATTCAGGGCATTTAATAATTGACAGGCCCGCTTTTTTATGTATAATTGCGGAAATTTAGCGCAAGCTGACTATACAAATTATGAATCTGACAACATTCACTTTTATGGCTATTAGCAGCGCCCTTCTCATGGTCCAGATGGGCAACTGGCGCTTAAGGGTTGGGCTTATCCGAGCTTAGATAAAACGGATTCGGATTTTCAAAAGCCACCCTGACGAAAAGCGGGTGGTTTTTTTATAACATTAGTAACTTACTTCGCACATCATCGAGCCGTCTCTCTTGAGGAGGAGAGAATACTTTTTTTTATTAAACCGCAAGGAGGTAACGCCACAGTAAAGAATTCTCTATATTTTGTGTGAATTGAACTTTACCAATGCCAAGGGAATGTTTCAAGAGAAGACCCAGTCAGGCTGAGCTATCCAATCAGCCAAATTCGCCTGCCGCAAATCGCGGCTGGCGCGATTCTTAGCCATCACCCTTTTTTTCATTTTTTTCTCAGGCACCCAGACGCGGGGCAATCCCCCCTGGGTGCCGCCTTTTCCCAATGTATATAGAAAATATTGATAAGATTTTTCTTGAACAAGATCTTTAGTTTAATCAGAATACTTATCTTACATTGTCAATAATATCTTAATATATTGCTCTGATGATTTTATGCTACCTCCAGCAATACTCATACTTGGATATATCCTCCCATTTTGGGTTCCCCTTCTTATGGAATTAATAAACATATCAATCGCCACATTTCTTAGTGATTCTTTATCAGTCATCCTAATAGAATCTTGCATTTCTTTGGTTTTAATTTTCCCCCAATTTGCATACCTGAGAATAATTCCCCTTTCATATTTCACATCAAATAAAGAATTTAATGCATCTTCCATCTGCAAATCTGCTTTTTTATAATCTTTTTTTGATGCGTAGTAATTTGCTAATTGTACTTTTGCCATCCCAATTAAATTTGTTTTAGCGACTTTTCCAAATATATTTTCTTCAAGATCATCCAATAAATCTCTAGCTTCGTAATAATCTTCATATGTATAAATATCTTTTTGTTGATTAATTGCAATTCTATCCAATTTTGCTTGAAAATAATCAACTTCTTGGCCTTCGTAATGATCATTTTTAAAGATCTCTTGAACTTCGTTTAGATAATGTTCACCTTCTTCGAATTTTCCTAAACCACGTTTAATTCTTGCCATCAAATTATAGAGTCTCACTCTTGAGCGCACCACATTCTCGTCATTGTTTTTTTCTAGCAAGATCGATTCAATGTCAGCAATTTTTTTTTCAGCAAAATCATCCGCACCCATTCTGTGTAAAAGGTATAAATAAATTATCCCAAATTGAATTTTTGCATCTGGGTTCGGATGACGTAAATATATCTGTACTGAATTTCTATATGGTTCGTGAATATTCCCTATTTCTATTTCCTCCAGCATGTCCTTATAGAAGTATGGATTATTCGCATAATTTAATAATGTGTTTGGCAACGGAAAATTGATTAGAAGTTTTTTCCATTCTTGTACTTTTGAATATGGATACCAACCGCTATGATATTTACCATGGCATTTTCTACATAAGAGTATCAAATTCTCTAATATATCTGGGCCTTTATCCTTTCGAGGAATAATATGGTGAACATGCAACCCTTTTTTATCGTAGTCAAAAATTGTAGCTCTGCATTTAGGATTTGCACACATTGATCCAGCTTCTTCCCAGATTACCCTCCTCATGAACTCGGTCACAGCCATTGGCTTTTACCCTCTTCTTCTTCATAGATATTTTAACATTATTTCGAAATTCTCAGAATTAAATATTTTTTTCGAAATAAGAATTACAAGAAATCTATTACAATAATTCTATATGTAGCAATAATCGAGTTTATTAAAAAAAAAGCTTATCAATCACAATTTAAGGGAGGAAAACTTTGAAAAAAATACTAATTTCGGTACATTTTGGTGACTCAATTGCACACGTCCTGCGGACCAGGATTATTGCGAAAGATTTAATAAGCAAAGGTTATGATGTAAGAATATGTATACCGAGCAAAGGTATCCCATATTTTAAAACTTATGTTGATCTGAACAACTTGTTTATAACAGATCAATATTATTCTTATGCGAAATTCCCATACGCACAAAATAATGAAGAAAATTTTTTACAGCATGCACAATCTGAATTTGCCTTCTATAAAGAATTTAAGCCCGACATTCTAGTTGGAGATACTGGAATTATTTCTTTTTCATATGACCCCAAAATACCATTTGCGAAAATACTTAACAGATTTTATATAGAGTTAGGAGGTAATTTCGATTCACCTTATTCTCAGTTAGAGAAGAGCGTGATTAAAAACCAAGTGGAAAGGATGATTAATTCAACAAGGGGTAAATTGGGTTTGTCAGATGAATTCAAATATGAAGATTTTATTTCTAACCCTGTCTTTGTAAACGGTTCTTCTTTTTTTGTCGAGGACATTGCTTTTCCTTATAAATTCGTCGGTATTAATATGAAACTTACATCTTCTCCTATTATCAACAAAAAATCTAAAATATGTCTCGTTATACTCGGCACTGGTTTTACAGATGAAAGAACACACACTGCCTCAGAAATATTAAAGTTCATTGAAAATAGATTTACAAAAATTTATGTGAGCTATGGTGAAAAAATTAAGGAAATTTCACTTTACCATCCTCAAAATGCCATATTTGAGAAATCGTTTAACAAAGTTCCCGATAATATTGGTTTATTAATTTGCCATGGTGGGTTTGGGACTATACATCTTGGGATTCAAATGCAAGTTCCTATGATTATCACTCCTTGGCAAATTGAACAGTTCTCAAATGCTTCCAGAGTAGAGCGTTTAGGATGGGGTGTAAATATTGGAAAATATGATAAAAAGACCTTTATGGGAATAAATCAGAAAATGGATATTGATTGGGAGAAATTTGTTTTTTTCTTAAATAATCCTGATATGCTAGTTAAAACAAAATATAAATCTGATAATTATTCAAATAAAAAAGAACACAGCCTGTTATTCAATATAGAAGCATGGATTAATTCAATCTAAGATTTTTATGGAGGGTAAAATGAAAATTGAATGTGAGATTAACCTTTCCTCTACTGAGAATGACCAAATAAAGAAAATTCTTGGTGTAGAGTCTAATGAAAACCTTGAAGCTCTCTTAGGAAAATATGCAACGGCTGCTCTTGAAGAATATATGAGGATGATACTTGGGCAAAAAGTATTCACTAGAGGATCCGATTTTAGAGAATATCGGCTACTACTATTAATAAAACATGTATTTAATAATAAAATTCCAAATGAACAAAAAATATGCGAATTATTTCAAACAACAGATACCCAATCGCGGATACTATTGCGATCAATCTTATCTAAATATCAATACGAGCTTAATGAAGCAATTGATCAAAGTCTAAAGAATGTACTCATTAATGCTCATGAAGCACAAGGAAGTAATGATTATTTTATTGACATTGATAATAAAAATATAATTGATTTCCTGAATCGAATACAACTAACAATCGATGGTAATTTACCTCCTATTACCCTAAAAAGAAACACAATATCAACATATATAATTAAACCATCGTCTAAAGAAAAGTTGTGGGAATTTTTTAGTTTGTAATATTATGTCAGAGATAATTTCGTCAGAGAGTACTATTTTAGCAGTGATAACAATATTATTTACAATTTGGCAAAACAGAATTGAAAGAGCAATGAACATCGAAATAGATAAACCGTATGCTGACTTAAAAACCGATCACGAATTTTTATTAAGTGTAAAAAAGTATTCCGTTCTTCCTTTAGCAATGGCTTCTGTATTAAATTTTCTTTTTTTAATACCAAAAGCATTAGTAATCCTGAAAACCTCATTTGAAATTCTTTTTTCATTTCCTATTACACAAGTTTTTCAACTCTATGATTTAAATAGTGCAATTCTTTTATTTATAGATGCCTCTTTTTTATTATTAACAATATTGTTCTTTGATATGTTTATAAAAATGGCTGATATCAATAAGAAAATATTAATAATTAAAAACAAAAATGATAACTAGGGATAACAATTACTACCTTTAAATTATTCACTCTAACTTGATATCCATGGTATAAAGCAGAGACATGGCCTCCGGCAGGCTGAAATGGGCTTTGGTGATGTTATTGATCATGGGCGAGATGGCATAGTTTTTCGCGCCGCGGAAATCTGCCTCGCGGCAGTCGGTATTGCGGAAGATGGCACGTTCCAAATCAGTCCCGCGGAACTTTGCCTTCTGTAAAAATGCGTTGGAAAAGTCCACCTCTAAGGCCAGGCAATCAATGATTTCAATGCCCTTCAATTTTAAATCAATGAAACAACCATAATTCAAGACACATTCCTGAAAATTGATCAGTTTGATCAATTGGGCCATTTCCTGCCTGCCCCAGGAAGCCGCGGTCCAATTGACACCCAGCAGCTTGCAGCGCGTAAACTGGCAGCTTTTCAGCACACTGCGGTCCACATGCACCAGATCCAGGTTGCAGTCTTCAAAACGGCAATTGCGGAAGCTGCAGCGGGTGAAATGGGCTTCATTGAAATGGCAGCGATTGAATTGACAGGTACTAAAATCAGCCTGTTCTAACTGGAATCCTTCAGCTTCCAGACCGTTGAAAGTTAATGCTTCGTAAAGGCCGTAATCGTTTAATGTCATGTTTGTTCTTTCTGTGGAACAGGGAATTTTTAGAGACTATCCAGGAAATGCTTGAGTTGGTTAAAGGTAGGTGAGGTCGTGGTGCCGCCATAGCCCTGAGTGGAAAGCCCGCCGCAGATGTTGCCCATGCGCAGGGAATCGGCCAGTGAAAAACTGCGCACCTGACCGCATAAGAAACCGCAATTGAAATTATCACCCGCTCCGGTTGTGTCCACCACCTGGACGTGTATGCCGGGGACACACAGCTCCAGGTCGCCCTGGCGGCAGATGCAGCCATCCGGGCCCATCTTGATGATCACCAACGGTACCAATTCTGCCAACATCTCCAGAGCGGCTTCACAGTCTGACAGGCCGGTTAACCGGCGGGCTTCTTCCGCATTGGGCGCAAACACATCCACCTGCCGCAGGGTTTCACGGACGCCGGCGTCCGCCAGGGTGTGGTTGTGCGCCTGGCAATCCATAAAGACGCGGGTGCCGAGGTCGTGCGCGGCCGCGAAAAGTTCCAGAAACGATTGGCCGTAAGCCAGGTGCGACATGCATAACCAGGCCGGCTGCAAACGATTGAGCCAATCCAGGAGCGGCACCGGTGGAACCGGATCACTGTAGCTGAGGAATGCACGTTCCGAATCGAACGAAAAGGCTACCGTGATGTTCATAGAAGGATCATCCGTTGCAAGGAAATAAGCCGGATCAAGGCCTTCCGCGATGGCATGTTCTTTGACATATTGACTGAAAGGATCCGCACCAAAACGACAAGGCCAGGCTGTCTTTAACCCCAGGCGCTGTAAAGCAACCGCCGTGTTATAAGCCCCGCCGGGCATCAGGTGAAAATCACGGGCGTAGATTTCGTGACCCAGACGAGGGAATTCCGGTAAACCGGTAAAAACCAGGTCGCTAAAATAACCGCCGTCCAACAAGACATCACAAGCAGACTCTTGCGAAGGCGTTACAATCTTCATGGACACCCGAACCTTTTCAGTATATTTTTCATCAGAAGCTGATTTTTTCTATTATAAAACGTCCACCTGATTTCTTAGACCCAATTATAGAAATTCCTTTATCAACTACAATAAGACAAATTTATTTTATAGCGCCGATAATTCTATTGCGGTATAGTATTCGAAAGCGGATCTGAAAAAATCATAAAAATGCAAAACGCGCTGAACAAATTCACCCCTCCTAATTTACCACCGCATCTGGTTAAACGCCCGCGGCTGGAGGCTGTGTTATCGAAGGGGCTGGATGAAAACGCTCGATTTATATTGATCACTGCACCAGCCGGATATGGAAAATCGACCCTGCTGGCAAATTGGCTGAGCAGCAATGTCATCCCCAGCCTGTGGGTCAACCTCGAGGCGAACGACCGCGATCCGGATGTACTGTTGGCAGGGTTATTGCAAACCTTTGGCCCAATCAACCCGCCAGTAAAAGGCCAGGAGGCATCAACCGCAGCAAACCTGGAAGATCTGGTACAACGACTGCCGCAGCAAAAAACCTTCTTTCTGGTTTTTGACCGGTTAGAAAAGGTATTGTCCAGTCCATCGGCAGAATGGATATTCGCACTTCCCGGCCAGCTGCCCATGCCGGTGCGCATCGCAGTCCTCTCACGGCAGAACACTACCCAGCCCATCTCGCGCATGCGCGCTTATAACCAGCTGATCGAGATAAATGAGAGCGACTTGATGTTCAGTCCGAATGAGACACGCGAATTTCTAAAGCTGGAAACCGGCGGGGAAACTCCTGTTCGTAACCTCAAAATTATCCAACAAAAAACGCTGGGCTGGGCGGCCGGGCTGCGTCTGTCAGTTGACCTGCTGGATGGAGAAATCCTCACGGATAACAGTTCCGGAGCCATACACCTCAACGGCGCACAGCGCTATTTGGCCGATTATTTCAACGAGGAAGTCTTCAGCAAAATCGAACCAGGTTTGCAGGATTTTCTGGTGCACAGCAGTGTGGTGGATCAATTCTCCATTCCATTGTGCCGCAGCACCGTGGAAAACCACAACTCGGAAGCCCTGTTCCAACAACTGCAGGAGCGTCATCTGTTCATTTTCCCGGTTGAGAACAAACCTGGATGGTACCGCTACCACCCGTTGTTCAAAGATTTTCTTTTATCCAAGTGCACTGTGGAGAAGCAGCAGGAAATCCTCTTCAAAGCTGCTTTATGGTTTGAACAACAGGGATTTCTGAACGAAGCGGTTAACTGCATTCTGCGCACCGGACAGGAAACCAAAGCACTGCAAATCATCGAACCGGCCTGCGAGCAGGCTATCCTTAGCGGGAACATTGCCGCGATCCTGCAATGGCTGGCGGAATGGTCAAAAGTCGGATTCCAACCGCGCGGTGAGTTGCTCATCTACCTGGGCTGGATCAAAGCTTTGGAGGGAGATTTCGTTCAAGCGATCATGTTGGCTGAACGCGCCAATGAGCTGCTAAAGGCAGAACCCACCAAAGGGAAGAACAAAGAAGCGCTTACCAACCTGCAAATCACCCAGGGAAAACTGGCTGCTTTGCAAGCATTCACGGATGTGATGTACACGCGCCAATACGACAGCGCGCTCAAACAGGCCAAGACTGCCCAACGCTTGCTGCCCAAGAACCGCAGCGCCTGGAACCTGATGGCACTGTGGGCGCAGGCTGAAACTCAAAAGCGAACCGACCACATCGGAAAATCCATCGAGACATTATACGAAGCGCTGCGTATCGGTAAAACGGTAGGCGGTAAAACGTTTTATTTTGCCATTGTTAATTCGCTGGCCGCCGCCCTGCATTTCAACGGGCAGCGGGCTGAGGCTGAAGATATTTGCCAAAAGGCGCTGCAACGCAGTGCTGAGCCGGATGATCCAGCCCTGGGCGGGATTTATGCGTGGCTGGGGCGATTAGCTTTGGAAGCCAATCAGTTGGAGAAAGCACAGCAGTTGATTGATCGTGGTTTGGCGCTCACGCAACAATCGGGTGTGAACTTAAACCTGATCTTTGCCTACTATTACGCCTCTCAGATTTACCAGGCGCTGGGAGATCATAAGCTAGCCCTGGATCAAATTCACCAAGCCCAAAATCTGGCGAGCAACGCGTCACTGAGCGATGAAAGCTGGCTGAATGCCTGGGAAACAAATCTTCATCTGGCAGCAGGCAATATACTGCAAGTCGAGCACTGGATACGGCGGGAAGGACTGACGCTGAACCAGAAACCGGATTACATTAACATGGAGACCCTCCTGGTTTATACGCGCTATCTCATAAAAAGCGGTGAGACCGCCGCTGCCGGAAAATTGCTGCGCGAGATTGAAAAGCAGGCCTCACGGCGCGGCTATTATCGCTGGTTGATCAATATCTATTTGCAGCAAGCTGTCATCTGGGATCAAGCCGGGAAACACAACCAGGCGCTGGAGTGCGTCAAGCGCGCACTGCGTATCGCCGCACCGGAAGAATACCAACGTGTTTTTCTGGATGAGCTTGCACCCGCTCTGAAACTGATCCCGGAATTATCCACGGAATCGCCTGCTTTTATCATGCGCCTGCTGCGCAGCGCCACCGCTCTGGAAAAAGGCGGCCGTCCGATACCAGCCAGCATCCTGCCGGAAGCGTTGAGCCAACGAGAAATGGAAGTGCTCAGACTTTTAGCAGCCGGGCGCAGAGGACCGCAAATCGCGGATGAATTGTTCATTTCATACAGCACGGTCCGCACCCATTTAAAAAGCATCCACCGCAAGCTGGATGTGCACACCCGCCAAGAACTGCTGGAAAAAGCCCACTTGCTGGAACTGGCCTAACCGTATCCCCCATTTTTCGTCATTCTATCCCCCATTCAATTCCTCCAATCTCCCCCACAAATGGAGGATGTCCCGCAACACGTGTTCGGCAATAATCGCTGCAAAACAACTTGGAGGTTGAAATGACACGTATTGCTTCATGGGATAAACCCGAACTAAATTTGGAACTTTTCTTCTGCACCGAGGTGCTGAAGCTCGACTCGTTACACTACGGCTTTTGGGAGCAGGAAGAAGAACTTGACCTGGCCAGCATCCGACGTGCGCAGCAGCGTTATACGGAAACACTGTTAAAAATGATCCCCGCGGATGTGCACCGCATCCTGGATATCGGCTGCGGCATTGGCGACAACGCCCGTGCACTGAAAGCCAGAGGTTACGAGGTAACCGCCATCTCGCCGGACCGCAACCACGCAGCCTACTTTGAAAGCGAAGCTTCGGCAGGCATCCATTTCATCAACACCGGCATCGAAACTTTCACCAGCCGGGAGCAATTCGACCTGGTGCTGATGAGCGAATCACAAGGCTATTTCGCCATGGACATGGGCTTCTCGCAAAGTGTGCGCCATCTGCGCCCGGGCGGATACCTGCTGGTCTCCGGTATCTTCAAGCAGGATGCACAAGATGGATTCAAAGGGTCACATTTTGAAGGGGAATACCTGCGCTGTGCGGGAGATTACCAATTGGTCAAAACGGCTTATGCGGATATTACCGACAACATCCTGCCCACGCTGGCATATGCCGACGATGCCTACCAGTCCTATTTGTCCCCGATCAGCCAAACCGCACAGCATTTCGTCGGGAAGGGCGGCATGCGCAAATGGCAGCTGCTCAAGACTTTATTCGCGCGTGAATTCAGCAACTTCGAGGAAGTCTGCCACTATTACGAAGAGCACTTCAACACAACCTTTTTCAAGGAAAAAATGCGCTACGCACGTATCCTGTTCCAATACCAGCCGGACGCAGTTGAAGCCAAACTGATCGCCAAGCGCAGCGACACACACGCAGTCAGCGTGATTGTGAGCGCCTATAACGAGGAAGCCACGATTGGTGCCATCCTGAGCGCCCTGAGTGCCTGTGAGCTGGTGGATGAGGTCATCGTGGTGAACGACGGCTCCAGTGATGGCACAGGGGCAGCTATTCAATCTTTGACAGGCCATGAAAAACTGGTTCCCATCCATTTTAGCCAGAACCAGGGCAAGAGCCGCGCTATGGTCACAGCGGCGCTGCGAGCCAGAGGAGATATGTTGGTGTTCTTTGACGCCGACCTGACCAACGTGGAAAGCAGACACATTCAAACCCTGATCCAGCCGCTGCTGGACGGCAAGGCGGACATGGTCATCGGCGATCCGCAGTATTCCTCACGCTTGCTGAGGAAGTTTGATCCCTTCCGAAAGCTATCCGGCCAGCGCGCTCTGTGGCGCAAAGAACTGCTGCCCTTTATGGAAGAAATGCGCAATGCAGGTTTCGGTATTGAGACCCTGCTAAACCTGACCTACAAACAACAGAAGCGCAAAGTCATCTTCCGTAAACTGGATGGATTGATCCATCCCATCAAGTTGGAGAAAAATAAACCGGCCAAGGCTACCGCTCTTTATCTGGAAGAGGGTTCTCAAATTGCTACAGCGCTGATCAACCGCGCCAGTCAAAAACAGGGTTTTTATAATTAATCAATCCATAATAACAGCAGGGAAGCCATCTTTTGACTTCCCTGCTGTATTTTTTAGTGCGAAAACCAGCGCTTTACAACAAAGCCGGTTCTGCCTTATCTATTTTCGGGTCCGTGAGAAACAAGCGCGGTTTGACCAGTTTGCGAAGCTCGGGCAGAACATCCAGCGTTGCCTTGGCGCCCGCGTCCACCAATTCCTTGACATACTTGAATCCGGAAAGGGTTGTGATTTGCGGGTCAATATTCGGCCGGATGATCAGGTCGGTGTGAGCCTTGCGCAATTTGGCCGCCGTGAAATTAGACACCATAATAGCATTGGTGCGCCAGTTGGCTACCGCGATGCCGGGCATGTGCTGCTCATTCCAAAATTCAGGATTAGTCACATCCGGACTGACATCCACTGCCACGGTCACCTCCGCACCCATGCTGTCCACCAGATCAGCGGGAACATTATTGAGCGATCCGCCATCCACCAACAGAGAGTCGCCTATCCGCAGCGGAGCAATGAAACCGGGCAGCGCCATAGAAGCACTGATGGCCTCGATCAAATCCCCTTCCTGCAGGGCCACATCGCGGGCATGCATGACATCTACAGCTGCCAGGGCTAACGGTATTTTCAAATCGGTAAAATCCTTTTTCCCGCCAAACATTTCCGCTAGATATTCCTGAAAGGCGCTATTGCTAATCACATTCCGCAACTTGGTCAAATCGCTGTCCAATAACTTGACCATATTACCGATATTACTGATATCACCCATGCGCAGGGCTTCTTTTTCAATATCCCTGGCGCTCATGCCGCTGGCGTACAAAGCTGCGATAACCGCGCCCATACTGGTGCCGGACATCAGCTGCGGTTGAATGCCTTCCGCTTCGAGAATCTTTAGCACACCAATGTGCGCAAATCCTCTGGCGCCACCGCCTCCTAAAGCCAAACCTAACATTGGATTTCTAGTTGATACCGCCATTCATAATCCTCTTGTCCATAAAAATTTTATAATCGTATTATACGTGAAGCGCTCAAATTGCCGGTATAGGCATTCATACAAATATTTACAGAGATTTTACAAAACTCTTACTGCACGTTGACGGGATTGAAGTAAATTAAACCCTCGAAAGAGTTTGTAAAAATAATATCCATGTGGATATGTACTTGGAGGTACGAATGAAAAAAATCGTTATTAGTGTAATTAGTCTGGTGATGATTGTTGGACTGGCTGCCTGCAACACCGCCGCAGAGGTTAATCTCCCCGACTACTCCGCTGAAGTTACCAGCCCTGCTGCAGAGAGCCAAAACCCCACTACGGCCGCTACTGAAGCAGCCCAAAACCCGGTGGAAGCTCCCAGCCTGGAAGGGCTGCAAGCCTCCTACGAAGCCATTTACGACGCAGTGCTGCCCTCCGTGGTGAGCATCGAAGTCTCCTCAACCGTCGTGCAGAGCACGCCTTCCCTTCCGGATCTGCCATTCGATTTTGGTTTACCCCAGGACCAGAACCAGGATAATAACCAACAGGAATATCAGGAAAGCGGCGCAGGCTCCGGATTTGTATGGGATACGGAAGGCCACATTATCACCAACAACCATGTGATCGAAGGCGCAGACAGCATCCGCGTGATCTTCGCCAACGGCACCAGCGCTGCGGGCGAGGTTATCGGCAGTGATTCCGCCAGCGATCTGGCAGTCGTGAAAGTCGATGTGCCCGCATCCGAACTGACCCCCATTCAGGTCACGGATTCCACCAAGGCGAAAGTTGGGCAATTGGTTGTCGCCATCGGTAATCCCTATCGCCTGAGCAGTTCCATGACTACCGGCATCATCAGCGGATTAGGGCGCTCGCTATCGCTTGACACCAGCACCAGCGCCACCGTCACCTACACCATTCCGGATGTCATTCAAACCGACGCAGCCATTAATCCGGGCAACTCCGGCGGTGTGCTGGTGGATATCAACGGACGGTTGCTGGGCGTGACCACAGCCATTGAAAGCCCCGTGCGAGCCAACTCCGGCATTGGTTATGTGGTGCCTTCCATCATCGTGCAAAAAATTGTGCCATTCCTGATCCAGGATGGTTTCTATCAGCAGCCCTATATCGGCATCAGCGGAACCGACCTGACCCCCGAATTGGCCGCAGCCATGGACCTGGACGGCACCCAGCGCGGCGCGCTGGTCATTGATGTCAGCTCCGGCACACCGGCTGAAGCAGCCAGCCTACAAGGCAGTGATCGAACGGCCAGTATCAATGGGCAGGATACGCGCGTGGGCGGCGACGTCATCACCGCCGTGGATGGCAACGCCATCAATGATTTTGAAGACCTGACTGCATATTTAGCCCGTTACACCAACGTCGGTCAGACCATCGAAATCTCATACCTGCGCGACGGGCAGGAAAAAACGACATCTCTGACCCTGGCGGCACGACCCGGAACTGAAGCCGGCAGCACCACCACCCAGACTGAAGAAACAGCCAGCAGTGCCTGGTTGGGCATTACGGGGGTGGACATGAGCGATGAGATCGCTTCCGCGATGGAATTGAATCCCACACCGGAAGGTGTGTTGGTTGAGCAAATCAGCGCCGGCAGCCCGGCGGATGAAGCCGGATTACGCGGCAGCTACAAACCCTTGGAAGTGAACGGTGAAGAAATCCTGGTGGGCGGCGACATCATCACCGCAGCAGGCAACACCCCGGTCAGCGGCATCAACGCACTAGCCAGCACGATTGCAACTTACCAAAGCGGCGACGAAATCACATTGACCATCCTGAGAAGCGGAAAGGAAATGAAAGTCAGCGTGACTTTAGCCGAAAAACCGTAGAACGTATCTACTCTCCCCCATAGAAAGCGGGCTCCCATTGAGGAGCCCGCGTCTTTTTTTTCTTCAAAATTTTGCGTTTAGATATCCAGGTTACGCACCAGTTTGGCATGCGTAATGATAAAACGTTTGCGCGGGGGAACCTGGTCGCCCATGAGCATGTCAAAGGTGCGATCCGCTTCAGCAGCGTCTTCGACATTGACCATCAACAAGGTGCGGTTATCCGGGTTCATAGTTGTTTCCCACAACTGCTCCGGGTTCATTTCACCCAAACCCTTATAACGCTGCAGGCCAACCTTGTCTTCCTTGGCACCCATATCTTTAATAATCTCCAGGCGCTCATCTTCCGTGTACGCGTAGCGTTTATCTTTGCGGTATGTGATCAAATATAGAGGCGGCTGCGCGATGAATAAGTGGCCGTCATCAATCAGTTTGGGCATATAGCGGAAAAAGAAGGTTAGCAGCAGCGTACGAATATGGCTGCCGTCCACGTCCGCATCGGTCATGATCACAATCTTGTTATAACGCAAGCCGCTAATGTTAAAAGTTTCACCAATTCCGGTGCCCAGCGCCGAAATCATCGATTTCACTTCTTTATTGGATAGGATCTTGTCCAAACGAGCGCGCTCGGTATTCAGGATCTTGCCGCGCAGCGGCAGGATGGCCTGGAAATGGCGGTCACGGCCTTGTTTGGCTGAACCACCAGCGGAATCACCCTCAACGATATACAATTCGGTACGCTTGGCATCACGCTCGGAACAATCGGCCAGCTTACCCGGCAGTGTCATGCTTTCCAACGCAGATTTGCGGATAACCAGGTCGCGCGCTTTGCGGGCTGCATCGCGGGCACGTGCGGAGGTGAGGCATTTTCTGATGATGGACTTACCGGCTGCGGGATTTTCTTCCAGAAATTCACTGAAAGCTTCGTTCACTACCTGGGTGGCGATGGTCTGCACTTCCGGGTTCATCAACTTGACTTTGGTCTGGCTTTCAAATTGCGGATCCGGATGTTTGATGCTGATCAACGCAGTCATACCTTCACGGGTGTCGTCTCCGGTGAAATTTGGGTCGTTATCCTTGATCAGACTGTTACGCCGGGCGTAATCGTTCAAAGAGCGCGTAATCGCTGAGCGGAAACCGGTCATATGTGTGCCGCCGTCAATGGTATTGATCGTATTGGCAAAACTGTAAACGGATTCGGAATAGGCATCAGTATATTGAACAGCTGCCTCGATGGTGATGTTATCCACTTCCTTTTCAACATAGAAAACATCGTGCAGGACCTCACGATTACGGTTGAGGTACTTTACAAAGGAAGCAATTCCGCCTTCAAAATAGAAGCGCATACTGCGCACAGGATCTTCGCGTTCATCAATGAGGCTGATCTCAACCTGACGGGTGACAAACGCCATTTCACGGAAACGCTGAGCCAGCGTCTCGAAGCGGAAATCAATTTCCTCTTTGAAAATTTCCTTATCGAAGCGGAAAGTGGTACGGTTGCCCGTGACACCCTCTTCAGCTTTTCCAATTTCTTTGACAGCTTCAACCGGGCGGCCGCGGTCATAACGCTGGAAATAAACCTTGCCATCACGGCGGACTTCGACTTCACACCATTCCGACAACGCATTCACCGCTGACACGCCCACACCATGCAGGCCGCCGGAGACTTTATAACTGCCGCCGCCGAATTTACCGCCGGCATGCAGGATGGTCATAACCACTTCCAAAGCGGAAACGTGTTTCTGCGGATGGATATCCACCGGAATGCCGCGCCCATTATCATCCACAGTTACAGAGCTATCCGGATGAATGGTTACGGTAATGCGGTTGCAGACACCCGCCAGGGCTTCATCAATTGAATTATCCACCACCTCATAAACCAGGTGATGCAGCGCTTTCAGATCGGTTCCACCAACATACATACCCGGACGGCGGCGAACCGCCTCCAGTCCTTCCAAAACCTGAATATCTTTGGCGCCATATGAACTTAAATTAGCATCAGCTTTCGGCACTAATTCCTCCGAGATTGTTTATTTTATTTTAATTCTAAGAAAGTGTTTTTTGTTTATTAGCATTCACTTCTGAGATGACCACGTTCAGCCATTTCATGCCGTTGTTGTAGAAGACAAAGGAAGCGGCAATCAGACTGCTGGAAATAAAAGCGTGTCCTAAGATACCAATCAGCAACATCCAACTGGTGGGTTCCGGGGTGGACCAGAGAAAATCCAGCCCATATCCCAGCAAAATCAAAATCGTAAAGAATAATCCTACGATGGAGATCAAAGGCCGCACTAATTTAATGGAATTGGTAATTGCAGTGGTGGCTTTTAATTGGTTGGCAAAAACCCCGTGCGGAGAAAACGCCATAGGCATCAAGACCCATATCAGAAGCAGACCAAAAACCATGAGTGGCAAGCTGCCCAATGACGGCACGAACATCACTAAAGACGATATCAGGCAAACCGCTGGAATGGATAAAAACAGCAATATCACACAGATGATCACAGATAGCAAGATACACTGTCCAATCTGGGCAGGGATCTGTTTCAATTTTGACTTGTTGTCATCCGGGTTGGTCACGTGGGCAATCAGGGCAAAATAAAGACTGCCGATGACCAGACCGATAAGAGACAAAGCCACAATCAACCAGAAAGCGGATGTGGAAGACTGCAATTCGACAATTTGCAGAGCTCCCAATGGATTTTGCTGAATACCTTTATAGGACAGCAAACTCGGTACGCCAACCGGGTATGAGCGCAAATTATAAAGCAGGTTGAATTGCTCCAGGATCGAAGTCCACATCTCCTTGGCAGTTTGAAGGAAAGCCTGGCTATCCTGACCGTAAGCCGGCGCAGATAGATCGCTGGCATTCAACATGACCGGCAAGATAAGGTCTTTGATGCGCACTAAAGGGCCGAACCATAAAAACAAATCCAACAAAACTGGAAAAACAATAATGTAAATATGATTGGCTATGGCATTAAAACCCTCAACGATAGAGGGAATTAATTTCGGTGGTAATACCTTGGGTTCATTTTTAATATCGAACATACAATCTATAATTTTACCATACAGGGATAAAACCGACACTAAATCGCACCGCTTAGGGTAAAATCAAGTAGTGGAAAATCATTATGAACTCCCACAGAGCAAAAAACTCAGCATTGTCTCAGCCAGCATTTTGATCTGTTATTCGGTGTTACCATTTATCCAGGTGACCGCACGCGAAGTGCCATTATCGTTAGCCGGCATCGCCATTCCACTACGAATCAATTTCTACAATCTGATCTCCCTGATTGCGGCAGCATTGGCAGCAGCCGGTACGGACTGGATGCTGCGCGACCACCCAAAGATCGCCAACCACGCTACCTTACCGCATCTAATCTTGCCGGCCATGGCCGCCGGGGCGCTTGGTACCCCACTTGGACTGCTGGAAACCGGGTTAGAATGGTGGATCATCCTGGCTTTTGGCAGCTTGCTAATTTTCCTGATCATGATCGCGGAATACATCTCGCTGGACAAAAACGACGCACGTTACCCGCTGGCACTTATGGTGCTTACAGCCGTCAGCTACGGTGTCTTTTTCCTGCTTTGCATCGTCCTGCGCGCCACAAATTCGCGTCTATACTTGCTATTGTTAGCCCTGCCGCTTTTCTTCGCCTTTTTATGCTTGCGGATCCTGAGTTTCAGACTGGGCGGGAAGTGGCGTTTCGAATGGACAGCGGTGATTACATTGATCATGGCTCAATTTTTGATTGCTTTTTATTATTGGCCTTTAACTCCAATCCGCTATGCACTGGCATTGTTGGGGCCGGCCTACGCATTAATCGGTATCACAGCTTCATTAGAAGAAGAACCGAGCCTGCGTAAAGTTTTTTTTGAGCCTTTCTTGATGTTGGGTTTATTTTGGATTTTAGGGATTATCATAAAATAAAAATGTATCTTATAGGCAGATAAAGGGTTAAATCACTATGATGTTAGCAATACTTTCTTTACCAATTGCTTATTTAATTGGCTCGATACCTTCCGGCTGGCTGGTGGTTAAACTTTTCACCGGTCAGGATGTGCGCACCATTGAAAGCGGCCGCACAGGCGGGACCAACGCCATGCGGGCCGGAGGCCCATTCGCCGGCTTGCTCACGGCTGTATTGGACGCTGCCAAAGGTGCGGCGGCCGTTTGGGTCAGCCAATCCCTTTCAGCCGGAATCGACTGGACCGCCGCCATGAGCGGTGTTTTGGCGATCGTCGGGCATAATTATTCAGCCTTTTTGATACAAAAAGATGAAAACGGCAAACTGCATTTCCGCGGTGGCGCCGGCGGCGCTACCACCTTTGGGGCCGCCATTGGCTTGTGGTTAAACAGTTGGATGTTTATCTTACCCTTCGCCCTGATTTTTTATCTTGTGGTGGGGTACGCATCCCTGACCACCATCAGCATCGCTTTTTCTGCCATGGGCGTCTTCACCATCCGCGCCGCTCAGGGTATGAACCCCTGGGCATATGCCTTTTTCGGCGTGGCGGCGTTGGCCATTGTGGTTTACGCGCTGCGGCCAAATCTGAAACGGTTAAAAGAAGGCACCGAAAGGCAAGTACAGTTACTCGCGCGTATCTTTAAGAAGATTCAAAAACCTAAAGAATAGACTGGAAGATTAATCTAAAGCGCCGGTTTCCTGGTTATACAGGAATGCCAGGTTGCGTTGGTGCAGCTCTTCCACCAGGCCGCCCAACAACACACGGCTCTTGCCGCATTCCTCCACAGTGGATTCCGCGAGCACTTCCTGGGGATCCTTGCGCTTGGAGGCCGTTCGCGCTATTTTCCGGATAGCCGCCAGGTAATTCAAATTGCCCTTGACAGCCTGTTCAATTTCGCCCCGCAGGATAACATCGCCATGTCCCTGAACAATATTTTCCAGGCTCATTTTGCCGGTATTTTTGATCGTTTCAGTTAACTGGTCCAGGTCCCCTTCCACAATCGTGGGCAGAGGCAGGAAAGCATCACCGGCGAACAAAACCCGATCTTCACGCACCAGCACAGAGATGCCGTCATCACTGCTGCCGGGGGTGGCAAAAATCTTGATGTGGCGTTTGCCAATCTGAAGAGAAAGCGTGCCTGAATCGAAGGTCAAATCCGGTAATTGAATCTTCACATTATCAAATGCCGAACTCTGTTCCTGCACATTTGCCAGTGCAGCCGGGTTACGCTCTGCCATGAATTTACGGCAAAGCTTATGCCCAATAACAATCGCTCCGGGGAAGAAACAATTTCCGAAGGTGTGGTCGGCGTGGTAGATAGTATTCACGATATAGCGAACCTGGACACCCAGCGTCTCTTCCAGATAAGCACGCATTTGAAGCGTTTCTTCCGGGACTGCCAGGGTATCCACTAAGACAGCCCAGTTTGCACCCACAATCGCACCAGCCGTAACTTGTGCGTATATCTCACTCTGAAACCAATATACGTTATCTGCAATACGTTCTCTGATCATTTACACTTCCAATATGAATGGGGAATTTCAAGTGTTAAAAATAGCACAAATGTAGTTAAAAGTCAAAAAATTGGTGTTTTCTTCACCATTCACGTTTTCGTATATGAAAATTATATAAAAATAGATATAGCCAAGTCAAACTGAATATTTCTTATATAATTAAGATAAATAATAAAAAGGAAGGTAACAATGAATATTTTATATCTTTTATTAGTTGGTTTAATTGCTGGATTTTTGGCAGATAAGGTCGTCAAAAACTCCTTCGGCGCGATCGGAGACATGGTTATAGGTGTGATTGGTTCTTTCCTGGGCGGTTGGATCTTCAGCCTGCTGAACCTGAGCGTTAATAGCATAATCGGTCAGATTTTCGCGGCTTTCGTAGGCGCTGTGGTCCTCTTGCTGGTCATCAACCTGATCACAGGCAGAAAGTAAATCATTCTCCGCTCCTTATAAATAAAAAAACACCGCTCACTTCGATTAATAACCGGTGAGCGGTGTTTTACTTTAATAGAAAAGCAACTGGTTTATAAAGGCTATCAAGCCGTCAGGCGTTCCTTTAACAAAGCCAATACATCCTCCGATTTCACGTCCAGGCATACTTTGACCGGTGTGCGTTCTTCCCATTGGTGATTCCAATCCGCTACAGTCTGCCCCACGCAGCGCCCTTCCGTTTCCACGAAAACCGCCACTTCTTCGGTAGTGAATAAGTCCGCATCAATGACATACGAGATGGCCGAAGGATCGTGTGTGTAAATGGCACCGTTCAAGCCATACATATCCGCAAAGAATTTTTGATAACAAGGCAGGATCTTTTCTATAAAGCGTACCGCCGGGTTATCGGCCTTGAAGAGCATTTGCTGGAATTCGGGTGTAATGATGGTCTTGTGGGTAACATCCAGCCCGACCAAAACCAGCGGCCAGCCAGCCGCCATGACGATATCCGCCGCGTGCGGGTCGTGGTAGATATTGGCTTCTGCTACCGGGGTCATATTACCCGGATGGGCTACCACCCCGCCCATAACCACCACTTCTTTGATCAAGCCGGCGATGCCGGGGTCAAGGCGCAAAGCCAAGGCCAGGTTGGTCAGCGGGCCAACCGGCACCAATGTAACCTCACCCGGGTAAGCGTGCGCCATTTCAACAATAAATTCTGCCGCACTTTGATCCAACGGTTGACCCTGCGGCGCGGGCGGGTGGGTGTTGCCCATGCCGTCCTCACCGTGCACCCAGGTGCCCAATTTTTCCAGCGGGAATACCAACGGCACATCACTGCCGCGCGCCACGGGAATGTTTCCGTGACCCTCCAGCTCAACCAGACGCAGCGCATTTTGCGCGGTGACCTCGCCCGGCGCGTTGCCGAACACACTGGTCAGGCCAATCACCTCCACCTCAGGTGAACGCAGCGCGGTTAGAATGGCGATGGTATCATCCACGCCCGGGTCGGTATCGATAATGATCTTTTTTGCCATTAAATTCTCCTGTGAAAAAGTTTAAATAAAACCACATTCCATTGAAGCAATCTATTGGGAACGTAATAGGGTTTCAGAGCGCTCACAAATCCTGGCGGCCAGCCAGGGCCCGCAGCAGGGTATTTTGGTCAGCATATTCCAGGTCGCCGCCCACCGGCAAGCCGCGCGCCAGGCGCGTTAGATGTACCGGGTAAGCTTCCAGACGCTGGCGTAAGTAAAGCGCGGTCGCGTCGCCTTCCATGCTGGGATTGGTGGCCACAATAACCTCTTTAATATCGCCAGCTTTGACGCGTTCCTCTAATTCGTCTATGCGCAGATTATCCGGCCCGATACCCTCAATAGGCGACAGCGCACCGTGCAGCACATGGTAGCGGCCCAGAAAGCCGGCCGTGCGTTCCATTGCCAGCACATCCATGGGGTCTTCAACAACGCAAATTTGTCCCGTATTTCGCTCCGGGCTGGCACAGATATCACAGATATCATGCCCGGCCACAGTGATATTGAAGCAAATCTGACAGAAACCGGTGGCGGTTTTAATATCCTTCAAGGCTGCTGAAAGGTCGGCAGATACCTCGAGCGGCGCGCGCAGCATGTAAAAAGCCAGGCGTGAGGCGGTTTTAGGGCCGATGCCTGGCAGGCGTTCAAAGGCCAGGATCAGTTTTTCCAGCGGTTCAGGCAGAATAGCCATGCAAGTTAATTCCTATTTAAGACCGCCCAGACCACCACTGATCGGGCCCAGCTTTTTTGTCATCAGCTTGCGCGATTTATCCAGCGCGTCGTTGACGGCCATGAGCACCAGGGTCTGCAAGTTCTCCGGTTTCATATCGCGTATCTTTTCACTGTCCAGGCTGATGGATTCACATTTCTGCGCTCCGGTCATGACCACTTCCACCGCACCGCCGCCAGCCGAGCCCACCACAGTTTCTTTTTCCAATTCTTTTTGGGCTTTCTTGAGCTGGTCCTGCATTTGTTTGAGCTGTTTCATCATGCCGCCACTATCACCGCCCATCATATTTTTCATCATAAGTTACCTCTCAATCAATAATTTAATATTATTCTTTTTTAGTGATCTTACCGCCCAGGGACAACGCGGTACCCACCATGCCATCGCGATCAATCCCTTCCGGGAATTCTGATTCTTCCTGACCGGCCACACGGCAGTCAATTTCGATATCCACACCGGTTACCTGGTGGACAGCCTGGCGTGCTTTTTCCAGGTTTTGCCCATTTTCCATTTTAGAGCGTACAAAATCGGTGGCAAAACTCAAAACCAGGCGGCCTTTATGCGTGCTCACCGAACGGCAGGAATTGAGCAGTGCAGCCGTCTCCGGGGAAATTTTGCGTGCTTCCAGGCGAATTTCTTTCCATTTATCTTGAATAAGGCCGATATCACCCTCGCCCGCCGGGCGGGCAGCTACAGGCTGGCCAGCCTGTAGCGGAGTAGATACCTCTTCCGGTTCAACCTTTGCGGTTTCTTTCACGTCCCCAACACTCTGTTTTGCAGCTCCTGCTTGATCAGCTTGCGGCCGGGGCGCGCTCTCCTGCGTTTTCGCAGGCTTCCTGGGAGCCGGGTCCGCTTTTTGGGGAGCCTCTTTTTGTTTTTGCGGCGATGCGGGCGGATTTTCCTGTTTGGCAGGTGAGGAGGAGGGCTGAATAGTTTGGGTTGTGAGGCTGGTCAAAGCCAGCTCTAACTGCAGCCCGGGCTGCCAGCCCAGACTGGTCTGCTGGGCAGCGTGGTCAAAAGCCCGGATGGCTGCCAGTAATTTATCCAAACTGAAACGTTCAGCCATCGTGCGCATCTTCTGCTGTTCTTCGGGAGTCGCTTCCAATTGTTCGACGTTGCCCATGCGCACCATCAGCAGCGCACGCAGCAAATCCACCAGCTGGCGGGCAAATTGGCGCGGGTCACTGCCATTATCCAACGCGCGGTTGACCAACGCAATACCCTGTCCAGCGTTTTCGTCCAAAATTGCATCTATGACTTCATAAACACTTTCACCCGCGGCTGTGCCCAACACCTGCTGGGTCAATTCCAGCGTGACCGGACCGCCAGTGGAAGCCAGCTGATCCAACAGTGAAACCGCGTCGCGCATACTGCCGGTGGCCTGGCGCGCGATGGCGGTCAGTGCGGCCGGTTCAACTTCAACGTTTTCCTTTTCGGCAATCTCTTTCAAGAGTGCCTGGATAAAGTTGAGCGGGATGCGGCGGAACTCATGACGTTGGCAGCGCGACAACACCGTGGCCGGGATTTTATGCACTTCGGTAGTGGCCAGCACAAAGATAGCGTGCGCAGGCGGTTCCTCCAGGGTTTTCAACAGCGCGTTGAAAGCGGCGTTGGAGAGCATGTGCACTTCATCGATGATATAGACCTTGTAGCGGCCCTTGTTGGGCGAGAAATTGATCTTCTCGCGCAGGTCGCGGATGTCGTCCACGCTGGTGTTGGAAGCCGCGTCAATCTCGATCAGGTCTAGAAAACGGCCCTGGTTGATCTCTTGGCAGTTGGCGCACTGGTTGCAGGGGCGCGCGCTTTGGTCTTCGGCCAGGCAGTTGACCGCCTTGGCAATGATGCGCGCCGTGGTGGTCTTGCCGGTGCCGCGCGGGCCGGAAAACAGGTAGGCATGCGCCAAGTTGCCCTGTTCCAGCGAGCTGCGCAGGGTGCGCACCACGTGTTCCTGCCCGACGACTTCATCCCAACCCAGGGGGCGCCATTTACGATAATAAGCCTGTGACATAAGAACTAAAATCCTTCAAGCGAACGGTTAATAATTAGCATGACTGAATTATAAAGGAGGACGGGCAAATTACAGCGACCATTCCATCATAATCAGCCGAAATTCCCCTAAATATGCGCCGGTGATACAATTGCGGGCAATTAAGAGCCCAACATGCCCTACCTGATTGACGGCCATAACCTGATCCCGTGCGTGCGCGGGCTGAACCTGCAGCAGTTGGATGACGAGCTGGCTCTGATCACGCGCCTGGAGGCCTATTTTCAGAGGCAGCGTAAGCAAGCTGTGGTGTATTTCGACCATGCCCAACCCGGCGGCAGCCCGGATTTGAAGCGGGCCTTCCTCAAAGTACACTTCGTGCGCCCGCCGGCCATTGCTGATACCGCCATTTTACAGCATTTACGTAAGTTGAAGGGCGAAGCGCGCAACTGGGTGGTAGTCAGCTCGGATAGTGAAGTGCGCCAGGGGGCGGAACACCTGGGCGCGCGTGTCATTTCCAGCGAGGCATTCGCCGCTATGTTGGATGAAAAACCCGGAAAAAGCAGAAAAGAAGCCAAACCAGCGGGGGATGATATCGATTTTTGGCTGAAACAGTTCCAAAAACGCTCTTAAGCGATTTTATATTTCGTTAATAGCTTAAAAAACAATTAAGGTATATTATGGCTGCATGGCACCCAAGCTCACAAAGCTGCGGTGTCAGTACCGCCAGAATCTCCCCGGAGCGCCCCTCCTCGCGCCGGAGATCCCTATGGGTAACTGGTGGGAATCCCTCCCTTGGACCGCCGGGTAAAACCGGCGGTCAGTTTTTTAAAGGTTTGCGGGGAAAATAGAGAATGCTATAATAAATGCGCAATGCCCCAGTGGCTCAAATGGATAGAGCGAGGCACTCCTAACGCCTAGNNGGTTCGAGTCCTGCCTGGGGTACTTGTTTTTAAATTCTTTCCGAAATTTTTCCCTCTCTTTTATAATTCCTCCCAATTATTAATAAAAATCACGATCACTTATAAAGGGTTCTCACATGGAAACAGTTATTATCATCACTGGAGCGGGCAACGGCATTGGTTTGGGTATGACCAGAGCCTTACTGGCGGACGGGTACCGGGTGGCCGCGCTCGACCTGAAAACTAAATTTTTAATTGAACTGGAAAGAACATACACCAGCCAATTGCTGGTGCAAACGTGCGACATCACGGATACGGGACAAGTTGCGGATTGCGTGTGCGCCATTCAGGAAAAATGGGGCCGCGTTGACGTACTGGTCAACAACGCCTGTCTGGCGATCTTCGCGCCCTTCGAGCAAAAATCCCTGGCCGATACCCGCCGGGAATTCGAGGTGNNTTCGGCATGCTGAACATGATCCAGTCGGTGCTGCCGGTCATGAAAGCGCAGGGAAGCGGCCTGATCCATAATTTCAGCTCGGGCGTGGGCATTTCCGGTTTCCCAGGCATTTACGGTTACGCATCCACCAAGGGCGCCATCGAATCGCTGACGCGCACCTTGGCGCTGGAGATGCACCCCTACGGCATCCAGGTTAACCTGATGCACCCGCCCCTGACAGACACTCCCTCAGCCCGGCCGTTGGGTATTCCGGCACAAATGATGGAGAACCCGGACGTGGTGGGCGCACGTCTGGCGCGCCAGATCCTTTCGACCAAAGACGTGATCACGCCCGACCTGCGCACCAAACTCTACCTGTTCTGCGTGTACCGTTTCCCACTGGCTTTGGGGCGGCTGTTTGCCAACCTGACCGAGAAAGCGCACACTGCCGAATAAGGTCAAATTCGATCTTATTTCTTATCTGAAAATTGGATAAAAAAAAA
>DHVJ01000003.1 GCA_002412595.1 Anaerolineaceae bacterium UBA5211
ACCCCTGGGACGAGTACGGCACCACCACCGGCCGTCCGCGCCGGGTGGGCTGCCTGGACCTGGTGCTGCTCAACTACGCGCGCGAGATCAACGGCTTCACCGAATTATTCCTGACCAAGCTGGATGTGCTTTCCGGTTTGTCGGAAATTCCGGTGTGCGTAGCCTACCGCTGCGGCGACCGCACCCTGACGGCGTTGGATTTCTCCGGCGACGCGCGCCTGCTGGCGGAATGCAGCCCCATGTACGAAGTTCTGCCCGGCTGGGAAGCTGATTTGCGCGATTGCACGCGCTGGGAAGATTTGCCCGCCCAGGCGCAGGCTTACGTGAAATTTATCGAAGAACGTACCGGCCTGCCGGTGCGCAGTGTCTCGGTTGGGCCGGAACGTTCGGCCCTGCTCTATAGGAGTTAATCAAATGGATACCTTCGCGCGTTATCAAAGCCCGTTCAGTTGGCGCTACGGCTCGCCGGAAATGCGCGCCGTGTGGAGCGAAGAAAACAAACGCCGGCTTTGGCGTGCGTTGTGGGTAGCCCTGGCTGAGGCGCAAGTTGAATTCGACCTGGTGACTCCCGCGCAGGTGGATGAACTCAAGGCGCACATGCTGGACGTGGACGTGGAGAGCGCATTGGAGATCGAAGCCGTCAACCAGCATGACCTGATGGCCGAGCTGCAGGTCTATGCCGGGCAGTGCCCGAGGGCCGGCGGCGTGCTGCACCTGGGCGCGACATCCATGGACATCAAGGACAACGCCGAAGTGCTGCAAACGCGCCAGTCGTTGGATCTGCTGCTGCCCAAGTTGGCCGCGGTGCTGCGTGCTTTGGCCGACAAAGTGGAAACCTATGCCGACCAACCGGTCATGGCCTTCACGCATTTGCAGCCGGCTGAACCCACCACCCTGGGCTACCGTCTGGCCGCCACCGCCCAGGACCTGCTGGCCGATTACCAGGCCCTGACGCGCCTGCGCGGCGAGCTGAAAGGCAAGGGCTTCAAGGGCGCGGTGGGCACGGCCGCTTCTTACGTGATGCTATATGGCCCGGAAGGACAGCAAAAACTGGAAGTGCTGGTCAGCCGTTCGCTGGACCTGCCTTTCTACGAAGTTACTTCCCAGACCTACACCCGCAAGCAGGACTATACCCTGCTGTGCGCGCTGTCCGGCCTGGCGGCCACGGCATACAAGTTCGCCTTTGACCTGCGCCTGCTGCAATCGGAGGTGATCGGCGAATTGGGCGAACCCTTCGGCGAAAAGCAGGTGGGTTCCTCCGCCATGCCTTTCAAGCGCAACCCCATCCAGGCCGAGAAGGTCGATTCGCTGGCGCGCGCGCTCAGCACCGCACCGCTGACCGCCTGGAACAACTACGCCAACTCGCTGCTGGAGCGCACCCTGGATGACAGCGCCAACCGCCGCACGCTCTTCCCGGAAGCTTTCCTGGCTTTGGACGAAATCCTCGCCACGCTGGAGAAAGTCATCGCCGGTTTGCGCGTCAACCCGGCAGCCATGCAAGCCAACCTGGATAAGTTTGGCCCCTTCGCGGCTGTCGAACGCCTGCTGATGGCCGCGGTCAAAGCCGGCGCCGACCGCCAGGAACTGCACGAGGTCCTGCGCCAGCTCAGCATGCAAGCCTGGGCCGCTGTCCAGCAGGGCGATGCCAACCCGCTGGCCGACCTGGCCGCAAATGATGCACGCGTCACCCGCTGGCTCGCGCCGGATGCCATCGCCCCGCTCTTCAACGTGTCCGGCTACACCGGCCTGGCTGAGCAGCGCGCGCTTGAGATGGCCGTGCGCGTGCGCGAAGGTTGCTAGTAAATCTGCGTAACTTTCCCCAAGGAAAATCTATCCCTCCCGGCCTTTCCGCCCCCTCCCAGCCTCCCCCAAAGTCTGGCGACTTTAGGGGAGGAGTAAAAGGTGTTAATTCCTCCCCTATTTTCGGAACGAAAATGGGGGAGGTTAGGAGGGGGCTGCTTGCCAGTGCACTGCTTGCCTGACCGTCCACGGCTGCCGCGTTCTGCGTTTTTAGAACAATCGGGTTATGGGTGACCTGCATATTGTTGAGATCGTGATTGAGAATTCCGTCCCTCCCGGCTTCCCCCAAAGTCTGCGACTTCAGGGGAGGAGACAACATGACATTCCTCCCCCTATTTTCGAAAAAAAATGGGGGAGGTTAGGAGGGGGCTGCTTGCCAGTGCACTGCTTGCCTGACCGTCCACGTCTGCCGCGTCCTGCGTTTTTAGAACAATCGGGTTATGGGTGACCTGCATATTGTTGAGATCACGATTGCGAATACCGCCCCCTCCCAGCCTCCCCCAAAATCTTCGATTTTAGGGGAGGAGACAACTTGTCATTCCTCCCCTATTTTCGGAAAAAAAATGGAGGAGGTTAAGAGGGGGCTGTTTGCATCGCAGCGCCCTAAAATGAGTTCAAATTCATACATGCGTTGGTTTTTTTTCTAACGTACAGGGATTAATCGTGGATAATAAAGCGGGGCGGTTGTAGCCGCCCCGCTTTCTGCTGATTTACGGAACCAGTGCGACGATGTTATCTCTGTCGAGACTGGTATAGTAATTCCTTCCGTTGCACCTGAAAGAATTGTTGATGTTATTGAACAGGATTTCCGGCGAGTTCACATACACCAGACCAAAATTCTGGTTGAGGAAGATGGAACTATTCGACACAGCCAGGTCAAAACCGTTGGTGTCGATATACGCGCCGGTGTCCTGGTTGGACCAGGTGTTCAGGTTATTTAGTGTCACTGCCCCGCTGCCATCGACCTTCAATCCGTTTTCATTATTGTACGAAAGATACAGATTGGATAGGTTTACACGAGCGCCGTTGCCGTTGGCAACAATGTTCAAACCGGACAGCGTGTTATTGTAAGCGATCAAATTACTCACATTGACGCTTCCATTGGTATTGATCTTCAGCCCGTCCAATCCGTTTGCGATAACCTGGTTGGTTCCCATAACGGTCACGCTGCCGGTACCGCCCAGGTTGTCGATGGAGATACCTTCACGACCATTGCCATTCGCGCCCAGGTTGGAAAGCGTCACGTTCCCGCTGCTCGTTCCGGTCAACCCCGTTTGTTCATTGCCGCTGAAGTGGTTGGTCCCGCTGATCACCACATTGCCGCCTGCCTCGTAGGTCATGCCATCCACAAAGTAGCGTGTGTATTCGGAGGCATCGTGGTTGATGGACAAACGGTAATAGCCGCCGTTGCTGGTGCTGTTTACTTCAACCCAATACCCGCCACCCGCGTCCGCCCCGGGCGTCCACACGATTTCGTAGGAGCTGTCGGTCACGTGGTCAATGGTGAAGCCTTCCGTTATTTCGATCAGGTTGTCCTCGTCGTCCATTACGTACAATCTTAATATGGGATCGAAATCAAGGAGGTTAAGGAAATTCATTTCAGTGTCAGTCCCGTCTGTCAGGAGCGTGATGGTATAGGTCGTTTCAGCCTCCGCGTCAAAGCCCCAAAAGTCGGAGCCCTGGTTGGGGTTGAGATAATTCTGCACGGTTTCCCCGCTGCTCATCTTGTTCCAATTCATACTGTTGCCGTTCGCGTTGACCTTTGAAATCAGCAACGAACCGTTGGTGGTGGCCTGGATGCCGGTCATTGTGTTGTTGTTGGCGTTTACGCCGCTTAAAATCAGGTTGGCGGCCGTACCCTCAAATTGATTTGAGATGGTAATGCCGGTTTGCCGGTTTTCACTGCCTTCCACGGCTTTCAGGGTGATCATGCCTTTCGAGTACAGTTCCATACCCGTGCCATTGTTCCCGTTGGCATACACATTGGTCAGCGAAATCGTACCTTTTCCGCCGCAAATGCCCGCATATTCCAGGCAATTATCTAGGTATAGCCCGCTCCCGCTTACGTTATTGGAAATCTCCACATTTTTCAGAACGATATTGCCTATCGCGCGCATTTGCGTGCCGCTGCCGTTGTTGCGCACATTCAGGTCGTTGATGGTGATAAGTTTGGCGGCGTGGTTTTCATTCATGAGAATCCCCGTGCTGCCGGTTGCCTGCCCGTTACCATCCACGTCTAATTTCTTGATAATCAGACTCCCGCTGGAGTTGATCACCAACCCATCCCAGCCATTCGAGTTAATGGCGTTTTCGCCTGTGAAGCTGATCGTCCCGCTTCCCCAGCCGGAATCATCCATATCCAGCGGATCCTGCCCGCTGGTCAGGGAAACGCCTTCGGCGCCGTTATCGGAAACATGGATGTTGGATAACGTAATGCTGCCATTCCCGGTGGTCGTTACAACCAGGCCGGTAGTTGAATTCAAATGGCTTTCAACGCCGTTGATTTTTACATTGCCGCCGGCTGTAACCATTGCGCCGGAAGCGTAATAGAATCTCTCGAAAGTGTCCGGGTCGTCGTCGTTCCACGACAGGCGGTAGAATCCATCGTTGCTGCTGCTGCCGGCCAGCACGTAATAATTCCCGGTTTCTGTATAACCGAAATCGCCGGGCAGGAAGGTGAAGGAACACTCACCGAGCGTCGATTCGCAGTCGATGGTCACGGGAATCAACTCATCCGTCTCGGCGTCATACAACTCGATCACCGGTTGGAAATCCGCGCGGTTCAATGGCCAGGCGGCATCCGCCTGCAGCAGAATCACTTGCGCGCTATCGAAAGCAGCCGCGAAGTTCCAGCGATCCAATCCCTGGGATTGGTTGAAAAAATCGATCAACGTAAATCCGCTGTCGCTCTCATTACCCAGCCAGTTGTTGCGCATGGCATTATTGTTGACGTAGATGCTGGTGATCAAAACCTGGCCGTCGGTCTCGATGTTCAAGCCTGATCCATTGTTGCTTTCGGAATTGACATTAATCAGCGTGATGCCGGCTTTTGCGCCGCCTCCGCTATTGAAAATGTTGATCCCGATTTGGTTGTTTTCGTAAGCGCTGACTTCTTTCAAGGTGATCAAAGCCTTGCTGCCGGCTTGCAGGCCGAAGGACTGGTTTTGGCTGAATTCGCAATCGGTCAATGAAATCGGCGCGGCTTTGGCCGCGTCCTGGTTGCTCAAATCGGCGCCGCCCTGGTTGTTGTTATTGGCTGTCGTGTCCTTTATCAGGATTGATCCGTTCGAGCGGGCCAGGATTCCAATGCCGTTGTTATTAATAATGGTTGCACCCGTTATACTGATATTGCCTTTTCCATCGCCATCATTTAGCAGTTTTGCGCCAAAACAATTGTTGCCTTCCAGCGTCAACCGGCTGATCGTGATGGTTCCCTTGCTGGAAACCACCAATGCGGCTCCCCAATCCTCTTGTGTTTTGAAAACTCCCAGGTTGGTGATGGTTACGGTCATGCTGCCGGAAGCGGAATTGTTCTTGAGCAGGATGCTGTCGCTGTCCTGCGTATCGCTGTCGTTTACCGCTGTGACGATGATCTTGCCCAACGTATCGATTTCAACGCCTCTGACATTTTGGTTGCTGGAAAGATCAGAGAGCGTTACTGTGCCGGCGGCGTACACATAGATCCCGATGGTATTGTTGCCGGTATTATTGCGGTTATCGGCTTGGGTGGATTTGATGGTTACGACACCCGCGCGCTGCAAATCATAGGAGCCGGTTTCCTGGTTGTAGATATCCGGACCGCAGACGTAAACCCCATAACCGTAATTTTCATCAGTTGTGAAATCAAAGATGCTGACCGGTTTTTGCGAAACGATGTGAATCCCGCTGACGCCAATGCCCCAGTCATTGATCGTGCCGTTTTGGTTGAACTCATTGGTGGATTGCGAATCCTTGGCGATATTGATCGTCACCGAAGCCGGGCTGGTCATGGATACATTTTGCCAGTCACCATTAAGGAATGCTTTGGTGTAAACCCCTTCGACCTGCAGGCCGTCGCCTGCGTTGGAATCCGCCGCGCAATTGGTCACGGATACTTTGCCGCGCGTGGCGATATAAATGCCGTCGTCGTTTTGGTTGTAGAAAGCGGTGCTGTCAACCAGGGTGACTGACCCCAGAGTGCTCACATGGATGCCGCCCTGTTGGTTATTGGCCACGTTGACCTTTTTCAGCGTTGTATTGACCACGGCGGAAGGGTAGCTATCCAGCGTATCAAGATAGATTCCCCAGGCGCCGTTCGCGTCGGTGGCAATATTCTCGAACAGCGCGTTGCCGCCGCTCAGGTTCAGGCGCATGCCGTTGGCTCCGTTGTTGCTTGCGGAGATGTTGCGCAGTGTCGCCCCGCGCGCGTTGATCCATATCCCATCATCCGAATTTTCAATGATGACGGCTCCGTCGATGATTACGCTGCCTTTAAGTGAAGTGAGGTGGATGCCAGTCAAACCAGACTGCTTCACGGTGATATTGGACAAACTGATATTTCCGCTGGCGCTGATTTCAATGCCGTTGCTATAATTTGAATAGGCGGATATGTTCTTCAGGGTGACTGTTCCCGCGTCAATGATGCACAGGCCGCTGCAGGATTCAGTTGAGCCATTCCCGTTTGAGCCAAAATCAACGTTGTCCATGACCACGGATTTCCCCGCAGCCTGGATCCAAATGCCAAATTGGTCGTTCTCCTGCGTGCTGCAATTGGAGATATTAAGCGAGCCAAAACCGTCAATCATGATACCGTTAGCGTTGCTCTGGCTTATTACGCCGTCCAACGTCACGCGGCCTTTCGAGCTGACCTTGACCCCATCGCCTGTGTTGAACCGGATCTCGCTGTCGGTGATGGTGAGATTCCCGGAAATTTGATTTTCCACCCAGATTCCATGGGCGTTGTTGGTGATGTGATTGCTATTGATATCGGTCAGGTTGATGTCACCTTTGTGGTCTTTGATGTGAATTCCGTCCGCGTCGGTCATGTAAGCAGTCACGTTGGTCATTTCCAGCGTGCCGGTCACCGAGTTGACTTCAATAGGTCCGCTGCTGTTTGTGACGCTTACGCCGCCGGTTACAATGAACCCCGACAGCGTGAACCCGCCCGGCAGGTTGGTCAACGTCAGTGAATTGGCGATGGTCGGGAAAACGCCGTTGGTGGGAATCCCGATCAAACCTCGTAACGTGTCCAGGTTCGTCAATGATCCGTCAATCAGAACTGTTTCTTTATATAAACCTTTTTCAACGTAAATGTTCCCGTCGTCCGGCGCGGTGCCGTTGATCTGGATGTAGTCAATAGCAGACTGGATGGGATTAGCCAACCCGTCCACACAGTTGGCTGCTCCGTTGCATGCGCCCGCGGTTTGGTAGAAACTATAAGTCACACCGCCGGAGGTGAAATACGGATCGGAAACTTCCTCAACTTCCTGCTGGCCGGATTGCGAATTGGTGTCAACCGGACTTTCTGCGGAGGTTTCATTTTCGGGAACGTCCGTTTCCGCGGGCGGCTCAACTTCCTCGCCCGTCCCGCCCTCATCCGGGCTGGTGGCTTGCGGATCGTCGGATCCATTTGCGGGCGGTTCCGTTTCCGGCTGTGTCTCGGACGGATCCATCCCGCTGTCGATGTTCTCCTGCGTCTGCTCCGGAGAGGTCCCCGCGTCTGCTTCGTCCGGTGATGCCTCATCCGGCGTTTCCTGCGGCGTGTCCGATGTCAGGGGAACCTGTTCATCCGTTTCCCCCAATTCTGCCGGTGCGTTTTCCACCGCCGCCGCTTCCTCCTGCGCGTTCGGCGCGGCGGGTGGTTCAACCCCGTCGGCATAGACCCTGCCGTTTACCATCAGCACGGTTATCAGGATCATAACGGGCAATAATAAAAATTTTTTCTTCATTTAAACACCTCCTGGTTGGTTGTTTTTTTCAGGATTGCTGATTATTTTTCTCAGGTTCTCACCTGGGTTAAATACATAACCTGCATTCGTTCGGGTAGTTTGAGAAATGGGTTGGAACATACACAAGGAAAATAAAATTGATCTCACCGTTGCAGGCTTCCTCCAAGATGTCCCCGTGGGATTACCGCAAATTATATTTACGGCAGCCCCAAAATAGGTGTGCTCCCTGCACACAAACGCTGTTTTTGAGAAAGTAACTTTGTCGGTTTCCTCCCAGCCTCCCCCGCCCCCTCCTGCAACAAGCCCCCACCTAACCTCCCCCATTTTCGTTCCGAAAATAGGGGAGGAACTCGGAGCCCCTCCCCTAAAGTCGCAGACTTTGAGGGAGGCAGAGAGGGGGCCAAAGGCGTAAAATATCTCACAAACCAACCATCACTACTGCCCAGGAGGGGAACATGACCGATCACAGCCAAGCCCGCACCGCCCGCTTCGCGCACGACCTGCGCGCCAACCCCACCCCTGCCGAGATCAAGTTGTGGTCCGCGCTGCGCAAATGCCAGTGCGCCGGCGCCCGCTTCCGCCGCCAGCACCCTATCGGCCCCTTCGTAGTGGATTTCTGCGCCCCGCGCCTCAAGCTGGTCATCGAGGTGGATGGTGAACAGCACGTGGACCTGCACGAGTACGACCAACAGCGCACTGCTTATCTGGTCGCTAACGGCTACCGCGTATTGCGTTTTTGGAATAATCAGGTCTTAAATGATCTGAACGCCGTTGTTATCGCGATCGAGAATGCCATCGCCGAGCAACTCGAAAAGAAAAACGATCAGACTGAAGAATAGAAATAATCGCGAACAACAATTACCAAGCTCCTCCCCTATTTCGCAGAAATGGGGGAGGTTGGGTGGGGGCTGTTTGTCAGCGTACCACCTACCTGGCTGCCCACGGTTATCGGATCTTGCATTTCTGGAACAATCAGGCCATGGAGGATCTGAATGCTGTTGTCATCGTGATTGATAATGTATCGACGAATTTCTTGAAGCGAAGGATAGGCAAATCGAAAAACAGGAAATTAACAAGAATAAAACCTTCAATGTCCTCCCCTAAAATTGAAGTTTTTTTGGGAGGTGGACTATTAATACTTCAAAAAGACAGAATTGTAATTAGCTTGGATTGAAAAATAATTTGCGAAATTCAATTAATTGATCAAAATATTTACTAGATAGAACAATTTATAAAGATATAATTTACATAGAAACTAGGTGAGGGAATATGAAGAAGGAAATCTCTGATTGGTTATTATTGGCAATCTCTTTATTGATTTCTATATTCTTGTTTTATGTCTTGTATCTATCAATTGATCTAAAAAATCCAAAGGATATTCATACATTCAGTTACATAATATTGCTCTGCGCAATATTCTTCCCAATAATTCCGTTTGTACAAAAAATAAGGATTGGGAAGTTTGTAGAACTTGAACGTGACCTTCAAAATCAAAGAGAAGAGATTAAAAATATTAAGAACGAAATTTTTCAGGTCATGATGTTTGTGAACAATACTATAAGTAGCGTTAACAATCTAAATAATTCAACAAACATGAATTTTTATTTTGCCGAATTATTAGATGCGGCAAAAGAGCAGTTTAACAAGGGAGATCCAAAACTAAAACCTCAAGAAATTCAGGAAGTCAGACGAGAACTTTTTTTGGAAGACGAAGATATTGTAATGGCCTTGGCTAGAATGAGAATAAGAATTGAATCTTTATTGCGCAGTATTCTTGGAAAAAACACTAAATTTGATGCAAAAAAAAAGGTAAACAATACAAAATTGTATTCTGCAACGACTTTGTTCAAATTATTTATAAATCAATACCGTGACTATGAATATTTAGAACAAAGTTTTGAATACGTTAATCGGATATGCAATGCAGCTATTCATGGCCAACAAGTGCCATACAACCAAGCACAAGAAGCTTTGAATTTGGGAGCAAAACTTATTTCAGTATTAGACCAAGTATATAAAAAGTGATAATTCTCAGGATTTATCAAAATAATATGAAATATGATAGTAACTATAAACACTATTTTCGCATTTGTTAATTAAATAGAGTAGATACATAAATATGAATACAAATTTAGATAGATATAAGACAGATCTCCGATCCCTTATAAAGTTAGGATCTGATTTGCTTAATGCCATGCAATATGAATGTTGCCCCGACAAATTTAAGCAGCAGGTAAAAGAAAAGCTAGGAGAGAAAACTGAAGAATTTGTAGAATCTCTACCGACATTTAAAGAAGTATATCAATCGTGGTATTCTGAAGCAATAGTTCTTGTAAAACAATTATTGCCAGATCGACTTGATGATTTTGTTGACCAATACAAAGTACCAAAATCACGAAAGGATATAAACTTCGGAAATTATAGAATTGAAGATTATCTTCAAGGATTATATGCAACTAGAAGATTTGATGATGTGAAAATTGTAAGCCCATCAGCGGCTATTCCACGTTTTCTTCAACAATTAGCGATAATTAAAGCAATTGGACCTCGGTTTGAAAGTTCCATTTTTGATTTATCCCAATTAATACAAGCTGACTTATTTGATTCAGAGCTCGATGAAGCTTCAGAGCTTATTAATTATGGATTTGTAAGAGCCGCTGGTGCGTTAGCAGGGGTGGTATTAGAAAGACACTTATCTTCTGTATGTAAAGTACATGAAATAAGTCTTACGAAGAAGAATTTAACAATTTCTGATTACAATAATTCCTTAAAAGAAAGTAACATCATTGAAATCCCTGAATGGCGTTTTATTCAGCATCTAACGGATATTCGTAATATTTGTGACCATGATAAGGACATTGAACCTACTGTGGACCAAGTAAAAGATTTGATAGAAGGCGTATCAAAAATAACTAAAACTTTGTTCTGATAATGATCTGCTCTTTTATTTGATGAAAGAATACTTGGTTTTCTTTGAATGGTTACTGTCTTTCTCATCATTGTAACAAGTCTATAAACCAAAAAGTTTTTATTAATTCATTTTTCTCATAAATATCGTGTAAAATAACAGCCTACTTTTTATTCACAGAAAGCAGGCGTGTCTATGACCGATTCTACCCACAAATACTGGCAATATGCCCTTTGGCTGGCCATCATCACCATCTTCTACAATATCCTCGAAGGGCTGGTGTCCATCTACTTCGGCGCCTCGGACGAGACCCTGACCCTGTTCGGCTTCGGGGTGGACTCGTTCATCGAGGTGCTGTCCGGCGCGGGCATCCTGGCCATGGTGCTGCGCATCCGCCAGAACCCGGACACTTCCCGCTCGCAGTTCGAGCAGACCGCCCTGCGCATTACCGGCGCGTCCTTCTACATCCTGGCCGTCGGGCTGGGCGTGGGCGCGATTTTCAACCTGTTCAACGCACACAAGCCCGAAACCACCCTGCCGGGGCTGATCATCTCCCTGATTTCCATCGCAACCATGTGGGCGCTGGTGAGCGCCAAGCGCAAGGTCGGGCGCGCGCTGGATTCCGCCCCCATTTTGGCGGACGCCAACTGCACCATGGTGTGCATCTACATGTCGCTGGTGCTGCTGGCTTCCAGCCTGATCTACCAACTGACCGGTTTCGGCCTGGTGGACAGCCTGGGCGCCTTCGGGCTGATCTACTTCTCGGTCAACGAGGGCCGCGAGGCTTTCGAAAAGGCGGCCGGCATGGAATGCGGCTGCGCATGTGAGGACGGAGACGAGGATTGCGCCGAAGCGCATTAATACATGTTTAATAGAATATCTTCCTGCTTTATGTAAAATTAAAATAAATTCTGCAATGCAGGAGCTTGAATGGACAGCAGTAAGAAAACCCCGCAAACGATTGACGAGTACATGGCGGACTTCCCCGCGCAAACGCAAGCCATCATGGGGCAAATGCGCGACCTGATCCACGAGATTGTGCCCGAAGCCACGGAGAAGATCAGCTACGGCATGCCCACCTTTGTGCTGGGCCAGAACCTGGTGCATTTCGCGGCCTATGAACATCACATCGGTTTCTACCCTACCCCCAGCGGTATCTCGCATTTTGAAAAAGAGCTGAAAGAGTATGAAACCTCCAAGGGCACCGTGCGCTTTCCGTTGGACAAGCCCATCCCCTACGACCTGGTGCGCCGCATCACCGAGTTCCGCGCGGCCGAGAATCGCGCACGCGCCAAAACTAAGAAATCCAAATAATCCTTATCTCCTCCCCTAAAATCGAAGATTTTGGGGAAGGCCGGGAGGGGGCACAAAAATTGGGGGAGGTTGGGAGGGGGCGGGAGCCGGGAGGGGACTGGCCCTACTTGAGCAGCCCGGCGATCCCCGTATAGATCAGCAGCCCGCCCATGATGCCGTTGAAGATCTTATATTGCTTCTGCGCCAGGCTGCGGAAGAGCGTGCCGCCCAAGGCCCACAGGCTGGTGCCCATAAATGTCACGAACACCAAAAACAGCGCGAACAGCACCACCATGAAGAAGTCCCTGGAAAAATCGCTGACGAACAGCGAAAATACCGAGATGGCGAACAGGATGGCTTTGACGTTAATGAATTGCATGGTGAAGCCGAACCAGAAGCGGTTGGTCGAGCTGCCTTCTTTGTTGTCGTCCATCGGCCCGGAACGCAGAATGCGGAAGGCCAGGTAGAACATGTAAACCGCCGCCAGGATCTTAAGCCACTTGCCCGAAGCGGGGATCAGGTTGGCCATGAACAGGTTGAGCATGCCCGCGCTCAGCGCGATGACGGCGAAGCCGCACAGGATGCCGCCGATGAAGCGCAGGATGCTGCGGTAGCCGTAGCGCATGCCGTTGGTCATGGACATGATGTTGTTGGGCCCGGGGGTGAACGAGACCACGAAGATGTAAGTCAGCAGCGGGATAATGCCGTTCATGAAGTTCTCCTGATAACAAAAATAAATGCTAAAGCGCATTGCATAGAAACTCTTTTATACTACTGAAAAGGAATGACGCTTGGATTATTTACGGACGATGCACGATCACCGTTCAAACTTTAGGCAGGAAAGGGAAAAGAAATGAGCATGCAAACACATATGTTGGCCGCGCTGCGCGAGCAGCTGCAGGAATGGCAGGTTGTTCTGGAAGAGGCGGATGAAGACCGGGCAGAGGCGCTGCTGGCGCAGTCCGATTGGTCGCTCAAGGATGTGGTCATCCATTTGTGGGCCTGGCAGCAGCGCTCCCTGGCGCGCCTTGAAGCGGCTTTGAGCGGAGGCCAGCCGCAATTCCCGGATTGGCCGGCACAATATTTGCCGGACACGGATGCTTCCGTGGATGGGCTGAATGCCTGGATCCACGATACATACCGGGTACGCACCTGGCCGCAGGCGCGCGCGGATTGGCTGACGGGTTATCAGCGCCTGATCGAGCTGTCCGGCCGCTTCGCGGAGCGTGACCTGTTTGACGATGAGCATTACCCCTGGATGGGCGGTTATCCATTGGCGGCGGTGTTGACCGGTACGTACGACCATCACTTGGAACACATCGGCCAGCTGCGCGCCTGGCAGGAAGCACAGGGCGCTTGAGCTTGCCCGATCCGCAACCCGAGAGCGAGGTGCAGCGCCTGTGCGTGTTGGGCACCCGGGCCGAATACGCCGGACAACCCGAAGAGGCGGCCGAATATTACCGCCAGGCCTGGCGGGCGGCGCGGGACGATTACGAAGCTTGCCTGGCGGCCCACTATGTGGCGCGCATCCAGGACAGCCCTGAAATGACTCTGCATTGGAACGAGATCGCGCTGGCGCGCGCGGAATCCTCGCGGGACGAGCGCTTGCAGCTGTTTTACCCTTCGCTGTACGTCAACCTGGGCCGTTCGTATGAGCTGCTGGGCCACATGCGGCAGGCCGAGGAATTCTACCGGCGCGCTTCGCAATTGGGATTGGACCACGATGACCTGAATTTGGGCGCAGTTCGCTGAAGGATGGTATAAAATCTATAAGTAAAGGAAACTAACTGTATGGACAAGTTACCTGCCAATGCTGTGCTGCTGCTCATCGATGTCCAGAAGGGTTTTGACGAACCGGTTTGGGGCCAACGCAATAACCCCGGCGCGGAGGAAAACATGGCCCGTTTGCTGGCAGCCTGGCGTGAGACCGGCCGCCCGGTCATCTTCGTGAAACATCTTTCTTTGTTGCCGGATTCCCCCTTGAACAAGGATAACCCGGGCTGCGCGATAAAGGAAATTGTCAATCCGCAAGCGGGTGAGTTAATTATCTGGAAGCATGTCAACAGCGCCTTCATCGGCACTGATCTGGAGAAGGAATTGAACTCCAAAGGCTATGACACGCTGGTCATTGTGGGTTTGACCACCCAGCACTGTGTTTCCACCACCGCGCGCATGGCCGGCAACCTGGGTTTTCACACATATGTCGTTTCAGACGCCACCGCGGCATTCGGCCTGACCGGGCCGGATGGTGTTGATTACTCCGCCGAGACGGTGCACGCGCTTTCGCTGGCGACCATCCATAACGAGTTTGCCCAGGTGGCGGATACGGCTGCGATCTTAAAAGCTTTATAGTTCAGTCCCGGATGGACGGGTTTATTTTAGCAAGCGATTGGCCGAAGGGGATCACTGAACCTGAGTTGGACAAAGGAGCTGCGAATGACGGATTTAAAATCATACCTATACACAACTAACCTGGATGTAAAATTTCCGCCCCTGACGCTGGTGGACGTTCCCGCGTTGGTAGAGGCTTGCACGGATAACTGGTACAACCAGACCCTGTGCAAGGTGAACGATTCAGTCGCCCGCCTGGGTATTTTGCAGGGTGAATACCATTGGCACAAACACGATCAGGACGATGAGTTATTTTTTGTACTGGATGGACATTTATTGATCGACTTGGAGGAAGAAACCATCGATTTAGGTGCCTGGCAGGGCTACGTTGTCCCCAAAGGTATTACCCACCGTACCCGTGCGCCCGAGAAGGTCATTGTTCTCATGGTAGAGACAGCGGATGTTGTGCCGACAGGTGATGAATGACCCTTGGATCCCATCTGCTTTTTGCCTGATTGCTCAAAGGCTTAGATATAGATAAGGAAAAGAACATGCGTAAGTTGAAATTGCAGGTGCAGATATCCGTGGACGGTTATGTGTCCGGTTCCGATGGGGAAATGGATTGGATGGTATGGGATTGGGATGAAGACCTGAATCAGTATGTGGATGAGTTGACTGATTCCATCGATACTATTTTGCTGGGCCGCAAGATGGCGGCGGGATTTATTGATCACTGGTCGCATGTAGCTGGTGACCCGCTCGACCCGGAATATACCGGCGGGCAGAAAATGATGGCAGCTCACAAGATTGTCTATTCCAAAACAGTCAAGCAACCTATTTGGAAGGATATGGAAGTAGTCTCCACGGATTTGGTGGAGGATGTCGCGCAGCGTAAAAACCAGGATGGCAAGGATATGATTGTGTATGGGGGTGCGTCCCTGGTTTCTGCGTTGATTGAGTATGGGTTGATTGACGAGTTTTTCCTGTTTGTCAATCCGGCTTTGCTTGGCGGTGGGCTGTCTATCTTCAGCCAGGTCCATGAATCTCAAAAGCTGAAATTAGTAGAATCACGGCCTTTTGAATGCGGCATCGTATTGCTGCATTATGAACTAGCCTGCAATTGATTTAAGAGCGGTACATTCTTCAAATTAACCAAATTATGTTAAAAACCTTATCGGCTCCACTGTCTATATGGATGGATCTGATCGGCCCATTCTTTTCCTGGTATGCATCGTTTGAATCCTGCAATTTTCCAATACTTGGGGTATTCTCTACTTGTTTGACTTATTATTCTGTCCTTTAAAAAGGACGAATAAGGAATTGATAAGGATGGATTAAGATGACAAGAAAACTCAATTTTCTTGAGGTTGTTCTCATGGCTGTATTAATCGTTATGGTAGCTTGCACAAGCGTCCCTTCCAAGGATGCTCAGAGTATTACCAACCTGGATGCTGCTATCACCGATGCGATTATGCAGGCTAATGCGAACCAATACCCCGAAAGCGATTTTGCCACTGAAGCGCACGTGACCCTGAAAACTGTGCAAAGCGGCAGCACCACCACGGTTTACGCCATGGCGCTTTATCTGGAGTTTGTTTATGCGGATGGTGAATTTTTCGAATCGGGTGGCAGTCACATGCCGGTGGCGATTACCTTTGAGAAAAATCTCCAGGGCGAATATGACCTCACGGAATACTGCATGCCGCGTGATGGAACCTATTACGCTTCTTCCATCGAAGAGAAATTCCCTGCCGATATCGTTGAGGATGCGTTGGATACGCAGAAATATATCCTGGCTGAAATGCAAGCCTGTTATGCAAAGGCGGTTGCATATGGCGAGATTGATACGGATGCCGTGCTTGAAAAACTGCTCGAGACCATCTCTGCCTCTCCGGCAGAGGCGTCGAATCTGGGTGCGTATATCGACGAGCATGCCTACAAGTTCCGGGAACTTTTATATTACGGCGATTCCACTTTGCGGTATGCCTACGCCCGCTTCTTGGCGGGTGGACAGACGGACCTTCAGGGGCAAATTCTTTTGTCTGCCATGCGTGAGCTGCTCGGCGATGAGGATCTGGGGCTTCCTGGTACTGGTATGGCGCAAGAGTGGTTTGATGAATGGAAATCTCAGGCAGTGAGCCTGCGAAATGCGCACTCCATGAAATTCATGCAGGAAAATTACCCCAGAACAGCGATCATGCTGCAAATGATGGATGAGAAAAACTCTTAAAATCGAATCGGGTCAGCAGGCAGGAATCGATTTACGCTGGGATGTCTGCGATGGGGTTTGGAGTTAATCAATAAAAGAATACCAGGAGGATTTGTTGGATGAAAAAGATCGATAAAGTCTCGCGCTTGATATTTCGGGTGATTTCTCTCGCCTGTCTGTTATTCCTCGTTGCTGCTTGCACTCCCAAAAATGCTAACCCGGATACCACGCTGGTGGTTATTAATGAGGTGCGCTCGATATTGGCTTTACCCGATAGCCAGCTCGAATTTGTGCAGGAGGACGGCATGATCAATTCCCCGAGTGGAAAGCTGAAAGTGGCGATTTATCAGGATCCGGATGGCAGGAAATATTCAGTCGATACAGAACGCAATCGGGTCGTGGAGATCGATGCCAGAGCAACCTTGCCGGCCAGGTCCGCGGAAACAAATTCCCTGCCTTCTGAGGATTTGGAGAAGCTTGCCATCGGATATGCCCAAGCTCTCCTGCCTGATTTTGACGTGCGTCAATCCACGTTTTCGTATGAAGCCAGCGCGAAGGGCAATAATGCTTTTTTCACCTGGTATGGTGAAATGCAGCCCGGAGACATGAACCGGCCTTTTCTGCAATTCGGATTATATAAAGACGGAACTCTGTTTGCCTATTACAACACCATCGACCTGAATGACTGATCCGAGCCGGGTTCAGGTTTGCCGTACCAACGGCAACGGCCTCAGGTGCAAGTTGCCGCGCACCAGCGGCAGCACCTGATCGGCAAATTGCTCCGCAGAAAGTTTGTTCACGTTTTTGTCCTGGTCGTGCTGCAGTGCCAGCCCGTAGATGGTCCAGCTGGCGGCGGTGGCGGCTATTTGGGGCTCAATCTCTGTGCCGGTTTTGCTAAGCCAAAGCTCCAATAACTCCTGGATCTGTTTTCTAACCTGCTGCTCAACCATTAACCCAAAATGACTGTCGCTGGTTTTGCAGTGTGTGTGAGACTGTGCGATAAAATCGCATACTGTCACGATTAAAGCATGCAAATTCTGCTCGCTGTAATGGCAAGCTTGAAGCGTGCGTTTTTCCAATTCCTGCCGGAAAACCTGCTGAATGTGACTTTCCAGCAGCGCAAACTTATCTGAATAGTGGGCATAAAAAGTCGCGCGGTTGATCTCAGCGCGCTGGGTGATATCCTGCACGGTGATGGATTGGAAGCTTTTCTCTGCTAATAATTCGCCAAAGGACCGTTGGATTAAAGCCTGCGTGCGTTTAACACGCGGATCGATCTTTGTTTCCTCATTATTTTCTGATGACATTATTGCTCCTTTGTTGTTTTAACGACGTTTAGCGGTCTTTGGTTGTTGACGAAAATATCCAACAAATGTTTAATAAACAACAATGGTAGGATAACATAAAATGTAAAGAAGATAAAGTATGAATTACTGAAATAAAAAGGATATCAAGGAGAAAAAATCATGAAACATTCAGAATTAATTCCCAACCAGGCTTTTGCCAAACTGGCCAGCGATGAACAGGTGGCGCAGGTTGCAAAAGCCCTGGAAGCCAATAATATCCATACACTGGTAGTGGATAATGGCGAAGAAGCCAAGGCGGCACTCTGGAAACTTATCCCCGAAGGTTCGGAGGTTTTCACTAACGCTTCCCGTACACTGGACACCCTGGGCATTCCGGCAGAAGTGGACAAGCGCTATGATTCCGTGCGCGTGAAATTGGCACAGATGAACCGTGAGACCCAAAACCGCGAGATGATCAAGATGGGTGCGGTGCCGCAGTATATCCTCGGCAGCGTGCATGCGGTCACCAAAGACGGCACGGTGATAGTGGCTTCCAACACCGGCAGCCAATTGGCGCCGTATGCCGCCAGTGCCGAGCATGTCATCTGGCTGGTAGGCACCCAGAAAATTGTTTCTTCTTTGGAAGAGGGCATGAAGCGTGTGCGTGAATACACCTACCCACTGGAAGACGAGCGTGCTTTGCAGACTTACGGCATGAACAGCTTTATCAGTAAATGGCTGATTGTCCACCGCGAGGTTATGCCTGGACGCACCACCATGATCCTGATCAAAGAAAATTTGGGTTTTTAGCAGATAGAATAAATGGATTAGCTTATGACAAACCCCCGACCATTATCTGGTCGGGAGTTTGCTTTATGTAATTTTATTTTGGGTATTTACTGCTTTTATGACCCGGGTGGATTTAGATCTTTCCTCTAAACTTCCTATATGTTATTGATAGATTTTTTATCACTGTAGCCAGCTCTAAACCATTGCTTTGAAGTTTCTCAAATTCCTCATCCTGCAAATTGAATTTCTCTTTCAAATAGCGTACAGATTCTTTTTCTTCGTGTGTTAATTTACAATCGATGTAAGCAATTGTTATCATTTCGGTAATGAAGCAGTCCTGGATTTCTTTTTTGTCTTGCAAAAAATCAACCAATCTATTAAAAACAGGGCCAATAGTTTTATCTAATTTGTCTTCATTTTGTTTTCTCCAAAATTGGGCAAAGGCAGTCTTTATTTCATCAAGCGTAAAACCCCATTGAAGCAGGAATAACCGTATTATTTCATCAATAAATTGATTGCGTTTTATGGCTGTAATAGCTGCGTCTGAATTTTCAAAAAACTTTACAATGTTAATATAATCACTCCCCAAGTCGATCTTTTCATCAGGAGATAGCATCTCAACAAAACTCATTTTCCACCTCTTAATATTCGCTTATCCAAATATAAATTACTTTATGAAATATGTTTACAGCACCGTTATTCTTTATGGTCTCTTTTATTAATAATTTGCTTGGGTCCGCTGAAGATGACTCGCGGGGTTTCATTTATATCGCTGCCACCTGGTTACGTCCCTGGTGTTTGGCGGTGTAGAGCGCTTTATCCGCAGCTTCGCTGATCGCAACGGCGCTCTCAAATTGCGGGAATCCGGCCACTCCGCAGCTGAAAGTAACACGGAATTCTGCGTCGTGTGCCAGATGCACAATTTGGGCGAAAGACTTGCGCAGATTATCCAATAATGCGGCTGCTTCTTCAACAGTTGTGTTGGGCAAAATAATAATGAATTCTTCACCGCCGTATCGGCCGATAATATCCGCTTGCCGCAGCCGCAGGCTGAGCATATGAGCCAGCGAGCGTAGCACTTTGTCTCCGGTGGCGTGCCCATAACTGTCGTTGACTTTTTTGAATTTGTCGATATCCAACATCGCCAAAGCAAAAGGCTGGTCGGCGCGTCCGGCGCGGTTGATTTCCTGCATAAGATGCTCGCGCATGGTAGTGTGATTGAACAGTCCGGTTAGCCCGTCGCGCAGCATCAGGGTTTGTAGCTGGCGGTAGCGCTCAATGCGTGAGGTGACAGCCGCGATCAGGGTATCCGGTTTGATCGGTTTCGTGAGAAAATCATCCCCGCCCTGGCCCACAGCCGAAAGCTGTTTTTCACGGTCGGTTTCGGCAGACAGATATACGATTGGCAGGCCTACATAGGCCTTGATTTGCCGGATCATTTGAGCGATTTCTAATCCGGTGTAATCCGGCATGTATAAATCCAATAAGACGATTTCCGGCCGGAAATTGTCCAATTCCGCCAGAACATCCGTTGAGTGGGTGATGATGCGGGTTTCCATGCCTGCTTTTGACAGGTGCAGCGCATTGGTTTTGGCCTGGATTTCCGAATCGTCCACGATCATCACACGATAGGGCTGGGGATCGATATGCGTGTCCAGTTTATTGATCTCGTCCATCAATGCGTCAATATCGACCGGTTTGGTGAAGTAACCGATGCCGCCTGCGCGTATGGCCTGAATACGCGCGGCTGTGTCGTCGCGTACCGAGATGAAGAAAACCGGCATTTGGTTATTGGCATCCGCTTGCAGACTGCATATTTCTTCAGCCCCGGCCAGTTCACCTTCAGGAAAGACGATATCCATCAAAATAGCTGTGGGAATTCCATTGACTAACTGACCGCGCAGGTCAGCCAACTGGTTAAAGACTTGTACTTGATAGCCAAAGCGGCTGACCTGCGCAGCCAGCAACTGAGCCTGGTTTTGGTCGTCATCAACCAGATAAATGATTCCGCTGGAAGATAAGGATTCTCTTCCGGAAGAATTTAGACTGTAATCTGCAATTTGCTTCAAGTAAAGCTCATCCAGTTTGTGTTCAGCGCAAGCTTGGGACAGTGTATTCAGAAGGCTTTGCAGTTGTGGAAAATTTAGGGCGGCCTTGCTTGAGCGCAGCGCGTTTTCCAGGCTGCGAGCGGCATTGCCGATATCCGTATAGCCGATACTCAATGCCGCACCGGCCAGCCGGTGAGCGGCCTGCGCCATCTCGCTGGTAGGCTGGCTTTCCTCACCGGTCACTCGTATAGCCTCCCATGCACTTTGAATTCTGGCGTAATCGATTCCTAAAAGAACCAGATCGTTGTCCATTATCCCCCTTATGTTCACGGCAACATTTCCTCAAGAACCCGGATGAGTTCATTGCGCATTTTGGTAAACTCTTCTTTTGTCTGTTGCAGTTTTTCTCCAGCGCCGTCCAATTTACCGCTTTTCCCCAGCATTTCCAAATCTTCGCATAATTGTGAGAAAATGACTGCGCCAAAGGTCAGGCTTGCGCCTTTGATGGAATGGGCCGTTTCGCCCAATGCCTGCGCATCTTCTCGCATCCAGGCATCCTCCAGATATTTCAACTGATTTTCGGTGTCATCCAGAAATTCCTGCGCCAGTGCCATGACCATATTGACATCTTCACCCTCATAGGGGAAATATTCTTTCAGCCTGGCAATTTCGATTGCATTGGATGAAACAGTTCTTTGGCCGGAAATTCCGGAGAAGCTCGGATTCTTGCTTTCCGGCATTTCTATCGGGGTCTCTTTTTCAATACCCACCGGCATGCATTTTTCCAGTGCTTCGCGCAGCTGCAGCACGTTGACCGGTTTACTCAGATAATCATCCATGCCTGCGGCCAGGTATTCCGCTTGTTCGCCGCCCACTGCGTTGGCAGTTAATGCAATGATGCGCGGCTGGTTTTCCGGACTGAGTGTGGCGCGCAGGCGTTGGGTGGCTTGAATGCCGTTCAGTTCCGGCATTTGAATATCCATCAGCACAACATCATAATGCTGCCTGCGGAAAGATTCCAGCACTTCCAACCCGTTACCGGCCACATCTGCACGGTAGCCCAGGCGTTCCAACATCAACCGCACAACCTTTTGGTTGACCGGATGGTCTTCGGCCAGCAGAATGCGCAGCGGATGGCGCTTGCTCATTTGCCTGTCAAAGGTTTGTTCGCTTTCATGCGCATCTTCACACTCGCCTGCCACATGGCTGAGTACGCCACAAAGCGCTTCGTACAGGTTGGATGGCTTGATGGGTTTATTCAGGTAAGCGGCACTTAACCCTTCAGGCAGTTCAACATGTGATCCCAGTGAACTCAGGATGATCGTGGGAATTTGCTTTTCGCTGCGCCGTTTCAATTCAGCCGCAAGGGTCAGTCCGTCCATTTCTGGCATCTGCACATCCAATAACATGACATCCACGTGTCTGCCGCCGGCCATGATCTCCAATGTTTCCCGGCCGGAAGAACAAATCACCGCTTTCATACCCCAGGAAGCCGTCATACGCGAAAGGATCAGCCGGTTGGTGGCGTTGTCGTCCACGATTAATACAGTTTTTCCAGTCAAGTGCAAACGCGGAGATGTCGTTACGGGCCGGAGGGGTTCTTTGAGGATTTTGAACGGCAGTGTGAAATAAAAAGTGCTGCCTTCCTCTGGTACACCGCTGCTTTCCACCCAGATTTTCCCGCCCATCAGGTCCACCAACCGTTTACAGATGGAAAGCCCCAGCCCTGTCCCGCCGAATCGGCGCGTGGTGGAGGCGTCGATCTGGGAGAAAAGGTTGAAGAGCCGATCTGTTTGGTCGAGTGGTATCCCGATGCCGGTATCCCGAACGGCAAAGCGCAGATTCGCAGAATCCGCGCTGCTTTCCGCCAACACTGTTGACACTTCTACTTCCCCTTTTTGGGTGAATTTGACTGCGTTGCTGAGCAGGTTGGCAATGATCTGGCGCAAGCGCGTCACATCGCCAACCACCACCGCGGGGATATTCTCATCGACGTTGTATAGTAATTCCAACCCTTTTTCCGAGGCTTGGTAAGCAACCAAATCCAGGGCAGATTCGATGCATTCGCGCAGTTCGAAAGGATGGAATTCCAATTCAAGTTTGTTGGCTTCGATTTTGGAAAAATCCAGGATGTCATTAATGATGGAGAGCAGTGCGTCGCCGCTCTTCCGGATGGTCTCGGCATATTCGCGTTGCTCCGCGTTCAGGGGGGTATCCAGCAGCAGGCTGGTCATGCCAATCACGCCGNNGAAACTCGCTTTTGGCCTGGCTGGCAGCTAAAGCCTCTTTGCGCGCTCGCTGCAGTTCGGTCACGTCATGGTAGATGGCCATGAAATCGGTGATTTCGTGGCTGTCTGAGTAAATGGGCACCCCCAGTACTTCCACTTCCACCAGCGAACCATCTTTACGCACCCGCCAGGTTGTCGCGTGCACCGATTCGCCATTTTGAGTTTTCTCGGAATAACTGGCAGCTTCAGCGCGGATTGCTTCATTGGTGACCAGATCGTCAATGTTCTTGCCCAAAGCTTCAGATCGAGAGAAGCCGAATAACTGTTCGGCAGCCGGGTTCCATTCGTTGATCTGGCTGTTACGGTCGATTACCACGATGGCGGCCGGACTATTGATGATCAGTGCTTCGTAATATTTTTTTTCAGTGGCGAGATCCAAAATTGTATTTTCGGATTTTGGTGAATTGTTTTGGAGGTGACGTTTATTATCCATAAAATTATTGAATATTAATATTTCTTAATATTTTTTTTGTCATATCAATTTTACGCTCATGTTTTTCCCCTGCATGGATTATTTTATTAATTCTAACATTATTCAGTTATTTGTCTGACAAAAAAAGCATTTTTGTATTTTATTACATCATTTTCGATAAAGAGTACGACTGCCTGCATGTGAAATTATGTACCTAATATGCACGGTTAAAAAATAAAACTAGATCGCTTATCGTAAGAATAATTAATACTGCTTTAATACTGTTTTCAGCCTTTAGCGTTGTATCATTCGATTGGTCAAAAATGAAAGAATGGAAGAATGAAAAAAACTTATTTAGGGTTTGAAAATTAAGCTGAAGAAGCCGCAGCGTTATAGGTTTCCATCTTTAAAAACGTAACCCCCCTTTTTGTTTCCTGTAATAATGGAGAAGAGGAACAATGCGGCTGACTGAAGGGCAACTATGGCGTTTTTTTGGCAGATCGTCCCGGCCATTTTAAGAAAGTTAATATATTACCCGGATCCGGCTAAAGCTGAATGTGTTATTCAGGTCATGCTGGGCAAAAAAACTTGATCTCCAGCAATTGCAGGACGCCTGCGACGGAAAATAGATTTATAGGAATTGGGATAACGGATTACTAGAAAGAATTAAGGTGTTTATTTGGAAGCTAATTTATTATTTGCCATAGTGACTATCAGCCTGGCGTTGGTTTTTTATACGCTGGGGGTATGGAGCGAAAAATTCACTGGGCGCTTAAAACAAAGCCATCTGGTCCTATTTTGGATCGGCCTGATTTTTGATACCACTGGTACCACCCTGATGGGTAAAATTGCCGGAGGCTTGAAATTTAACCTGCACGGCATCACTGGTATGGTGGCGATAGTGTTTATGCTCGGCCACGCCTTATGGGCTACCATTGTCTTTATGGGAAAAGATGAGCAAAAATTGCTTAATTTTCATAAATTCAGCCTATTTGTCTGGTTGGTTTGGTTGGTGCCTTTCTTTACCGGCATGATCGCGGCCATGGCTCGTTGATTTTTGATATTAGCAAATTGGAGGCTGTAAACGGGTGCATACCATGATTGCGTTGTTCCGGGGTCTTAACGTAGGCGGTCATAGTACGATGCCAATGTACGAATTAAAAACCTGCCTGGAAGACCTTGGGCTGCAGGATGTGCGCACGGTCATTCAGAGCGGCAATGTAATATTCCAAACGGAATCCCAGGATAACGCTGGGCTTGTCGCAAGTATGCGTGCAGCGATTCTGCAAAAACACGGTATTGAATTGCAGGTGTGGCTGCTGACCCCGGATGCATTGCGTCAGGTTTTGGCAAATAATCCTTTCCCGCAGGCGCAAACGGATCCAAAATCCCTGCATATTTTCTTTCTGGTTTCTGATCCTTTGCATCCGCATTTGGAAGAATTGGGCAGTCTGCGCAAGGAGAATGAGCGTTTTGAATTGCATGATTCGGTGGTCTATTTACACGCTCCGGATGGTATTGGCCGTTCCAAATTGGTGAATGCTTTAGAAAAACAGTTGGATGTGCCTATTACCGGCCGTAACTGGCGCAGCCTCAACCGTATTCTGACTGCGGCGCAGGAAGCTCAGTAGATTCCATTAAATAAAATCGTGCAGACAGCAATACCTTGCCGGATGTTATAATGAAGGTGCTGTTCTTTAGCCTTATGTAATATTAATCACATGTCTTTAAAATCATAAGAGTGATTGGTAAGCACCTAAAATTATCAAAATGGAGGATCAACATGCCAGAATTTGGAAGCCCTTTTTCGGGTTTAGCCAACGATCGTAAACTCACCAAGGAAGAACTCATCCGCGAAATTCGCTTTATGGTGTCGGCAGAGTATGAAGCTATCCAGCTGTATATGCAGTTGGCAGAATCGACCGACAACCAGTTAGCCATTCAGGTACTAACGGAAATTGCCGATGAAGAACGTGTGCATGCCGGTGAATTCCTGCGGCTGCTCTATGAACTGGCGCCCGATGAGAAGGATTTTTACGCGGAAGGCGCGGATGAAGTAGAAGAAAAGATCGAAGATAATAAGAAATAGCATTGCGTTAAATTTCAGAAGTTAAACTACCCTTGCGTGCGCAAGGGTAGTCTTTTTTAAGATGAAATTCAACAATTTGAGGCATTCTCTCGTAAGGGCTTGCGGTAAAATATTATTTATCCATAAACATATCTATTGGATGATTTTGGGGAGCTTAAATTTTGCGTATAAACGCTCCAATTATGAGGGCTTAAATTTTCCCCGCCGCATAACGGTCTGCTTGCAGTTCTTTCAGCACCGCTAAATACAACCAAGGATTTGACAATGAAAAATCATCGCTTTTATT
>DHVJ01000054.1 GCA_002412595.1 Anaerolineaceae bacterium UBA5211
AGCAAACAGGCGATCGAGTTGAAGCAGGTAACCGGGTTGCCCAGCGCGTCCATCGACACGTGCGCGCCGCCGCCGGTGATGTCCTTGACGGCCGCCACCACATCCGCGACGTTCTTTGAATTGATGGTCACCGCCGCGCCGAGGCTGCGCGCGAAGTCCAGCTTGGTATCGTCGATATCCACGGCTACCACCTGCGCGCCGGCCGCGCTGGCGATCATGATGGCCGACAGGCCCACGCCGCCGCAGCCGTGCACTGCCACCCACTGCCCGGCCGAAACGCGGCCCTGGTCTACGATGCCGCGGAAGGAGGTCACGAAACGGCAGCCCAGGCTGGCGGCTGTGACGAAGTCGATCTCTTCCGGCAGGCGCACCAGGTTGGTGTCGGCGTAATTGACCGCCACGTATTCGGCGAAGGAGCCCCAATGCGTGAAGCCGGGTTGGAATTGGTGGTCGCACACCTGTTGGTTGCCCGAAACGCATTGCGGGCAGGTCCCGCAGCCGCACACGAAGGGCATGGTGACGCGCTCGCCTACCTTCCAGCGCTGCACGTCCTTGCCCACGGCCGTGATCACGCCGGCCAGCTCGTGCCCGGGCACGTGCGGAAGCTGGATATCCGGGTCGTGGCCCATCCAGCCGTGCCAGTCGCTGCGGCAGATGCCGTTGGCTTTCACTTCGATCACCACGCCATCCGCACGGGGTGTGGGGTCGGGCAGGTTTTGGATGGTTAAGGGTTTTCCAAATTCTTCAAAAATAGCAGCTCGCATGGCAGTTACGCTCCTGAAAGGTTTTTTTTGTTTACACCGGCTGGATCAGCCGTACGCTTTTCAGCGATTATATCCTGCCTGCCGCGGGATCTTGTAAGGAAAATCCGCTTATTTTATTAAATCTATCCTGACTGTCTGCTTCTTCATGGGTATAATTCAGTGACAAATTCCAATGACAAAGGGTAATACATGCCTGAGAATTTATTTACTGTTAGGTTCTGTGATCCTCAATTTCCGGAGGTTCGATGACGTCTTCGCACCACTACCTGGCTATTGACCTGGGTGCCGAAAGCGGGCGCGCTATGCACGCCACCCTGGCCGATGGCCGTCTGAGCATTGAGGAAATCCACCGTTTCATCAACCTGCCGGTGCGCGTACCGGACGGCTATCACTGGGATGCGCTGCATCAGTGGAGCGAGATCAAAGCCGGTATGGCTGTGGCCGCCCGCAGCGGACTGCCGTTCTCCAGTATTGGCCTGGACACCTGGGGTGTGGATTTTGGGCTGCTGGATCGCAATGGCGCGCTGCTGGGCAATCCTTTTTATTACCGCGACGCGCGCACCGACGGCATGGTCGAGGAATCACTCAAGCGCCTGACGCGCGAACAGATCTTCACCAAGACCGGCGCGCAGTTTTCCAGCTTCAACACACTCAACCAGCTGCTTTCCATGGCGCTGGATCATTCCCCCTTCTTTGAAGTGGCCGAAGTGCTGCTGACCATGCCCGACATGTTCAATTACTGGATGAGCGGCGTGGTGGCCAACGAGTTCACCAACGCCACCACCACCCAATGTCTCAATCCGCTCACGCACGATTGGGATCGCGACGTGCTGGCCGCGATGGATATTCCCGCGCGTTTATTCCGGCCGGTCATCAATCCCGGCACGATCCTTGGGCCGCTGCTGCCAGATGTGGCCGCGGATACCGGCTTGAAGGATGTTTCGGTGGTCGCGCCGGCCTGCCACGATACCGGTTCGGCTGTGGTGGCGGTGCCCATGCAGAACAGCGACTGCGCCTGGATCAGTTCCGGCACCTGGTCGATCATCGGCGCGGAAGTGCCCGAGCCCAACCTGAGCGGGAAAGCCCTGGCTTATAATTTTGCCAACGAAGGCAGTGTTTTCGGCGCCTGGCGGCTGCTGAAGAACGTGGTCGGGTTGTGGATCGTGCAGGAATGCCGCCGCTATTGGAAGAAGCACGGCGAGGACCTCAACTATACCGAATTGACCCAAATGGCCGAAAATGCCAAGCCTTTCCTGGCGGTCATTGACCCGGACGACGACTTATTCATTTATCCGGGCAGGATGCCGGAGAAAATTCAGGCGTATTGCGCTGAAACCGGCCAAGCCGTGCCCGAGACCAAGGGCGAGATCCTGCGCGTGGTGCTGGAAAGCCTGGCGCTCAAATATCGCTTCGTGTTCAGCCGCCTGGAGGAACTGGTCGGCAAACACCTGAACCCCATCCACATCATCGGCGGCGGCAGCCAAAACCGCCTGCTGAACCAGTTCGCAGCCGACTGCACCGGTCGCACGGTAGTGACCGGCCCGGTGGAGGCTACCGCGGTAGGCAACGTGCTCATGCAGGCCATCGCGCTGGGGCACCTGGGTTCGCTGGCCGAGGCGCGTGCCCTGGTGCGCACTTCCTTCGATGTGGAAACCTATCAGCCTGGCAGCCGTGAGCAGTGGGACCAGGCTTACGAAACTTTACTGAATCTAATTAAATAAATAAGAAACGAGAGAATATAACCAATGATTGAAGCTCCTTACTCCGAATTGGAAGAGATTATGCGCATGATGGGCGAAGCCGGCAAACGCATGGCGGAAATTGACGCTACCGAGGGCGCGGCCGGCAACATTTCGGTTTGCGTGCGCTGGCCGCTTGATCTGAGCAAGTATTTCCCGCTGGTGACCGACGTCCAATTACCCTTGGTTGTGCCTGGTTTAGCCGGCGCGACCGTGCTGGTGACCGGTTCCGGCCGCCGCCTGCGCGAGATCATCGATGAGCCCACTGCCAATCTGGCCGCGGTCACTGTGGACGAAGGCGGCAAGACCGGTAAGATTTACACCTCCCCATTGTGCCGATTCGAGCGTCCCACCAGCGAATTCAATTCCCACCTGGGGGTGCATGAAGACCAGATGCGCATTTCAGGTTCTAATTTCATGGCGGTCATTCATGCCCAGCCTATCCACATCACCTTCCTCAGCCAGGTCCCGCGCTATCAGGACACCCGCTTCTTCAGCCAGCACCTGCTGCGCTGGGAGCCGGAATCGATTGCCAATTTCCCCAATGGCATCGGTTTCATGCCGTTCTGCGTACCGGGCACGCCGGAGCTGATGGATGGCAATATTCAATTGCTGCGCAAGCACAATCTTGTGGTTTGGGCCAAACATGGTGTGATGACCTTTTCGGATTTATCCGTGAAACGGGCTTCAGACCGCATTGAATACGCCGAGACCGGCGCGAGATATGAATATCTCAACTTGAGCGCAGGTGAGATTGCCGAAGGTTTGAGTGTCGAAGAAATCCATCAGATTTGCAAAGTTCAGCATATCGACCAGAGCGTTTTTTAATGAAATTGAGACATCCGGGTATGTTAGCCCGGATGTCTTTTTAAGAAAGATTGATCCAAGAGCTCCGCGGGAGGGGTCGAAGCGGCGGTATTTTTTTATTGGTGCCCGCATATTCACCTGCCCCCTACGGGGAGTGCACGGGTAACTATGTATTAAAGTGCACTGAGCTTGTGTAGTGCACGCGACAGGCGGCTTTCTAAAGCCGCCCTACAGGAAGTTTGGATCCAGGGGTGTTATCTGTGTCTATCTGTGGTTAATTAAATACCGGCCACGGGAAGCTTAGATTAGGGGTTGCTATCTGTGTTCATCAACTATGAAAAAGCTTTTTTTAGTTACCCGTGTCCATCAGTGGTTAATTTTAAATGCTAGGCGACTTTCTAAAATTCAGTCGTAGAATAATTTTGAGAAACGGAGCAAAAAGCCATGAAAAAGTATATATGGATTGTTCTGATCGCCTTGATTGCCGTGGGCTGTTCATCCGTCTCCAAGACATACGACGACCCCTTCAGCTATTGCGCCGCGGTTGGCACGCTGGACGCGCCTGACGCGCGTTATAGCGGCGAAGCCGTGCCGGACACGGTCATCAGCGGGTATTTGCAGGCCGCCGGCTTGACCGGCAGCATGGAACCGCTGGATGTGCTGCGCCAAACTACCACCTGGCGCTGCATGGACGGTAACGTGCTGGTCTGCAATTACGGCGCTAACTTGCCCTGCAACGCCCAGGCCAACACCGACAGCACGCCCACTCAGGCCATGATGGACTACTGTGCCCAAAATCCCGGGGCGGATTTCATCCCCATGAGTGTGAGCGGGCGCGAGACGATCTATAATTGGTCTTGTGATGGGGAGGCCGCGTTGGCAGGTGAACAGATCGATCAGCCGGACGCCGCCGGTTACCTGTCGCGTATCTGGTACACATTGGGGTCGAATCCTTAGGAAAATATAAAAGAAGCTGACACGTAAATATTATTGTGCTACTATTTAATCAGGAATTGAATTAATTTCAAGATTGTTTTAGCCGGGTTTGTAAATAGGTAATTTAACAATTGAAGGCGTACCGCATCGCACGTGTTCCTTAATGTGAATCAAAAATTAGTTTGATGAGAACGTGAAGGAGAAATCGATGGGTATGAAAGTCGGTTTATGGATTGACCACCGCAAGGCGGTATTGGTGAGGATTACCGAAAAAGGGGAAGAAATTGAAGTGCTGCCATCCGAGGTGGAAAAGCAGCTCCGCCGTAAGGGAGAATCTCCACTCAAAGGTCCCTTTGATGTTTTACACGTACCGGCCGATACTATCCGCCAGCGCGCATTTACTGGATATTTAAATGCGTATTACGATGCGGTCATCGCAAAAATTCAGGCGGCAGATGCTGTTATGATCATCGGTCCCGGTGAAGCTAAAGAAGAATTGCGTAAGCGTATGGAAAAGAATCATCTGGGGCAAGCCATTGCTTGCGTCGAGGGCGCTGGCCGGATGACGACCCGCCAAATTGCCGCAAAAGTGCGTTTGTACTTTTTGGAAGTGGCGTAATCGTACAGGTTACCCGGCATTACTGTAGCAGCTTTGGCAAAAGAATCTTGTGGTAGTTACGGACCATCTAGTATTGTGCCGTTGGTCCGATTTTTCTTTAATAGACAATCTTGTTTTTGGCAGTTCGATTGCCGCTCCACAAACACCAGACCAACATCAGCAGCGCTATGGGCAGCAGGACATAGTTGCCCATAGCGCCGAGCGGGGTGTGCGTTGTGCTGACGATCGCATGGACGCTGAAGAAGTAAAGGGGGATTTGTGATCCGCTCAGGCGTTTGTCCACTTTTTTCGGTAAAAAGATATCAAAGATGATTTTTATATTTGCCTGGGTAGAGTGGATGTTTGATTTAGATTACAGCTCTAGATCCCAGATCTCCCCGACCAGGTCCTGACCGAAGTCGTGGTAGGCTTCCGATTCCGTCAATTGGAAACCGGCTTGCTGGTAAATATGGCGCGCGGCCAGCAGGCAGCTGTTGGTCCACAGGGTGAGCTTTTGGTAACCGCACTGGCGCGCGAAGCGGACGCACTCTTCCACCAGGCGCTTGCCGATGCCCAATCCGCGCGCTTGCGGATCGACCAAAAGCATGCGCAGCTTGGCCACCTCATCGCTTTTCTTCACCATGAAAACGCAGCCGGCATTCTCACCGGCCACTTCCGCGATCCAACCGCGCTCTTTCTGCGCATCGAAATTCAGGATAAAATCCGCCGCGATCTTGGCCACAAAAGCCTCGAAGCTGATGTCCCATTGATATTCCTGCGCGTAAAGCGCGCCGTGGCGCGAAACTACCCAACCCATGTCGCCGGGCTGCGGCGGACGTATTATGAAAGCCGGGCGCTCCTGCGGGCGCGGGCTCAACAGCCTTTCAACCGTCTGCATGGCTTTCACCAGCTGCTCCTGTTCGGGCGCGCTTAATGCGCTCAGCATGCCTTTGATTTCCTGTGAGGAGCGCTGGTTCAGCAGTGCGAAAGCTGCCTGGCCTGAGGGGCTCAGGCGCAGGATGCTTTGGCGCTTGTCCTGCGGCGAGGCTTCTTTTTGAAGCAAGCCTTTCTTTTGGAAATTAGCTAAAATGCGGCTGAGGTAGCCCATGTCCAGGTTGAGCTCGCTGCCCAACTCGGTGGCGGTGCAGGTTTCCTTTTGTGCCAGCTCGTAGAGCACGCGCGCCTCGGTCAGGGAGTAGGGGCTGTCCAGCAGTCCCTGGTTCAGCACCCCGATTTGGCGGGTATAGAAGCGGTTGAAATGCCGGACTGAACTTACCTTTGAATTGGTACTTTCCATCTGAAACTCTTTCGGTTGTATGTACTAGCAATTATGAAACAATTACTTGACAAAGTCAAGTAATATTGACCGTTTTTCCCGAAAAGTGCTGTTGGGCTGAATTTATTGTATGATTATGGTATGGATAAGAAAATCTTAGTGCGCTATGTCGTGCGTGAATTGATGGGTGTGGCGACCGTCGCGGCGGCTTTACTGATTCCGGCTGGCACCTGGAGTTGGTGGCAGGCCTGGGTGACCACAGCCCTGACCCTGGCCTGGGTGATTGCCACGGCCTGGATCATCCTGCGCGTGCATCCGGCCCTGCTGGCTGAACGTTTGGGGCCGCGCCCGGGCGCGCAGCGCTGGGATATGCTTATCCTCAGTGCCATGGGTTTGCTGCAGCTGTTGCGTTATGTCCTGGCCGGTTTGGATCATCGCCTGGGTTGGACGGCTGTTTTCCCGCTGTGGCTTCAAATGGCCGGCCTGATATTGGCTGGTTTAGGTTACGTGTTGGCAGTCTGGGCCACGGGCAGCAATGCCTATTTCTCGCAGGTGGTGCGCCTGCAGCGCGAACGGGGCCAAAGCGTGGTGAGCAGTGGTCCGTATGCCTGGGTGCGCCATCCTGCCTATTTCGGGCTGCTTGTGGACGAGCTGGGTTTGCCCTTCTTGCTCAACTCGCTGCCAGCCCTGGGCGTTGGCTTGCTGGACGCGGCTTTGCTGATTCTGCGCACGCGTTTGGAAGATCGTTTCCTGCAGGACAACCTGCCCGGTTATAAAGAATATGCCGCGCGGGTGCGTTACCGCCTGCTGCCCAGGATCTGGTAGTGAAAACCTCGGCTGGATATACAGATTCCCACTTAATCATTCCCATCTGACAGCATATCCTGTAATCTTCCAGGAACTTCAGCCCCGATGGGCATTTCAAGCACAAAATTCACAATTTATAAAAACCTAAAAAAAACCTGATATTGGGTCAGAAAATCATTCATTAGACAAAGCTTAACCATAAAGCAACAACCCTTTAACCAGAATTTAACCTTGCCTCCTTACAATCAGATTGTTAAAACGATCAACAACTGTTAAGGAGAATAAGAATATGATTTCCACCCGTTCTGTACGTATTGTATCTGTACTCGTTCTGGCAACAATGCTCCTCACCGCTTGCGGCAGCAGCGCTACGACCGCTGTCTCCGAATGGAGCAATGCTGCCTCCGCTGAAGCTGGCGGCGGCATGGATGCCCTGGTTGCGGCTGCTCAGGCAGAAGGCGAATTGAATGTCATTGCCCTGCCCGAAGACTGGTGCAATTACGGCGAAATGATCTCGACCTTCGAGGGCAAATATGGCATCAAGGTTAATTCCATCACCCCCGAAGCCGGTTCCGCCGATGAAGTTCAAGCCATTATCGATAACAAAGAGAATAAAGGCCCGCAGGCCCCGGATGTGATTGACGTTGGCCCTGCTTATGGTCCTTCCTCCAAGGATCAGGATTTGCTGGCTCCCTATAAGGTTTCCGTCTGGGACAGCATGGCCGGTGTCAAGGATGCCGATGGCTACTTCTACACTGATTACAACGGTGTCATGGTCTTCGAAGTCAACACGGATGTCGTAACCGATGTTCCCCAGGATTATGCCGATTTGCTGGATCCCAAATACAACGGTCAGGTAGCCCTGGCGGGTGACCCGCGTGCTTCCAACCAGGCTGCCCAGACCGTCTATGCTGCGGCGTTAGCCAACGGCGGTTCCCTGGATGACATCCAGCCCGGCCTTGAGTTTTTCAAACAATTGAACGAAACGGGCAATTTACTGCCCCTGATCGCCAACACCGGTTCCATCGCCATGGGCGAAACCCCCATTACTTTCCAATGGAACTATTTGGCGCTGGCTAATGACGATGCCTTTGCCGGCAACCCGCCGCTGGAAATCGTATATCCCGAATCTGTAAGCTGGGGCGGTTATTACCTGCAGGCCATCAGTGCCTATGCTCCCCATCCCGCCGCGGCGCGTTTGTGGCAGGAATACATCTATTCGGATGAAGGCCAAACCATTTGGATGAACGGCTACTGTGCTCCTGCTCGTTTGGCTGATATGTTGGAGCGCGGTGTGGTTTCCGCTGAACTGCAAGCCAAACTGCCTGATCCCGCCATCATTGAAAATGCAGTAGTTCCGGATGGCGACCAGCTCTCCGCTGCCCGCGACCTGATCAAGGAACAATGGGACAGTGTGGTTGGATTGGATATCAAAGAATAATCGCTTTGTAAACGCAACAATCTTCATGCGCAGCCTGACAAAAGTTGGGCTGCGCATGAAATTTTCCGTTCCCGGATCAATTTCAATCTTATGAAAAAAACACGAAATCGCAAGTTACCTGGAAACAGTCAATGGCAGTGGAAAAATTTAATTGGTTTGCTGCCATTCTTTTTATTTATTGCTTTTTTCCTGGTGATGCCCTCCCTTACCCTTTTTTCCGGCGCTTTTCAGGATGTGGATGGGCATTTCACATTGGCTAATTTTTCTTTTTTACAGAACACCTTCGCATTGAAGTCTTACTTGACCTCTGTTTGGGTCAGTCTGATCACCTCTGTGATTGGAGGCGTTTTTGGCTTTTTTGTGGCTTATGCCATCACAGCTGAACGCGCACCGCGCTGGATGCGGAACGTGCTGACCACTTTTTCAGGCCTGGCGGCTAACTTCGGCGGTGTGCCGTTGGCCTTCGCCTTTATTGCCACGCTCGGCCGCACCGGATTTATCACAGCCTTGCTTAAAGGTATTTGTTTTAACGGTGCGGGTGGTACAACCATCTGCCCATTTAATCCATATGAACATGGTTTTAATTTGTATAGTGTGACCGGTTTAATTTTGGCCTATACCTATTTCCAATTTCCGCTCATGGTGCTGACCATTACACCCGCGCTGGAAGGACTTAAGAGAGAATGGAGTGAAGCTTCTGCCAACCTGGGCTCCAGCAGCAGCCAATATTGGCGCTATGTGGCTTTGCCGGTGTTGTGGCCTTCCCTGTTGGGCGCGACCATCCTGCTCTTTGGGAATGCCTTCGGCGCTTATGCCACCGCTCAAGCGCTGACCGGGGGCAGCATTTACCTGGTGACCATCATGATCGGCCAGCAGATCCGCGGGGATGTGCTGGGTAATCCCAATGAAGGCTATGCATTGGCGTTCGGTATGGTGGTCATTATGAGCATCACCATCTTCCTGTATGTCATGCTGCAGCGTAAAACCACACGATGGATTAAGTCATGAAAACACAAAAAAAGAATACCTGGGCCATCTTTTGGGCCGTTCTGGCTATGCTTTATTTTTTCGTCCCCATGCTGGGTACTTTTATTTTTTCGCTGCGCATGAAACGTGGCGTGCTCAGTTTTCAGGCCTACCAATCCGTTCTGGCGGATTCGCGTTTCCTGGAAAGTTTTCGCTACTCTGCCACCATGGGCATCATTACGGTGCTGGTCAGTGTGCTGCTGCTGTTGCCAACAGTGTATTGGATTTATGTCAAAGTGCCCTGGATGCGTCCAGCCATGGATATCATCACCATCTTGCCTTTTGTCGTGCCGGTGATTGTGTTGGTCTTTGGCCTGATCCGCACCTTTGGCCGCCCTCCTTTTCAGCTGACCCTGACCACTTTTGGCACGGATATCCTCATGACGGCTGGCTATGTCATCATTACCATGCCGTATATGTATAGGGCTATTGATGTGGGGATGCGCTCAATGGATGTGCGTACGCTTACAGAAGCTGCGCAAAGCCTGGGTTCTAATTGGTTCCAGGTCCTTACACAAGTGATTCTGCCTAACTTGCGTATTGCAGTATTGAGCGGCGCGCTGATTTGTTTCGCTACAGTCATGGGAGAACTGATCCTGGCGGATTTTTTGGTGCGTCCGGCGTTGGGTTCTTACATGGCCGGTATCGGCCGCTCAAAAGCCTATGAACCGGCTGCGTTGGCCATCATCAGCTACGGTCTTACCTGGGTTTGCCTGGGTCTGATCCAGTATTTCAGCCGGGGTAGTCAGGAACAGCAGCTTACCGGTAGATAAAAACGAAGGTTGAGGAATAAATGGCACAATTGGAATTAACTAACATTACTAAATCATTCGGCGGTACGATCGCCGTGCAGAATTTCAACCTGGCGATTGAGACAGGCGAATTCATTTCTTTCCTGGGGCCCAGCGGGTGCGGTAAAACCACTACTTTGCGCATGGTTGCCGGCTTTGAGATTCCCACTTCCGGTACGGTTACGCTGGATGGCGTGGATCTTACCAATTTGCCGCCTAACAAACGCAACATGGGCATGGTGTTTCAATCTTATGCGCTATTCCCTAATATGACGGCTGCTCAAAATGTGGGTTATGGTCTTAAAGTGGCAGGCAAACCGAAAGATGAAATTGATCAGCGCGTGGATGAGATGCTGGAGTTGATCCAGATGCGCGATTTTTCTCGCCGTTATCCCAACCAGCTTTCCGGCGGCCAGCAGCAGCGTCTGGCATTAGCGCGCTCTCTGGCCATCCGCCCGAAGGTGCTGTTGCTGGATGAACCGCTTTCCGCACTGGATGCTAAGATTCGCCTGGAACTGCGCCAGGAAATCCGCCGTATCCAACGCCAGCTGGGCATCACCACCATTTATGTGACCCATGACCAGGAAGAAGCCTTTTCGCTTTCAGACCGGGTTGTGGTCATGAGCCGTGGGCTTATTCAACAGGTAGATACACCTATCCAGATTTATAATCATCCCGCCAGCGACTTTGTGGCTGAGTTCGTCGGGCATATCAATCTGCTGCCGGTGGAAGTGGCGCAAGCAAAGGAGGGGTTGGTGCGCCTGGGCAGCCAGCTCATTCGAGCCGGCCAGTTTGAGCATCTGAACGGCCGCCCGGTGCGCCTGGCGGTACGCCCTGAAGAATTGAAATCCGGATTTGCGGAAGGGGCCAACAACTTGACGGGTAAAATAGAGTCTGTGACTTATCTGGGCGCCATCGTGCGCGTCCATGTGGATGTGGACGGCCACCTGGTCTCGTTGGAAATGTTCAACGAGCGGTCGCTGAATATTCCGGCAGTCGGTCAGCCTTATCAAATAAATTTTCCGGTGGAGGCTTGTTGGCTGACGAATGGTGAGAAGGAATGAAATACGTATGAGTTTGGCAATTTTTGATTTGGATTACACGCTGGTAGAAGGAGATTGCGAATCGCTCTGGTGCCAGTTCCTACTGGAACAGGGGCTGGTGGACGCGGCTTTCGTCAACCGCATTGCGGAATTCTATGTGGAGTATGAAAACGGTCGGCTTGATTTTTATGCTTATGAAAGTTTTTTGATGCATACCATGGCTTCCCTGGGAGCTTCCAAATTGACTCCTATGCGCGCGGCTTTCCTGCAGCGCCTGCGCTTCCGCCTGCGCCCCTATGTGGTACGCTGGTTGGATTGGCACCGCGGACAAGGTCACCAGGTTTTGATGATCACGGCTACCAATTCTTTCCTGGCGCGTCCGATGGCGGATCTGCTGCGCATCAAGCAGTTGATCTGCACTGAGGTCGAAATGCAGGAAGGCTGCCCCACCGGCCTGGTACTCGGCACCATCCCCTACCGCGAGGGCAAGGTGGCGCTGCTGGATGCCTGGCTATCGCATTGGGATCAAACCCTAAAGGATAGCTGGGGCTACAGTGATTCCTACAACGATTTGCCTTTGCTGCAGCATGTGCGTTACCCGGTGGCTGTCACGCCTGATTCCAACCTGTACTGCCACGCCCTAGAACACGGCTGGGATATCCTCACTTAAAAATTCATTTAATCAGCACCTCTCAAAGCTATAATCTAACTGATATGAAATCCCCATCAGTTAATCTTTTCTTGCATAAATTCACAACCTGGGCACAGACCGAGGAGAATATCCTGGCAGCTGGCTTGGTGGGTTCGCAGGCGCGCGGTACGGCCGGGCCTGATTCGGATGTGGATTTGGTCATCCTAGCCCGAGCCCCGCAGACTTATCTGGAGGAAATTACTTGGGCCGAAAGCTTTGGCGCAATCGAAAAGCAGCGGGTTGAGGATTACGGTCGCGTGCAGTCCCTGCGCGTCTGGTACCGCGGCGGTCTGGAAGTGGAGTACGGTTTTACGGATGAAAGTTGGGCGGAGTTACCGATGGATGCCGGCACCCGCCGCGTGGTGTCGGACGGGCTGTGCGTCCTTTGGGAACGCGAGCCGCTGCTCAGCCAACTGCTGCCGGCGGATTGAACGGCGGGCAGATTTCACAGGTAAAATTGGAGCATCATTTCACCGGCTGTTTCAGTAAAGGTCGGTGCTTGGAGTGTGCACATGTTACCTGAACAGAAAAATTCTGCCCAAAAAAAAGTAAAACACGTTGGCATCATCC
>DHVJ01000024.1 GCA_002412595.1 Anaerolineaceae bacterium UBA5211
CCAGGCCACCGTAGAAAAAGGCAAGACCAGGTGTCATGATGAATACCAGCGCAGAACTGATGAGAACCAATGCAGTAGCTGCAGGATCGATCGTTTCCATACATTTCTCCTTATTCAGACTTTGATGACTGTTTGATTTTAGCAATCGCACAGCAAGATTTCATGCACAGGGATGAGTAACCGGGATACCTGAAATCAGGTAGGCGCGTGTTTCATTTTCACCTGTGCCTGTGCTAAGATAAGCCTATGAGCATCACTGTGCTGCTGGTCGATGACCACAAGATCGTGCGCGAAGGCACCCGCCAATTGCTGGCGCGGTCAGAGGATATCCAGGTGGTGGGCGAAGCCGCCGATGGGCGCGAAGCTGTGAAAATGGCGGGCGAGTTGCATCCTGACGTGGTGGTGATGGACGTGCGCCTACCGCAACTGAACGGCATCGAAGCCACCCGCATCATCACCAGCCAGTTCCCCGGCATCAAGGTGCTCATCCTATCTGCTTATGATGATGACAGCTACGTCTATCCCCTTTTCGAGGCTGGCGCCAGCGGGTATCTACTGAAGACATCCAGCGGCGAAGAACTGGCCGCAGCCATCCATGCTGTGCACACCGGTGAGACTGCCCTATCTCCCCATATCAGCGCGAAACTGGTCAAGCGCATCAGCAGCCGCCAGGTGTATCAAATGAAGAACATGCCGGAAGGCTTGACCTCCCGCGAAATGGACGTGCTGCGTGCAGCGGCATACGGCCGCGCCAACAAGGGTATTGCCGCGGAACTGGGCATCAGCGTGCAGACCGTGCAGGTGCATCTGCGCAACATCTTTGGCAAGCTGCAGGTCAACAGCCGGTCAGAGGCGGTGGCGTGCGCCATTCAATACGGTTGGATCACCCTGGAAAGCAAAGATGAGTGAAGAACACATCCAGGCCGAGCTCCAGGCAGGCACCGACCTGACCAGTGCGCCGATCCGCTCACAATTACTGTGGGCCTCCCTCTTTCCCCTGGTCTTGTTTGGCCTGCTGACGACCCTGGTCATCGCCACACTGGTTTACCGGCTTTCACTCAACCTGGTGATGCAGCGCAACGCCGCCCAGGTGCAGTTGATCGCTGACCGCATCACCCCCAATGTTACTGATAATTCGCTGCCGGGTGCGGCAGACCTGCAGGCAGCAGCCCTTTCTGCCGGAGCTGCCAGCAGCGCAAGTGTTTACCTGATCGATGAGTATGGTGTTGAAATTGCCGGCACAGATGCGGGAGCAGCCATGCCTCTCCTCTCTGCTGCCGATCTTGAAGGGATCAGTCAAAACTTCGACTCCACCGGTGGGCTGCTGGTATCCTCCAATACCGCCAGTGAGGTGATGGTCTCTACGGCAGCGGTCGGCGACAATGGTTGTACGGTCATACTAGTTGAACCATGGGCCGCGGTCATCGCGCCCGCGAGCAGTTATCAACTGCTTCTGGCTGCATTGACGATCCTGGGGATCATTCTCTCGCTGGCCACCCTGTCTCTCTCGATTGGCCGCATCATCCGTCCCATCCAGGTGATGGCGGAGAACGCTTCCGGGGCGGTGCCGGGCAGCATCTTCCACCCCATGCGCGCTTCCGGACCGCAAGAGATCCGCGCCCTGATCGATGCCTTCAATAAAATGGTTATCCGCCTTGCAGAACAACAATCCACCTTGCGGGAATACGCCCATAAAGCCATGCTGAGCCAGGAAGAAGAACGGCAACGCCTGTCGCACGAGCTGCATGATGGCACCTTGCAGGACCTGGTGGGGTTGAGCCAGCGGGTGGAACTTTGCCGCGACGAGATCAAAACCGACCCGCAGCAAGCCGGCAAGCGCCTGGAGGAGATCCACGGACTGCTCACTCAGACGCTGGATGATGTGCGCAGGATCAGCATCGCTTTACGCCCGCCAGTGCTTGAAGACTTCGGGCTGGTTATCGCCATCGACGCCCTGTGCAAGGAGATGAACCAATACAAGCCCGGGTTGACCTGCGAGTACCTTGTCAGCGGCACCCAGCAGCGCCTGGCTGCTGATATGGAGCTGGCGGTTTACCGCGTGGTACAAGAAGCGCTGACGAACATCCGCAAACACGCACCGGATGCCACCCTGGTTCAAGTTTTGCTGGAGTTCAGCGAGAATGAGGTGCTGGCCAGGATCAGCAACAATGGCGGCGAATTCGCCAACCAGAAAATCCAGGAATACGTCCGCGCCGGTCACCTGGGCTTGGCCGGGATGTATGAACGGGCACGTCTTTTCGGGGGGAAATTCTCGATCGAAAACGACATGGAAAATCGGACGGTTATTTCCATCCAGTTGCCGCTTTCGCAAGTCAGTTCTTCCAATTAGATTTNNCCTGCGCCAATTTGGCCTAAATGGGTTACTATTGAATTGTATTCAAAGGAGGTTTGATATGGGTAAGAAACTGTTGCTCTCCAAAATCCTTGCCATCGCGGGGACTGTCTTGTTGTTATTTCCCATCCTGGCCATGCTGGTGACTGGTATTGTGGGCTCGATCCGGCGCGGATGGTTCATGGTCGATTATATGCTACCCGCCGAACTGGGCATCGTGGTGATCGCCGGGGCTGCCAGCCTGCTGGTTGCGGCCATTTTGGCAAAGAAGTACGTCAAATGCGTGGTGTGGACGCTCGCGGCCACGGTGGTGTTGATCGCTGCCTGCACCGGACTGGCCGCTGCCACCGGGCTCGCATCCGGTCGGGTGCAGACCACAGAGGTGCCGGTGATCTTCGGCATTGTTATCGGTGCGCTGATCGCCTTTGATGTGGCTGTTGCGTTGCTTGGTGTGCTGGGCATTTTGCTGACGATCGCATTGTTCAAAAAAGCGAAAACTGCCTGAGCACCTGACAAAAACGAAAAGCGGCAACCTGATAGGTTTTGATAGACTGCTCCGTCTAAACTTACCCTTGCAAGTAACAGAAAAAGTGAAACGGAGAAGAAAATGGAAGTTCCACGCCATTGGAGATTGAAACAACAAAGATACGCACTGGTCGGCGAGGTTTGCCCCCACTGCGATGCCAAGATTTTCCCGCCGCGCGACGTGTGCCCGCACTGCGGCGGCGAGGCCAAAACCCAGTACGCGTTCAGCGGCAAGGGTAAAATTTATTCATACACCATCATGCGCGACGCGCCCGCCGGCTACGAGGAGAACATCCCCTACACCGTGGCGGTGGTAGCGCTGGATGAAGGCCCCATGGTCACCGCGCAGCTCACCGACCTCGGCGAACAGCTGGTGGAGATCGGCATGCCGGTGGAGATGGTGACGCGCAAGATCCGCCAGGACGGCGACGAGCGCGGCATGCTGGTGTATGGGTATAAGTTTAGACCGGTAATGAAGTAGAAGATCAGTAATCAGTGAACAGGAAACCGCTTTCCGTTAGGAAGGTGGTTTTTATTTTCTATGCCATAATTGCAGCGTATCAGAATGCCGCATAATACTTCGTTTGGTGCACTCTCGCTCTAAGCCTTAGGATTATCACTATCACTGATTGATGGAGGAAGAAATGGGAAAAGTGAAATATGCGCTGGAACGCGGTGGAGATAAATCACTGGAAGTTTCATGGAAAGGTCGTTTTAAAAACACAAAAGTTCGGCTCAAAGGCAATTTGATAGGCGAAATTCCCAATAAAAAAGAACTTATGACCGGGAAGATTTTTCAATTGCCAGACGAGACATCCCTAAAAGTACAACTTGTCAAATCCGAACTTCGAGTTCTGCAGAACGATAAACCCGTGCCGGGTTCTGTTTCTGACCCCATTACAAGGCTTGGTCTGTCCTTCAGCGTTATTTACTTCATCGCTGGATTGAACATCGTGTTGGGGTTCATTGCCTTGATTTTTCAAGTCGAATTCCTGCAAACTCTGGGATTTGGCATTATCTCCGTTGCCATTGGGTTTATATTCCTAGTGTTGGGATTTTTCACACAGCGCCGTTCTCGCATCGCGTTGACAGCCGCTTTGATCATCTATGGTCTGGATTGTGCGCTGGCGCTTTTCAATCTTTTGCCATTTCTTCTGAGTCTTGTGTCGATGGTTGCTACAGTCTTCAATTTTGACGTCCATTGGTCCCTCAGACGGCAGGCTGGTGAATTTCTTCAGGTCAATGCACTTTTTATCGGCATTTTGACTATGGCCATCATGCTCCGCCTATATTTTCTATTGTCAATGTGGCAAGGCATTGGCGCGATCAACGCGCTCAAGAAAGGAACTCCGCCCCCTGTCTGATAGTGCAAGCAATGCAACCAACAAAGCGTGCAGCGGACGGTGGGAATTCCACTCCTTTGGCGCAAGCTCCCGCCGACTACGAGGAGAACATCCCCTACACCGTGGCGGTGGTGGCGCTTGACGAAGGTCCCATGGTCACCACGCAGCTCACCGACCTCGGCGAACAGCCGGTGGAGATGGTGACGCGCAAGATCCCCCAGGACGGCGACGAGCGTGGTATGCTGGTTTATGGGTTGCTCTGCACTCCCTGCGGTCGTAAGTTCCGACCGGTGATGAAGGGGTAGATTCCTATGTGATTAGTCGAAGCGCCCTCCATCACTGGAGGGCGATCTTTTAGTTTGCTTTGAAAAGGGAAATGGTTATAATTAAGAAGATGGGGAAATAAGTGAACCTAACTGACTGGGTTGATTTCCTCAGAGGGTCAAAATGAAATTGGTGCATTCGCTTTTGAATGCACCCTACTAGCTTTCTCTCTTCGTTTTTTGCAATTCTCATGACCGTAGCGAAAACCAGCCGTTTGCTTTACACCACCTCAAAACCAGGAGAACAATAATGTCACTTTTTGGAAAACCAGATGTTAAAAAATTATTGTCTCAGAGAAACGTCAATGGTCTACTCAAGGCACTTAATAATAATGATGACTATGTGCGCGAGTCTTCTGCTAATTCTTTGGGGGAAATCGGGGATATAAGAGCTATAGAACCACTCATTGCTGCACTCAGAGACCCATGCCCTTCTGTACGCAATAATGCAGCTTTTGCACTAAAGAGACTCGGATGGCATCCTGATAAAAATGAAAGCGGGGCTTACTACTGGGTTTCTAGTGAAGATTGGGAAAAGTGTCTAGATATCGGAAGCTTGGCTATCGTTCCCCTTGTAGAGACAATGTTAACACATTACTCAGAATACACTCGCATGGATGCAGCCACAACGCTTGGAAAAATTGGTAGTTCTCAAGCTTTGAAACCGTTAATTTTTGTTCTCTTAAACGACAAAGATTTTAATGTTCGAATGCATGCTGCTGAAGCATTAGGACAAATAGGTGATGTTGGTGCCTTAGCTCCTTTACTTTCCATTCTCCAGATGGGCGAAACCACAGACATGTATTTAGTCCGGGAGGCTGCGGCGATAGCCTTAGGCGAAATAGGTTCTAAGGAAGCAGTGGACGTTCTTATCAATGTGGCGATAAAAGAGGATTCCCGTGTTAGACCAGCTGCTCTCAAAGCTATAGGAAATATCGGAGCTTTTGATGTTCTCACTGACTTACTTAAAAAACCCAAAGTATCCAAGTATGTGGCTGAAATTCTAAACGAAATTGGATTTGTGCCTACTAAAAAAGAAACCAAGGTTCGCTTATTATTACAGCTTAATAAATGGGAAGAACTTGAAAAACTCGGAAAGGCTGTTGTTCCTATTCTTATTAAAGCAGCAAGTGAACAAAAAGATGATAGATTTGTGATTATCGAAACACTAGCTAGGATAGGCGACAAATCTTCTGCGAATGTAGTATTGGATTACTTGTTTGAGCACCCAGTTGAGTTCTCAAAAGGAGTGGTAAAACACAGTTTTTATGATGACATTAACTCTAAGACAACTTACGTCCCCAATTATAATTTTGAACATCCCATACAAGTAACTTTATCGAACTATTTTGCCACCTATGCTAAGCTGTTTGATAATTACACCGAACTTATCCTTAAAGTAGCGGGTTATAACGCTGTTGAATCTTTACAGAATTATGAGTGGACATATCCATTAGATGAAGCCGAAAGTGTTGTCAGAAAACTATGCGGCATTGTTTCACCTGTCTCAAACAATCTCTTACATAAAGTAGCAAATAAAAGGAATATTGAAGTTCGAGGGATATTGACAGATTACGGCTGGAAGTTAAGGGTCTTAAATTTCGAGTCTATGCGAGAGCTAGCTAGAATCGAACTAATAAACAGAGGTAATCCTGAATATGATCCATTTTCATATCTATCTGTAGACGAATGGAAAATATAAACTCGAATTTGGTATCAAAAGAAAAAATAAATGGAAACTGTTTCATCGGAACATGTAACCAAAACATTAAGTCATAACTATATTGCAAAACCTGCTCCTCACCGTGTGCACCGGACATCACAAGGACATCGGGGCTGGCCGTGTGGCATCCGCTAAAAAAGGCGTTCCTAGCACTTTTTCACCTCGCTATAATCGGCGGCAAGTAAGCCAAACCGTTAGAATGCTATTCGCAGCCATTCTGCGCGGACCGAGTCGTATGTACGGGGATAAGTTCAGACCGGTAATGAAGTAAAAGAAAAGTGATCAGGAAACCGCCTTCCTTGAGGAAAGCAGTTTTTGATTTCTATGCCATAATTGGAGCGTATCAAGAGTCCGTATAATAAATAGTTGGGCGGCAAGCGAAGAGAATGAACCAGTTCAGTCCGATATCAAAGGATAACGAAGGAAAAATACATGCCCCCTGATACTATTCTCATTCTGTCCTATATCATCTTCATGTGGTTGGTTATCTTGCATACCTTCGAAGAAATTTCCTGTGACATCATGGAAGTAAATATTGGTCATATAAGGATGACCAAGAAAAAATACTTGTTTGGGGCCAGCATGATCTCAACGGTCAATCTACTCACCCTCGCCTTTTTAGTTATTGGCCTCCCCCTTGGTTACTATCTTGGTTTATTTACTTCTGCTATCATTGGCGTATTTCAAGGTATCGTACACACCATTGGGTACTTGCGAGAAAACAAAAATGCACGTGGTTTAGGAGCAGGTTTTTATTCATCAATTCCATTGGCACTCTTTGGGATAGTTCTCTTTTCCCAATTTATATGGGTAATCATATCCGATTAAGTTATGCCGCCCAACACAGCGTGCACCTGACGTGTGGGAGTCTGCGCGATTTACAGGCATTTATTTGGCTTCGGTTTTTTTCTGCTCCCAAACATTGTCCACGCCCGCCCACACGCAGGTAACGCAAACCGGTAGATCAACACTTTCACATCTGTGGTGCGGACCGAGTCGTATGTACGGGGATAAGTTCAGACCGGTAATGAAGTAAAAAAAGCGATCAGGAAACCGCCTTCCTTGAGGAAAGCGGTTTTTGATTGATTTAAACAAAGAGACTTGTATAATTTTATAGGAGGGAATGAAGCGGATTTTTTCTCACAGATTGCCCCCCACCGCCACTAACGCCTGCCGTTGGGCTGTAAACTAATCTCGGCTAATTGAAAACATGAGGATGTCATGAATAAAAAGTTTTCTTTTCTCGAGCCAGGGGAGCGGATAATCTTTTTCTCGAAAGGTGTTACAGCCCGGGAGGCAATCCTAAATCCACTCGTTTTTTTGTTATTACCTCCGATGATAAGATTCACTGCGCGTTTTTTTATTGTTCTACTTCCCCATGAATTTGTTACTGTTTTGGTGATATTACTGATATTAATGTATTTCTTTGCGTGTATAAATTTTGTCATCCGGCTCATCACCGCGAAGAACATTCTCACAGATAGGCGTGTCATATTAATTGCTTACCGGATGTCGTGGGAGCGCGCTGAAATTCCCTTGAATGAGATTGAAGAGATTTTCATAAATTCGGGCAGCGTATCTATCATTCGAAAGTCGCAGAAGGCTCTGAAAGGTTTGCCAATTGCAGAAGCCAAAGCCTTTGTCGAAGCGTACCAAAAGTATATTTCTAGCCGTCGGGCCATTTAGGAATTTATCTTGAATAACCGCCCAACACCGGCTCCACAGGACAGGCGGGCGCTGTGAGAAACCATTGATCAAGATGCATGGCATGATGATCGAAAATCCATTCAGTTGAGTTGGAGAGGAGTATGGAAATGGCTAATTTGCACTCCGTAATAAAACCAGGTGAGCATATTCTTTGGCAAAAGGATAAACCAGGCACCTGGGATTATTTCTGGGCGTTCATCAAGCCGTCCCTGTCCATCATTGGGATGCATGTCCTGACCCTGGCGTTTTTGCTGATCGGGTTCTACGTTACCACACCCCAGCCGAGCGCTGAGAAATTAGCGTCGCTTTTCGCGATCGCAATCGGGGCATACCCGGTTTTGGCTGGGATGTTCCTGCTGTATTACATAACAATGCTGGGGATCAATTTATCTGCATTGGCAGGGGATCTGGCGTTGACCGACCAACGCTTCCTTAAAATGACCGGAAACCGCCTACGCGAGATCCAGCGCTGCGATATAAAAAACATGATGCTGGGGCGTGGCGGAAAGCTCTCCTTCATCCATCAATCGGGTAAAAAATCAAAAGTAAG
>DHVJ01000040.1 GCA_002412595.1 Anaerolineaceae bacterium UBA5211
ATTATGTGTTGGATGGCGAAGCACGCATGCGTGAGCGTCCCATTGGCGACCTGGTAGCCGCGTTGGGGCAGTTGGGCGCGCAGGTCAGTGCGACTCCGAACCAGGGCATGTTTTGCCCGCCGGTCAATATCCATGCCGGCGGCTTGCCTGGCGGCCGGGCGGCTATCGCGGGGGATATTTCCTCGCAGTTCTTATCCGCGTTGTTGATGGTGGCACCCTATGCTCGTGAAAATGTTGAACTGGAAATCACCACAAATTTAAATTCCCAACCTTATGTGGATATGACCCTGGACTTGATGGCCGAATTTGGTGTTGAAATCGAACGCGGCGATTATAAATGCTTCCTGATTAAACCGAACCAATACAGCCCGCGCGATTCCTTCTGGATTGAGCCGGATGCTTCGGCGGCGGCTACTTTTTTTGCTGCGCCGGCGCTGTGCGGCGGCAGTGTGTGCGTGGAAGGCTTGGGACGGTCTTCTACCCAGGGCGACATTCGCTTTTTAGAAATACTGGCACAAATGGGTTGCGGCATTCAGGAAGGTGGACGCGGTATCACGGTCAGCGCGCCTCCTGCAGGACAGACCCTGCAGGGCGTGGATGTGGACATGAGTGCCATGCCGGATACTGCCCAAACATTGGCTGTAATCGCGCCCTTCGCGTCTGCACCCACGCACATTTGCGGCATTGCCTCAGCGCGTTATAAGGAGTGCGACCGCATTGCCGCCACTGTCACCGAGCTGCGCCGCCTGGGTGTTCAGGTGGATGAGCATGAAGACGGCTTGACGATTTACCCAACCGAAACGATTCAACCAGCTATTGTTCAAACCTATAATGATCACCGTATGGCTATGGCATTTGCGCTGCTGGGCCTGCGCGTGCCGGGCGTTCAAATCGAAAATCCGGGCTGCGTTTCCAAAACCTTCCCGGAATTCTTCCAGGTGTTAGAGTTGCTGCGATGATGCGTTTGGGTTTGACCGGGTACCCGCTGGAACACAGCTTATCCCCAAGTATCCACCAGGCTGCGTTGGATTATGCCCATTTAAAAGGAAGCTACACCCTTTTCCCTATATCACCAGACGAACTGCCCGAATTAAAATCTTTACTGGTGCGCCTGCGTGAGGGAGAGATAAGTGGTTTGAATGTGACCATTCCGCACAAGCAGACTGTCATCCCTATGTTGGATGAATTGACTCCCGAAGCACAGGCCATTGGCGCGGTCAATACTATTTTTTGCCGGGACGGGAAATTACTGGGCGCAAACACAGATGCCCCCGGATTTTTGGCGGATTTGCAGCATGCATTTCCGCGCAAACCCTGGAAGCTGGCCGATAGGAAGCATGCATTGGTGCTGGGAGCGGGCGGTGCCGCACGCGCGCTGGTTTATGCCCTTTTGTCGGACGGCTGGCAAGTCACGATTGCCGCCCGCCGCCCGCAGCAAGCCGAAGCGCTGGCTGCGGATATGGCTGGCAGTAAGATGGCCGTATCTGTCGCAGCCTTGCAGCCAGAAACGCTGCGTACGTTTTGCGCTGATATAACGCTGGTGGTAAACACCACCCCGCTGGGCATGTTCCCGCAGGTGGATGTCTCCCCCTGGCCGCAAGACTTGGCGCTGCCGGAACAGGCTGCGGTCTATGATCTGGTCTATAACCCGCGCGAAACTCGCCTGGTGCATGAAGCACATGCGGCCGGACTGCCGGCGGCTGGCGGGTTGGGTATGCTGCTGGAGCAGGCGGCATTATCTTTTGAAATTTGGACGAATGGTTCGGTGCCGCGCGCGGTATGGGCGGCGGCCGTGGAGGATTTATGAGTTTGAGATTATTGACTGCGGGCGAATCACACGGACCTGCGCTGACGGCTATTTTGGACGGCATGCCAGCCGGGTTGCCATTGGAAGCGGCTGTGATTGACCGCGAACTGGCGCGCCGCCAAAAAGGCTTTGGCGCGGGCGGACGCATGAAAATTGAGAAGGATAAAGTGCTCATCCTGGGCGGTGTCATGGGCGGCCAGACCACCGGCGGGCCGCTGGCGCTGCTGGCGGAGAATGCTGATCACAAAAACTGGCAGGGCAAAGCAGTGGACCCCATGAGCGCGCCGCGCCCCGGGCACGCCGATTGGACCGGCGCGCTGAAATACGGCTATAGTGACCTGCGTCCGGCGCTGGAACGTTCCTCAGCACGCGAAACCACCATGCGCGTAGCGGCTGGCGCGGTCTGCAAGCACTTCCTGGCCCAGTTCGGCATTCGTGTGGGCGGTTATGTGCGCGCTATTGGCAGTGTGGAAGCTGATTCAAAGGAAGAAGATTTATGGGCGCGCTATGAAGCTGCTGAAGCTGACGATCAGCGTTGTCCTGAACCGCAGGCGGCTCAGGCTATCCGCGCCGAGATCGAAAGAGCGATTGAAAGCGGTGATTCCCTGGGCGGTGTCATTGAAGTGTTCGCACTGAACCTGCCGGCCGGGTTGGGCAGCTTTGTGCAGTGGGACCGCCGCCTGGAAGCGCGCCTGGCGCATGCGCTTATGTCGGTGCAGGCTATCAAGGGCGTAGAAGTGGGCGATGGTTTTGCGCTCAGCCGCCTGCCGGGCACGCGCGCGCACGATGACATTGACCTGAACGGGAAATCGCTGCAGCGCGCTAGCAACCATGCCGGCGGCATCGAGGGCGGCATTTCAAACGGGCAGCCCCTGCTACTGCGCGCAGCTATGAAACCCATTGCCACCACCATCAGTCCGCACAAGACCGTCAACCTGGCCGACGGCAAACCTGCCCCGACCCGCTATGAACGCTCGGATTACTGCCCAGTGCCGCGCGCAGTGCCGGTGTTGGAGGCCATGCTGGCCCTGGCTTTGGCGGATGCGTTGATCGAGAAATTGGGCGGGGATTCGCTGGCGGAAATGCAGCCGCGTTTCGCCGCTTTGAAGAAAGCTCGGTTGGAAGATCTACTGATGAATAACCAGCCAATCGTGTGGTGGGAGTAGGTATGCATATTTTCCTGTATGGTCCTTCCGGAAGCGGTAAATCCACTTTGGGAAAATTATTGGCGCAAGATTTGGAATTGTCTTTTCTGGATTTGGACGCTGAAATTGAAAAGCGCGTGGGTATGCCTATCGCAGATTTCATGAACACACAGGGTGAAGAGGTCTTTCGCCAGGTAGAAAGCCAAGCATTGCTGGATAGCGTCAACCAGCCTGCGCAAGTGATCGCTCTGGGCGGCGGCGCGCTGCTGCGCGCGGAGAACCGCGCCTGGGCGCAAACTCATGGACAAGTGCTCTTTCTGAAAGCGGATCCGGCCGTCTTGCTTGAACGCCTGAATCAAGATGAAAACCAGCGCCCGCTACTGGCGGGTGAGTTGGAATCCGTGCTGCGTTCCTTGTTACGTGAACGGGAAGCGCATTATGCTTCCTTCCCACTGCACGTGGACGCAAACCAGGAACTGCAGCAGGTCTTGCCGCAAATAGAGATGCTCTTGGGGCGCCATCGTTTACGTGCCATGGGCGCACCCTACGATGTGCTGGTGCGCGAGGGTGGGTTGGGTCATGTTGGGGAAATGCTGGCAGCGCGCGGCTGCAATGGGCCAGTGCTGCTGGTGAGCGATGAACACGTAGTGCCATTGTATGCTGAACACGTCCTGGCTTCTTTGAAGCTGGCAGGATATGCGGTTGAATTGACTGTTATTGCGTCTGGTGAGGAACACAAAACAGTTGATACCGTTATGAGCCTGTGGCGGGCAGCGTTACAAGCTGGATTGGATCGCAAGAGCACTTTCCTGTCATTGGGCGGCGGGGTGGTGAGCGATCTGACCGGCTTTGCGGCTGCCACCTTCATGCGCGGATGTAGCTGGGCTGCCCTGCCGACCACGCTGCTGTCCATGGCAGATGCCAGTATTGGCGGCAAAACCGGCTTTGATTTGCCGGAAGGCAAAAATTTGGCCGGTGCATTCTTCCCGCCTCGTCTGGTGCTGGCTGATCCGCAGGTGCTGGATACACTGCCGCAGCGCGAACTACGCGGCGGCATGGCTGAGGTGCTCAAGCATGGGGTGATTGCTGATCCCGTCCTGTTCAACTTGTGCGCACAAGGGGAGGCTGGATTGGCGGAGAATTTGCCTGAAGTGGTTCGGCGCGCTGTGGCCGTCAAAGTGCAGGTGATTGAACAGGATCCTTATGAGCATGGTATCCGCGCTGCCCTGAACTTCGGCCATACTGTCGGCCATGCGGTTGAGCTGGTTAGTGCGTATAGTTTGCAACACGGTGAAGCGGTCGCCATTGGCATGGCAGCTGAAACAAAGCTGGCTGAAAAACTGGGAATGGCACAAGCCGGCCTGGTACAACACATCACGGATGCACTGATTGGACTGGGTCTGCCGGTGGATATTCCGGCTGGATTTAACCAGCAGGAATTGGTGAACGCCATGCGCATGGATAAGAAGAAAGCGGGCGGGGTGGTGCGTTTTGCCCTGCCAGTAAAAATCGGAGAAGTCCAACCGGGCGTTGAAGTGGATGACCTGGCGCTGGCTTTGGAGGAAGAAGCATGAAAATTCTGGTATTGCATGGACCTAATCTCAATCTGACCGGCACGCGCGAGCCGGACGTGTACGGCTCGGTTACGCTGGATGAGATCAACGGGCATCTTGTGAAACTGGGTAAAGAACTGGGCGCGGAAGTGACTTGCCAGCAATCCAATCACGAAGGCGTGCTGATTGACGCGCTGCATGAAGCGCGCGAGTGGGCGGATGGGGTGCTGCTCAACGCGGGCGGGTACACGCATACCTCCGTGGCCCTGCGCGACGCGGTTTCCGCCATTGACATCCCGGTGGTGGAAGTGCACATGTCCAACATTTACGCCCGCGAGGAGTTCCGACATACTTCCTTGCTCTCACCGGTGTGCGTTGGCAGTATTTGCGGGTTTGGCTGGTGGTCCTATACCTTGGGATTGGAAGCCCTGTTTGACCACATAAAAAGGTAAAGGAAAAAAATTATTCATTTTTAGATGAAAATTCTTCCCCTCACCTCTGATCCTCTCCCTCAGGGAGAGGAAGTCCTTTTATTATTCGTGTCCATCTGTGTTTATCGAAATAGATACGGGAAAAACTTGGATTGTGGACATTGAACGGCGTAGATAATAAAGAATTCAAAATCAAATAAATTATCTGCGTCTATCTGTGGTTAAAATCCCTAAGTTCTAATCAATTCTTAACAAAGTTCACTCTCATTTCCCATACAATACATTCAACTGAACTTTCATGGAGAGAGCATGACCCACGTACTGGACCGTTTTAAATTGGAAGGACGCGCCGCGCTGGTGACCGGCGGGGCCGGGCTGCTGGGTAGCGGCTTCAGCCGTACGCTGGCGCAAGCCGGCGCGGCGGTGGCAGTAGCTGACCTGGACCTGCCGGCGGCCCAACGCGTAGCAGAGGATATACAAGCAGAAGGCGGGCAGGTCCTGGCGCTGGAAATGGACGTGACGCGTGCGGATTCGGTGCGTGCCGCCGTCGCACAAACGAAAGATGCCTTCGGGGGATTGGACGTGCTGGTGTGCAGCGCAGCCTTGGACCCTAAGTTCGACCCGCACCTGGGACAGAAGAACCAGGACAGTTTCGAAGACTATCCCCTGAGCGCCTGGCAGCAGGCGCTGGATGTCAATTTGACCGGCGCTTTCCTGAGTGCGCAGGCCGCTGCGCCCTACATGCTAACCGGCGGGCGGGGCGTGATGGTGCTGATCGGTTCGATCTATGGCTTAGGCGGCCCGGACCAGCGCCTGTATGAGCGCCCGGAAGGTCCGCGCCGATATAAGCCGCCCTATTATTCCGCAACTAAGGCCGGCTTGTTGGGCCTGACGCGCTATCTGGCGGCTTATTATGCTGGGCAGAACATTCGTGTTAATGCACTCTCACCTGGTGGCGTGTTCAATGACCATGACCAGAATTTTGAGCAAGCATACAGCCAGCGCACCATGTTGGGCCGCATGGCCGATAAAGAGGAAATGAACGCGGCGCTGCTCTTCCTGGCTTCGGATGCTTCCTCCTATATGACCGGCGCCAATCTGGTGGTGGATGGCGGCTGGACGGCCTGGTAAACCAAACTCAGCATAACAACATGCTCTGAAAATCAAAACGCTCCCCAAGTTCGAGGAGCGTTCTTTGTTGTAATCGATAAGAATTAGCTGTATCGATCTGTGGTTTAAATCAAGCGGTTTCTCCCAGGTTGTTATACGAGCGCAGCTCATCCAGCGGTTTCTTCTTGGAGCAGGGGATCAAGCCTTCTTCCTTCGCATAACCAACTGCCAACAGCATAATGGGGCGCTCGTAGGTTTTCAGGTTGAGCTTCTTTTTCATCTTCTTTTCCAGCAAACCGAAATCCGGCCAGTTGATCACCACTGAACTCAAGCCCATGGTTTCCAGTGCGTACAGGAAGGCCATCACGGACAGCGAGGCGTCGATGTACATGGTATGGCGGTCACGCGAAGAGAAATAATTGCTCAAATCGCCCACCACCACAATGGACATGGGCACATTGTCCGAATAACCGCCGGTGCCAAAGGGGATGCCGGCGATTTCTTTAGCCAACTGCGGATCATCAAAGATGCGGTACTGGAAGGGTTGGCGGTTGCAGGCGCTGGGCGCCAGCGCGGCAGCTAACATGGCCTTATCCACGTCCTCACGCGGCACTTTTTTATCCTGGAACCATCGCACCGAGCGGCGCCGCTTGCTTAAGCTGAGGAATTCCTCATAGCTGGGAATCTTATACTGGTTGCGCTGGCTGCTCGGGTAAGGAATGAATTTATCGGCAGGATCCTGCAAGGTCGGCTTGGGCAGCATTTCGAACTTGGCTTTCATGCGCTCAATCAGTGGCTGGCTGCTGTCGGTGATAAGGAAATATTCGCTTAACACGTCATATGCCCATTGCATCTCGCCGGCTTCCAGCGTAACCCCGTTGGATTTTTCCAGCACCTCGGCGTATTTTTCTACTGTTTCTTCAATGTAGTCCAACGCGAAAACAGCCCGGCGGTTTTCCATGATCATGCCTTTTTCCAGGCGGTGGATATTGCGCCGGATGATGACGTTGCTGGGGCGCACGGTATAGACGTTGTTGTTGTATTTGGCAACGGCGCGCGTGAAAGCGAAAATCTCGCGGTCAAAAAAATGGCTGATGATGAAATGGTAAGGCAGCGCAAAAATCTTGCTGAGCGAGAGGAATTTATACAAAAAGGAATTGAAGCGGTTGTTGAACTTCCTGACGAAGGGTACAGCCAGTATCTTTTTGGCGATTTTTTTGAAGTTATTGAGGTTCATGGCTTTTTCTTTCGATTTTGATAGGCATATTTTAACCGTTAATCAACAAGATAAAATGAGTTTCAACCCCGAATTATTTTCTACCGAAATCGGCCGGGATCTCCCCCCAAGCGTTGGTATCCCATTTCAACAAA
>DHVJ01000030.1 GCA_002412595.1 Anaerolineaceae bacterium UBA5211
TAGTCATTTCAGGGGGAGGGCCAGGGGTGAGGGTCAAGCTGGGGCGGTGAGGGGTATTGTGGCATGCGTGGTAGTGTCAAGGAGCCCTTTGCCAGAGCGATGAACGCAGATACGCAACATTCCACTCCCTCCCCCTGAAGGAATGTCAGATATAAAAAAACTTAGCCAATTCAGGGGGAGGGCCAGGGGTGAGGGTCAATACCCAACGCTGCCCTGACTGCCTCAACCACCTGATTCATATCCTTCTCAACCTGATCATTCGTAAAACGGATTACCCGGTAACCAAGTTTCTCAAGCGCTTTTTCTCTTTCCTGATCTTGAACTTCCCTGCCAACATGCACGCCCCCATCCACCTCGATGATCAGTCTCCGGCTCCAACAGCAAAAATCAACCACGTACAGGCCAATCGGCTTTTGCCGATAGAATTTATGGCCATCCAACTGGCGATTGCGTAATACACGCCATAATGTTTGTTCAGCTCTGGTGGGTTGTTTACGGAAATTCCGCGCGAGTTCAATGGATGATTTTGAGGTCATATTGTTTATTCCACAAAAAATTAGGGTTGCGTTATTCTAACCAAGTTCCCCTCACCCTTGACCCTCTCCCACGGGGAGAGGGAAAACCGTCCCGCGCGACAGGGTCAGGTTGAAGTAATCGCAAAAGTGCCGCACCGTTGCCTCGGTCGAGCTATAGCGCACCCCGATCGAGAAGACAGTACCAATTACGCACAGTGGCAGGCTTTGGTAGAAATTGGCTTGGTCAAGTTGAAGATTTGTAAAATCGAGATGCTTTCGGCAATAAACGGAAAGCTTAATAATAACAAAATGTTGTTCTCTGAAATTAAGAGCCGTTTGTATAATATATTTTTTAAATTTCCTAAAGCCTTTTTTCTAAGGTAGCAACTAATGCTGTAATAATCTCTGCCCGATTTGGGTTTAACGCATTCTCTGGGTTTTCACACACACAATCCGCAACTTTTGTTTTTACTCTTTCTTCAATTTCTTTGTCCCATTTTTTACCATGACAAAGAAAAGAATTTTTTGCTCTCTCCGACCATTTCTTTCCTGAAACGTTTTTATTTATTTTTAAATCAACTGCAAATTCAACTTTTAATGAATCAAGATAAACTTCGGGATTAATTAAATCTTCGAGTTCTGCATCATTCATTCCCAAACAAATTGTAAAAGTACATATTTTTTCATCTAAATACCCTCTTGCTTTTGCCTCTTCAAATGATTTTCTACCACTATCATCATCATCCAAAAACACATGAAAACGACATAACATATCAGACAACAAGGATAATTTATATGACAGTTTGTTGGCCCCACCAATCTCATCAATCATCATGTAATTATTTGTAAGAACTTTTGAAAGAATACTACTTTGTAGAGGAAGTAATGAGCGCAAAATCCTTTTGTCACTAACCCCTTCAACAACAAGAACGAAGTCAGCATTTATTAAGTTGTCTGACGCTTGAATTCCTAACAACTCACGAATATCCTTAATTTTTTTTGCTGGTTTAGCCGTATGTTGGTTAATAATTATGTTTGAAGAAATATTTTCCCTATCAATAAATAGTGGATTATGAGTGGAAATCAATACTTGGCTAGAATATGATATATCGTTCAGAATTCTCTTTAACTCGTGCATAGCCGATGGATGCAAATGGGATTCAGGTTCTTCGATAGCAATAATTGAAGAACTATTCGAGCCATATTTTTCCTTTAGAAGAGCAAGAGTCACTAAACTCTTTATTCCATCTCCTTTATATTCAATACCCGTTCGTGATCCATCATCTATTACTACCTCGACATCTCTTCGCAAAGATGACATCCGTAAATCTTCAGAAATTCCTATTGTCACATCTTTAATTCCAGGCAAGAACTTTATCAAGGGTTCTTTTATACGAACCGCTAGATTTGACATAATTGGTTGCTGTAATTCTGTTATCTTCGCCAAAGCTTGAATATATTCAGGTTCTGTTTCAAGTATCTTCAATTCATCGGATACCATACCACGAATAATGTCAATAGCTTCACGATCTGTTCTAACAGCCGGGATATAATTAAAATAGATTCTTTCAATAATGAACTGCGATATTTCTATTGATTTCTTATTAAAAACCCTTGATCCTTTTCCAGGTTTTAAAATTCCCACACTATAATCATTCTCCCCACATTTTATTATTATTGGTAATAAACCATTTAAATCAGAACCAATTTCTCCATTAAATTCTTCGTTTTCTTCTGATGTAAGCTCAAATTCAAGATGAAATATTGAGTTTGTACTTTGTGTACGACTCTGCAATTCAATAGGAAAATCCCTCTCCCAAAAATATAAATCTTCATGTCTTAGATAATAATCCCGTGGCATATAACGACTATTATATTTATATTTTTGAGCATATTTCTCAAGCATTTTCATAGCCACATTCAATGCTCGCAATATGTTGGATTTTCCCTCATTATTCTTGCCAACCAATACTGTAAAATCAGAGATTGTGATTTTATAGGCTTTAGTAATACTTCGATAATTGGTAATAGAAAACTTCGTTAATTTCATAATAACCTTATCATGGATACTCGGTTTATTTATTACTAATAGAAAATTTTTTATCTTTTTACAATATTCAATACATCAAATATATGCTGCTTATTTTCTAATAGAACTCCTGCCTTCACGTAATAACCTAGATGAACAGGTATATTCATTTCAGAAAATGGGATTTGTGATGTAGGTATATCCCTTATTTGAATATCCCCGTGGATTGATAATTGTGGTCCAGCAAATAGAATACCAATAAGGTATGCTCTACTACCGATAACGACATTTGTACCTTTTGTATAACTACCTTGATTTAATATGAGGATTGGTGAGCCAGACGACCCCGGAAAAGCCGCCATGTCAATAACACCTGTTGGTTTTCCTTGGAAATCTATTGCAGGATGTGTCGCTGTTATCCCACTTCTTAAAATCGGGAAATTATTTGTGTCATCCCATAAGCCAATAGGATAGCCCACCATTTTCACATCCTCAATCGCCGATAATTCTTCTAGTGTATTATTAGATGGCACTAGATTTTCAGCAAATGGTGCATAAAATATTTCCTTGTTCTGTAATTTTGCTTGCTTGATTAATATTTCTAACGGTAGTGCACACAAATCGATATCATTAACAAACTCTATCCAGTAGTTTTTAAATCCTTTTATCTTGAAAGAAAAAGAGTTTTTACTAGGTTTTTTTTTGTTATCCTCAAACAAAGCTTCATGGAAGAAAAATTCTCCTTCAACTGCATTGTTGATTACATGCTTATTTGTAATTATCACGGGAAGAAATAGATTTTCATTAATTTTGTAATTAAAGAAAAAACCTGTCCCTATTGATTCAGAATCATCTGGCAGTTTTGCAACTATTCTTGTGGTTGTGTAAAGTAATAAATTTGAGAGTGATGCGACATCAAACATTATCCCTCCTAAAATAAACAGCAATTTATTTCCAATTTTTATTATATACATAATAATTTCCACAATTCGTTCCTTAGAAACGAATCCTTATTCGTTTCCTCAAACTGTCAACTTTTGTCAGGAACAAATCCGCAATTTTTTATAAATGTCAACTTTTGTCAGGCTTTGTCAACAAACAAAAAAACCACCTTCTCAGGTGGTTTCCTCTTTATTTAGTAGCGGGGGTTGGATTCGAACCAACGACCTTCAGGTTATGAGCCTGACGAGCTACCACTGCTCTACCCCGCAACGACGAATGACAATATTACCATGCGCCCATAGGCATGTCAAGCAACGCGCTTGCATTGCCCCCTTTTCTTATCTAATTCTGATACTTTCTATCCGAAATCACCGCTCATAATAAGAATAACCACACGGAGGTGTTATGGCCATGTTAGCTGAACTGAAATGCAGTGTCTGCCAGGCGGGCGATCTGCCCCTGACGGACGAAGAGATCAAGGAATTCTCCCATCAGGTGCCAGATTGGCATCTGATTGAAGAGCAGGGCGTGCTGAGACTCCAGCGCACCTTCAAATTCAAAGATTACCCCGCCGCGCTGGCCTTCACCCAGGCCGTCGGTCAGGCTGCCGAAGCAGCCGGGCATCACCCCGCCCTGCTGACCGAATGGGGACGCGTCACGGTCACCTGGTGGACGCACAAGATCCACGGCCTGCATGAGAACGACTTCATCATGGCCGCTAAAACCGATCAGTTGTATTCAGGGGATAAGTAGTAGATTAGTTGTCCAGGTAAGCCTGCGCCCACAGTTCCAGGCACAGCAGGCCCCACACGCTGCGGCCGAAAGCCCGTTCGGAATCCAGCAGCGGCGCCACCTGGTCGAGGTTGAACCAGCCGCGCTGGCGCGCGCGTTCGCTCAGCAGCGTATCGCGCACAAAGCCGCGCACCGGTTCGCGCTGGTACCACTCGGACAGCGGCACGGGGAAGCCCATCTTGTCGGTGCGTTCCACAATGCCCTGCGGCAGCAGTTGGCTCACCACCTTGCGGAAAATGTGCTTGGAGCGCCCACCCTCGAACTTGATGGCTGGCGGCATGCTGGCTGCCAATTCCACGATGCGGTGGTCCAGCAGCGGCACGCGCGACTCCAGCGAAACCAGCATGCTGGTGCGGTCTTCCACCTGCAGCAGCGCCGGTAAGAGCGTCAGCAGGTCAAAGCGCGTCATCTTGTTGATATAGGATTTTGACCCGCCCGAGTTGAAGATGTCGCTGAAAGCCTGGAAGGTATCATATCCATTCACCGGCGCGGCCAGGTCGCCGCTCAATAATTGCTTCATTTCCATGCCGCGATCCACCAGGCGGTAGTAGCGCGCCGCTTGAGAATCGAACAGCCCCTGGCTCCAGAAGTAGCGCAGCATAGGCTCGTAGCCCTTCAATTGGGGCAAGTTGGGCAATATGGTGTCAAAACTGACCACGTACTTGGCGTCTTCCTGCGTGCCCTGGATGCCGCCGCGGATGCACTCCTCCAGGTAAGCCACCAGATAGCGCGTGTACCCGCCGAAGACCTCGTCGCCGCCTTGGCCGCCCAGCACCACTTTGACGTTCTGCTTGGCCAACTGCGAAACCATCAACTGCGGGAAGATGCCCGGCCCGGCCGCCGGTTCGTCCATGGCGTACACCAGCTTGGGCATCAGCTCCACAAAGTCCTGCTCCGTGGGGAAGATCTCGTGGTGAATGCTGCCGGCTTTTTCGGCCGCCATGCGCGCGTAGGCTGTCTCGTCGTAACGCGGGCTTTCTTTGAAGCCGCCCGAGAAGGTATGGATGGGATTTTCCAGCAGTGAGGCTGCCAGGCAGGTGACGGTGGAGGAATCCAGCCCGCCGCTCAGGTGCGTGCCCACCGGCACGTCCGCGCGCAGTTGGATGCGCACCGCGTCTTCAAGCAAACGGGTCAGTTGGTATTCAAAGTACTCGGCCGTGTGATCGGTATCGACTGTGAAGTCCAGATCCCAATACTTTTGGATATTCAGTTCACCGCCGGCACTCAATTCCATCCAGCATCCGGGGTCCAGCTTGCGAATATTATGGAAGAGCGTTTTGTCACCCAGACAGAATTGGAAGGTCAGGTAATCGGCCATGCCCTGCGGGTCAACCTCGCGCCCCACTTGCCCGGAGGCAAAGATGGCTTTGATCTCGGAGCCGAACACAAACTGCTCAGCGTCTTTGTAATAATAGAAGGGTTTGATGCCCAGGCGGTCGCGCGCGGCAAACAGCTTGCGTTCCTGGCTGTCCCAGATGGCAAAGGCAAACATGCCATTCAAGCGCTTGACCGCGTCCGGCCCTTCCAGCATGAACAGGCGCAAGATGACTTCGGTGTCGGAATTGGAAAAGAATTGGCAGCCCTTGCCGGCCAGCTGCTGGCGCAGCTCCACGTAGTTGTAGATCTCGCCGTTATAGACAATCCAGTAACGGCCGCTTTCATCCCGCATGGGCTGGTGCCCGGCTTGCGACAAATCAATGATGCTCAGGCGCAGGTTGGAAATGCCCAGGTTTTCATCCGTGTAGAATCCGCGATCATCCGGCCCGCGGTGGCCGATGCTGTCCGCCATGCGCTGCAGCGTGCTTTCTTCCACCTTGTGTCCTTTATCGTTGTTGTAGATGCCGCAAATTCCGCACATGATTCCTCTTTTACAGGTTGATGCGTGAAGCCGTACGGCGGTTCTTCAGGCTCCCCAGGCGGTACTGCTCGACTGCCGACGCAGGGTCCTGGCGGTACAGCTTGCGCAAGCCGCGGTACTGGCTGCGCCAGCCGCCGAAAGGCCACCAATACAGCAGTCCCATGGTGAAGTAGCCCAGCATGGTCACGCTGCCGATCATCTTGCTGCCGCCCTTCTTCTGGTCATAGCGCAGCACAAAGGGCACTTCCGCGAAGCGGCAGCCCATCATCTTCAGTTTCACAATGATCTCAAGCGTGGAGGTGAAGCCCAGTCCACGCATCTGGATGAGGTTGTTGCCGAAGATGGCCAGCGCGTCCTGGATGACGGCCACGCGGTAAGCGCGGAAGCCGCAGGAGTAATCGCGCACGCCCTTAACGCCGAATACCATGCGCATGAACACATTGGCCATGCGGCTGATAAAAGCACGGTAGCCGTTCACGCCCATCTGCCCGCCCCCCGGCTGGAAACGCGAGGTGTTGACCACGTCGTAACCTTCATTGAGCTTCTCGATCATGCTGAACAGGTACTTGGGCTCGTGCGTGTCGTCGCCCTCTACGCGCACCAGGTAATCACCGCGCTTGGCGTGCCAGGCAATGTATTCAAAGCCGTCGCGTTCGGTCTCGCCCAACCCACGGTTAATGGGATGTTCCAACACCACCAGGTTGAGGTCATCCTTGGACTGCTCCAAAATATTGCCGGTGCTGTCGGTGCTGCCGTCGTTGACCACTACCAGGCGGTATTCCTGATCGCCTAAAACTTCCTTGATCTTGACCAATAAATTGGGCAGGTCGGTTTCTTCGTTATAAGCTGGTAATAAAATCCAGATCATGCCTTTCCTTACAAACTGAAATCACCCAAGCGGATCAAATCCAACCCGGCTTGGGAAACTTCCATTTTATCCCACAAGTTGCGTCCGTCCACCAAAATGGGTGTTTTCAGGACCGCTTTCAAACGCGCGAAATCCAACTGGCGGTACTGCGAATGCGCCGTGATCAGCACAACCGCGTCGCAGTCCTTGGCCATTTCGTATAAGTCGCCGGCAAATTCCGCCACGTAGGGGTCATGTACCACAGCCTGTCCGCCTTCGGCTTCCAGCGCCTTGATGAAATACTGGCTGGGGGCGTCGCGCGTATCATCGGAATCCTCCAGATAGGCGTAACCCAGCACCAGCACGCGTTTGCCGTTCAGGTCCTTGATGCGTCCCCTCAACAGGTCCAGCATGTGGCTGGGCATGAAGGAATTGATGTCGCGCGCCGCCGGTATCAGGCGCACGCGCACGTCCAGCCCTTTGACGCTGCTGGCCAACAGCCAGGGGTCCTTGGGGATGCAGTGCCCGCCCACGCCCGCGCCGGGCAGCAGCATTTCGCGCCCGGGCGACTTGCGCACCAGTTCGCGCACGCGCCACACATCCGCCCCCAGCGCTTCGCAGATCATGGCGGTCTCGTTGGCGAAGGCAATCTGCACATCACGGTAGGTATTCTCTACCGTCTTGACCAGCTCGGCTGTGATCCAGTTGGCGGTGTCCAAGTCAGCCTGCACGATATTGCCGTACAGCGCACGCATGGCCGCCGCAGTTTCGGGCGAATCGCCGCCCACCACGCGGCTCATACTATTGAGGTTCTTGAGCAGCTTGCCGGGCATGACCCGTTCGGGGCAATTGCCCAGGTAAAAGCCCTGGCCAACCTTGCGCCCGCTACTCTCTTCCAAAATGGGCAGCACCACATTCTGCATGGTGCCCGGCATGATGGTGGATTCGACCACCACCAGCGCGCCGTTCTTCAACACCGCCGAGAGCGACTTCAAAGCCGCCCGCAGCGCTTCATATTCAGGAATGTGCGCGTGGTTGACGGGCGTTTCCACGTCCAGCAATACCACGTCGCAATCTTTCAGTTCATCATAATTGGTGGTGGCATGCAGTTTTCCGCTGTTCACCACGCCCGCGATCAGCTCGGCCAATCCGGGTTCATCGCCTTCGATGGGTGAAATGCCCTGGTTGATCAGCTCCACGCGCTCGGCTTTCACGTCCACGCCGGTCACATTGAAGCCGCGCTGGGCGAACAACGCCGCCACCGGCAGGCCCACATAACCCAGACCAATCACCGCCAGCTTGGCGCTGTGGTCTTCAATTCTTTTTTGCAGCTCACTGACAGGCATATTAAACCTCGATTACCTGATGCTTGACGCCCGATTCCACCAGCGCCAGCGACAGGCGCAGCGCTTTCAGGCCGTCTTCGCCGGTCACCGGCACCGCAGTGCCATTCTCGACAGCGTCCAGAAAGGCTTGAATTTCAGCCTTGAGCGGTTCCTGGCGTTTCATGGCATAACGGATCATCTTGCCCTCGCTCACACCGCGGATGCTCTTAATACCCGCCCACAATTCACCGGTGGCCTGCGAATTCTCGTAGAAATACAGGTCCTGCAGCAGGTCATCCACACGGAACATGCCTTTTTCGCCCAGCACCAGCGTCTCACGCAGTTTGGTGGGCGTCAGCCAGTTGATCTCCAGCGCGGCGGTGATGCCGTGCGGGAAGCGCAGCAGGCCGAAAAGCATATCTTCGTGGTCAGTGTGAATGCGCTGCTCAGTTTCGGCAAACACGCGGATGGGATCCATGCCGGTCAGGAAGCGCATGATGTCCACGTCGTGCGGGGCCAAATCGACCACCACGCCCACATCGCGGATGCGCGCTGGGAAGGGTCCTGCCCGCCGGCAAAAGATTTGGAAAATCTTACCCAGTTCACCCGCGTCCAGGCGGGCTTTCAGTTCCTGCATGGCCGGGTTGAAGCGGATGATGTGGCCCACCATCAACTGGCGGTCCACTTCCTGCGCCAGCGCAATCAGGCGCTGGCCTTCTTCCACGGTCGCGGCGATCGGTTTTTCCACCAACACGTTCACGCCCGCACGCAGGGCAAAAGAAGCCACCTGTTCATGTTCGGAGGTCGGCACGGTAATGGATACCGCTTCCGGCTTTTCCTTTTCAATCAGTTCACGGTAATCGGTGTAAGTGGGCACCGGAAAGCGCGTTTTTAGCGATTCCAGGCGCTCGGCACTGACATCCGAAATACCCACCAGCTGCACACCCTCCAGCTCGGAGTAAACCCGCAAGTGGTTGAAACCCATCGACCCGACGCCAATAACTGCAACGCGCATCATCGCCTACGCCATGAATTCGTTGATCTTGGCGGCCACAAACGCTAAATCGGCCTGACTGAGGGAAGGATGCACCGGGATGGAAAGCACTTCCTCGGCTGCTTTTTCGGCCACCGGGAAACTTTGTTTGCCGAACATTTCTTCATAAAAACCCTGCTGGTTGATTGGCAGCGGGTAATAGATCTCAGAGCCAATTTCTTTTTCCGTTAAATATTCCCGCAGTGCGTCGCGTTTGCCATTGGGCACACGGATGGTGTACTGGTGATAGATGTGTTCGCAATTATCCGGCACAAAGGGTGTGGTCACACCCTTCAGGTTTGCATCGTAAAAAGCCGCATTCTCGCGCCGCTTGGCGTTGAAGCCGGCCAGCTTGCCCAACTGGGCCAGGCCGATAGCCGCGTGCACATCCGTCATGCGCAGGTTGTAACCCAATTCGTCATGATAGTAGCGCCGGCGCATGCCGTGGTTGCGCAGCACACGCGCTTCTTCCGCTACCGTGTCGTCGTCGGTGGTGAGCATGCCGCCCTCGGCGCTGGTCATGTTCTTGGTCGGGTATAAACTGAACGCGCCCGTGCCAAAGGAACCGGCGCATTTGCCGTTGATCTTGGAAGTATGGGCCTGGGCCGCATCTTCGATTACCAGCAGGTTATGCTTCCTGGCAATGTCCATAATAGCGTCCATGTCCGCGCAAAGGCCGTACAAATGCACGGGCAGGATGGCTTTGGTTTTGGGAGTGATAGCTGCCTCAATCTGGCTGGCGTCGATATTGAAGGTGCGCGGGTCGATATCCACAAAGACCGGTTTGGCGCCAACGTACAACACCGAATTGGCCGATGCGATAAAAGTAAAGGGCGAAGTGATGACTTCGTCACCTTCGCCGATACCGTTGGATAAAAATGCCAGATAAAGCGCGGTGGTGCCGGACGTGGTGGCGATGGCGTGTTTCACGCCGCATGCTTCGGCAAAGGCTTTCTCGAAGGCCGCAACGCGCGGGCCTTGCGCCAGAATGCCGGAGTCCAAAACTTCCAAAACTGCTTTCTTTTCTTCTTCACCAATTACAGGTTTCGCGATTGATATCATTTTGCTTCCATCCATATCTTTTCATCGATTTCAATTTTCTGAGCGCATCTAGGACACTGCGCCACAACCACACCGGCCTTTGTTTCCAGTTTTTCCAGCTTCTCGCCGCAGGGGCAGACAAAGCCGCGTAATCGCGCCGGGTTTCCAAAAACCAGGCCGTAATCCGGAACATCGCGCGTTACCACGCTGCCGGAGCCGACCATGGCCCAATTGCCCAAAGTAATACCGCAGCGGATGGTCGAATTTGCGCCAATGGCCGCGCCGCTCTTCACCAGCGTCTTGGATAATTCCCAATCATCCGCTGATTTGGGCGTGCCGTCCACGTTGATGGCGCGCGGGCGCATGTCGTTGGTGAAGCAGGCATGCGGACCCACAAAAACCCCATCTTCAATGGTCACACCATGATAAACCGAAACGTAATTCTGGATCTTGACGTTATCCCCAATCTGCACGCCTTCATCCACAAAAACGCCTTTGCCCAGGATGCAATTCTCTCCGATCTTTACACCCGGGCGTATCTGGCCCTGATGCCAGACTTTGGTTCCCTCGCCAATCTGCGCGGAATCAGCTACATCCGCGGTCGCATGAATATAAGGAGCCATTGACCACCTCCTGGTCAGTTCTGCATTAAGATATTGATGATTTTATCAGCAGCGTGCCCATCGCCATAGATTTGAGGGCGGTCAATATTGGGATGAAAGTCATCAAATTGAGCCTTGATGGCGCTGCTATTGGCGCCGGTCAGGCAGTTCCAGCCGGCTGTCACAGTTTCCACCCATTCGGTTTCTTCACGCAGGGTGATGCAGCGCACACCCAGCAGATAAGCTTCTTTCTGAATGCCGCCGGAATCGGTCAGGATGCAGTCGGCGTTGGCTTCCAACATCAGCATGTCCAGGTAACCCACCGGTTCAATCACACGCAGGTTAGCCGGACCTTCCAAACCAAACTCCGCCATCATCTTCTGCGTACGCGGATGCATGGGAAAGACCAATTCCATATCGATCTGCGCCAGGCCGGACATGATCTGGCTCAATTTTTCGCGGTCATCCACGTTGCCGCTGCGGTGCACGGTCACCAGCGCGTATTGGCCGGTTTTCAGATCTAACGTATTTAAAATGGAAGATTTCTCTTTGGCAATCTCGGTGAACATGAACAGCGCATCCGCCATCACGTCGCCCACCTGATGCGCGCCCTCAAGGATACCTTCCTTTTTTAGATTATCCATGGCCTGGTTTGTGGGGCAGAATAACAGGTCGGATAAATGGTCGCTGATCACACGGTTGATCTCTTCTGGCATGGAACGGTTGTAGGAACGCAGCCCGGCTTCGACATGCGCAATGGGAATTTCCCTTTTAGCTGCCGCCAGCGCGCCGGCCAGGGTGGAATTGGTATCACCATATACAATCACCCAATCCGGCTGCACTTCTTCCAGGTAACGGTCAATACCCAGCAGCATACCGCTGGTTTGTTCGGCGTGGCTTCCGCCGCCAAGTCCTAAGTTGATGCTCGGTTTTGGTAAGTTCAGTTCGACAAAAAACAACTGGGACATGTTTTCGCTGTAATGCTGCCCAGTGTGTAAGAAATATTCCTGGCCGCGGTTTCCCCAAGCCCTGGAGACCATCGCTGCCTTGACGAATTGAGGTCTCGCCCCAACCACATGTAAGGTTTTCATAAATCTCGGAAATTCTATCATAAATCATCCATGCAACACTTGGACATAAATTCTACGAGGTGTACACTTATACAATACCTTAAATAATTCTTGCTGATAAAATAGTAGATAATGATCGAGAATTTCCAGATAGCGCAGACTAAGTTAATCACTCCACAGCGGCGGAAAGAACTTCTGTCGCGCCCGCGCCTCTTGGAAATGATGAGCGACTTGCTGGATTTCCGGCTGATCATTGTGGCCGCTCCAGCCGGATACGGCAAGACTTCCTTATTAATTGATTTCGCCTCGCAATTCGATTGGCCGGTTTGCTGGTATTCCCTTGATCCGCTCGATCAAGATTTCGAACGTTTTCTGACATATTTCATCCATTCCATCAAACAGAAATTCCCTGAATTTGGCGATGCTTCGCTGCGTGTTTTGGAAAGTTCGCCGGTGGACCAAATCAACCAGGATTTTCTGATATCCATCCTCACCAACGACATCTACGACCACATCACCGAACACTTCGTCGTCGTATTGGACGATTACCACCTGTTGAAGTCCAACCCGGAAATTGATCAATTCCTGAGCAATTTCATTCAGCGGGCAGACGATAACTGCCACATCGTTATCACCTCGCGCAAGCTGCTCACCTTCCCGGACCTGCCTTTAATGGTGGCGCGCTCGCAGGTCGGCGGTCTATCCGTTGAAGAACTGGCTTTCCTGCCTGAAGAAATCGAAGAGCTGTTTGACAAGATTTTCAACAAGCCCATCGACAGCCAGGAAGCGTTAGCGCTAGCCACGCGCACAGAGGGTTGGATCACCGGTCTGCTACTGACCTCACAGATGCTGAAGGGCGGCATGGGCGACCAGATCAAGGTTTCACGCGCCTCCGGCATTGGCTTATACGAATATCTGGCCCAACAAGTATTGGACCAGCAGCCCAAAGATATCCGCGAATTCATGCTGAATTCATCCATATTAGAAGAATTCAACGCGGAAATGTGCAAAGAAGTCATCGGAAAGGCACTGCACACCCGGCAAAATTGGGGCGATCTGCTATACCATGTCATCCAGCACAACCTGTTCGTGCTGCCGGTGGACGATGAATACAGCTGGGTGCGCTACCATCACCTCTTCCGTGATTTCCTGCAAAGCACCATCCAAAAAGAACGCCCGCAGGACGCTTGCGCTATAAAGGAAAGGCTGGCTGAGTATTTCCTGGACAAAAAAGACTGGGAACGCGTTTTCGAGATCTATTCCGAGTTGTCCAATTCCAAAGCGATCGCCAAGCTGATTGAAAAGGCCGGTTCCACCTTCATTGCACGCGGCAAACTCAACAAATTGGCCGAATGGCTGGATGCCCTGCCGGACGACGTCATCATGAACAACCCTACCATCCTGTCCATGAAGGCCAGCGTAGCTACCAGCCAGAGCGGCATTCAGGAAGGCAAAGATTTGCTGGACAAAGCCATGCTGCTGCTGCGTCAGGAACACGAAGAAGAGAGCCTGGCCGACACGCTTATCCGCCGCTCGGCCGTGCTGCGCATGTTGGGCAATTATGAAGAAGCCATGCAGGATGCCGATGAAGCACTTGGCATCACCCGCGCCAATCCGGCTTTGTCGCATCTGCTCTCGGAAGCGCTGCGTGCAAAAGGCGTGAACCTGCTGCAAACCGGAAAATTATCCGATGCCCTGGAATATTATAAAAAGGCCATGCAGGTCTGCCAGCAGAATAACATGGAAGAAGACGTCGCCCGTATCCAGGTCGAATTGGGCGTGATCTATGAAAAAATGGGGAAATATGCATCAGCCGAAAGTGCATATGAGAAATCGTTGACCTATTGGCAGTCAATCAGCGATTCCATCTGGCAGCCCGCAATCCTGAATAACCTGGGGGTGGTGCAGCATTTATCCGGCGATTTTGCCAACTCATTCCGCAATTTTGAAAAAGCATTGCGCTACGCGCACGCCGCCGGCGACCGGCGCGTGGAGGGCTATTCCCTGGCCAGCATTGGCGACCTATACAAGGACCTGGATGCCAATACGGAAGCATTGGAAGCATACCAGCAATCCATGGAAAAAGCGCGACTGGTAGAGGATCAATACCTGATCTTCTATTTAAAAATGGCCCGCGCTCGCATGAACCTGATTGAGCGCCAATTTAAAAAAGCCGAAATGCAGATCCGTTCTGCCCAATCGGTAGCCAAGCAGAGCGGGTCATCCTACGAGATCAACAAATATCGCCTGGAGCAGGCTGCGCTGGACTTCACTTACAAGGATTACGAGAAGGCACAGGAACAATTGCTGATCACCAATTCTTATTTCAAGAATGAAGGCTTTGTGGAAGACGGTGTGCGCTCTGAAATCCTGCTCTTCCTTTGCCTGATCAAAACCGGGGATTATCCACAAGCTGAAAATATCATCAAATATTTTCTCAACCATATCGGCGACCCCGATCGCAATATTCCCAGTCTTTCAATCTTGAATGAACTCAAGCAGGAATTAAATTCCTTCAGCAGTATCAAAGAATTCAAGGTTTATTTCTCAGACATGTTCGCTTATTTGGATGATTACCAAACCCTCACCCAGAAGAACCGGCGCAAGATTCGCAAAGAAGCTTCTGTTGTTCCTTTCGCGCCAGCCAGGTTCGAAATCAAAGCCTTTGGAAAAGCCGAAGTCAGCATCGGCAACCAGACACTGGCCATTTCAGATTGGAAAACACAAACCTCGCGCGACCTGTTCTTTATGTTCCTGGCCCATCCGGAAGGATTGACTAAAGAAGAGGTAGGCCTGATATTTTGGCCGGATTCCTCATCCTCAGAATTGAAACTGCGCTTTAAGAATGCCATCTATCGCATGCGCCATGCCATTGGATCTGAAGCAGTTCTATTCCAGGATAATATCTATCAATTCAACCGCGCTATCGATTATGAGTATGATGTGCAGAGCTTCATCTCCGCGGTCACCCGTGCGAAAGAAGAAAGGAACAAAGCCAAAAAGAAAGCTGAATTGATTAACGCCACCAATTTTTACAACGGTCCTTATCTGCCTGAAATCAACGAGATTTGGGTCATGGCTGACCGGCAAAAATATTTAGAGATGTACTTGAAAGCCGTAAATGAGTTAACCAGCCTCTGCATCGAAAATAAAGAATATGAAGAAGGAATAAGCTACTGCCAGCAAGCGCTTAAAGAAGACATCTGCAACGAAGAGCTGCATCGCAAAATGATGGAAGTATATTCCGCGCTGGGCAATAAAGCCGCGCTCTCGAAGCAATATGAAATCTGCTGCAAAGTTCTAAAATCCGAACTCAGCACTAAACCGTCCCCGCAAACCACTGATCTATATCAGAAATTAATTGCGGCTAACTCGTAAGCTTTATCACGCAATCGGATTACAAATTTAAAGTTTTTTGATATTCATCCAAATGGATGGCTCTATGCATACCGGCGCGTTCATACAGGTGATAAGCGTTCTCGTTGCTGCTTTCCACCGCTAAACCCACTTTCTTATAGCCGCGCTGTTTGAATGCCTGGAAAGAATGGCGCAGTAAAGCCGTTCCCAAACCACGCTTGCGGTAAGGCTCCGTTACCGCCAATTGCCTGACCCAACCGATATCTTCGTAGGGGAAACACAGGCATGTCCCCACAATCTCGTCACCGTTCAATGCCAGGAACCACAAATCGGATTGGTAAAGATCAGCTCGCATCATAAATTCTTTCCATTCATCAAAAGGCTGATCCGGATGATCCGGTTTGCTAAATGCTTTTTGAATGACAGCATGGATATGGCGGTCATCAATACCGGTTTTCGCGTTGCGCACTTCCACGCCTTCCGGCCAAGCCGGTTCCGGGATTGAATCGTCCACTTCGATGTGCATATTGAAGATGTAGCGATTAATGTGATATCCCGCATCTTCCAGCACTTTCTTCTGGTAAGCGACCGAATCGGATACATGTGTAACTAACGACTTTTTTTGCGGGTCATTCATTTCCCGCATTTGATTGGATGCCCGACCTTCACACAGTACTAACAAACCCAGGAACAACTCATCATTTTCTGTTCCAGGGTCATCATAGATAGCCAAACGTTTTCCACAGCTCCAGGGTAATACAGCGCCATAGCCTTTTAGAATTCCCTCATTATTGAATGCCAACCAGGCATCCTGGTTCAAATCAATCTGCGACCAATCGAATTGCAGGTCTTCCAAACCGGAATCCGGCTGCCCAACATCGCGAATATCACAACGAGTCATCAAATCTAAAACAGACTGCTGGTCAGATTCCACTGGTCGTCTAAGAAAATATTTTTCCAACATCTCCTATACCTAAACCCTTTCTGCCGCATCTGGATAACTTGAAGTTTTCCCTTAATGAAATCAGCTGCCGGATGAAATATTGCTAATAATCTAGAATTTGCACACCCTGATAAACTCATCAATTATTTCAGGAGGCATTATAACATTTCAATTAGCAGAAAAATAAGAATGTAAAGTAAAGTAAAGGAAAGGAAAGAGAAAAAAAAGGAGTCCTACACTACACGCCCGAACCCGCTCCCTGGTTGGTTCCATCAAAAATGTGAAAATAATCGCTAATAAAAGTGACATTTGTTGACAATTCTTTGGATGTATGGCATAATCCGCCCAATTAATCATTAATATTAAAGGTTTGCTTTTTTATTGTTAAATTAACAGTCTAAATAACGCCGATTTTTTTACCAGACTGTTAATATCAAAACAAAGGGTCGCCGTTCCAAACAAAAATACTTCCATGAAGCCCATTTCGTATAAAACGGAGTGCTTCTAGTAAATTAGAACTATTAAAAGGAGGTGATGTTCTTTATATAAATGAAAAACAGAAATCACAAAGCTGATCAAAAATATAAAAGAATCAACGTCAAAGGAGTTGAGAAGATGAAAAAGAACGTATTATTATCGCTTGTTATTTTGTTTGCTTTAGCATTGGCCGCTTGCGCTCCCGCAGCCGATACCGCCGCTGCTGAAGAACCGGCTGCCGCCGCAGAGGGTGACACCATCAAAGTTGCCAGCCTTTCCCCGCTCACCGGCCCTGTCCCCACCTTCGGTGAATCCACCAAAAATGGTTTCATGATGGCTGTTGACGAATGGAATGCCAATGGTGGCGTCCTCGGCAAGCAGATTGAACCCATCGTGGAAGATAGCCAGTGCACCGCCGATCCGGCCGTGAACGCAGCCAACAAAGTCATCGATCAGGATGGCGTGCATTACATCGTTGGTGAAGTTTGCTCCTCCGCTTCCATCCCGGTTTCCGAGATTGCCGAGGAAAAGGGCGTTCTCATGATCAGCCCCACTTCCACAAATTCAGATGTTACGCTGAATCTGGATGGCTCCACCAAGGATATGGTCTTCCGCGCCTGCTTCATCGATCCTTTCCAGGGTCTGGTGATGGCAAAATTCGCTTCCGACCAGGGTTACACCAAAGCCTTCGTCATGTCCGATCAGGGCAACGACTACGTTCGTGGCTTGGCCGAAGTATTCTCCGAGAAATTCGTTGAATACGGCGGCGAAATCGTTGGTTCGGAAACCTACACCGGTACCGACACCGACTTCTCCGCCATTCTGACCAAGGTTGCCGACAGCGGCGCCGAAGTTCTCTATCTGCCTGACTACTACAATGTTATCAACCTGGTAGCGGCGCAAGCCAAGGAAAAGGGCGTGACCGCAGTTATGATGGGCGCCGATGGTTGGGATTCATCCGATCTCGACCTTGCCGCTGCCGACGGTGGTTATTACTCCAACCACTACTCCCCCGATGATACTCGTGATGCAGTAGTTGACTGGGTCTCAAAATACAACGAAGCCTACGGCTCAACCCCAGATGCTTTGGCCACCCTGGCATACGATGCCACCAACCTGCTCTTCGCTGCCATCGAGAAGGCTGGCGTGGACGATCCCGCTGCTGTTGCCACCGCCATGGAAGGACTGTCGTATGAGGCAGTTTCCGGAACAGTCACTTTTGATGAATATCATAACCCGATCAAGAGCGCGGTAGTGCTCCAGGTCAAAGACGGCGCGATCAACTTCGTCGCTTCCGTTGCTCCCTAATTTCCAATAGCTCAATCCAATAGGGGCGGTCTTAAAAAAGACCGCCCTTATAAATTACTCCACTTAGAAAGTAGGAAAACCCTATGGAAAGGAAAAACCAAAATCCAATTGTTAACTGGATTGTCAAGAGTAAAATCCTGGGAATCCTTTTCTTTGTAATCATTGGTGCTTTTGCAGTTTACAAACTTGGTACTGCTTTATTCGATAACCCTTCCCTCTTTTTGCAACAAGTTGTGAACGGGCTACAGCTTGGTTTTGTATATGCCTTGATTGCCCTCGGTTATACGATGATTTATGGCATCATCCAATTGATCAACTTTGCCCACGGTGATATTTTTATGGTGGGTGCTTTTGCAAGTTTTTACAGTATTTCACGCTACAATGTTCATCTGTGGTTCCAAAACCTCTTTCCCTCCGTGCCTGTGATGCTCGCACAAATTATTGGAACAGTAACAGTTATATTGGTATCCATGGTGGTTTGTGCACTGCTCGCCTATACCATTGAGCGTATTGCGTATAAACCGCTGCGCACAGCCCCGCGTATTTCCGCATTGATCACCGCCATTGGCATTTCATTTTTCCTGGAATACTTTGGCGCTTTGAATTTTGTTTTCTCCCCTAACTACATCACCTACCAGCGTCCTTTTGCTGTAAAAAGCTGGTTTGTCGGCCCTAGCGGATTTGGTTCCATAGAATCCGGTATTGCGCCACCCGCTCATAGTATTATATTCTCCAATATTTTCCTAATCATTGTCTTCGCTTCACTATTGCTGTTGTTGGTTTTGCAATACATTGTCAAGAAGACTAAAATTGGAAAAGCCATGCGCGCTGTTGCTTATGATAAGCCAACTGCCCGTTTGATGGGCATCAATTCGGATGCCATTATTTCCGTCACCTTCGCACTTGGCGCAGCCTTGGCTGGTGCAGCCGGTGTGCTCTATGCCATCGCCTTCCCCCAGGTTTTCTTCTCAATGGGCATCACACCCGGTATGAAAGCCTTTGTGGCAGCTGTGGTCGGTGGTATCGGCAGCATTCCTGGCGCATTCATCGGTGCATTGATCATGGGCCAAGCGGAAACTTTAAGTGCTGCTTACATTTCGACCCCCATGCGCGATGCCATCGCATTCAGTCTGCTGATTGTCGTCCTACTCATTCGTCCCAAAGGTATCATGGGCGAAACCTCCAGTGAGAAAGTTTAGGTGAAGATATGAAAAGACTTAATAAATCTTCCGTTCTCTTTCTGGTCGGCGCAGTCCTGGTCTTTAGCGTCATTCAGGTTCTGATCTCGATGAAAATCATCAACTCGTTCTGGAGTACCATTTTGCTCCAAGCAGGCGTGATGGCTATTGTTGCTTTAGGCTTAAACTTGATTTACGGCTTCAATGGCCAGTTTTCTCTGGGTCAATACGGTTTTTACGCCATCGGTGCCTACACTGCAGCGGATATCACTTACCGCTGGACACAATTGCACAGTGCATCAGGTTTGACCGTGGTGCTGATGATCGCTATTCTGGCAGGAATTACCATCATGCTCATCAGAAACGTTGTCACCAAAATCCGTGGGTTGGACACACTTTCTGCCTTTGCCCTTTATCTAACAGCAGTGGTATTTTCTATCTTTGTCGCTATCAAGATAGGCCAATTGATCGCCAATCCGGTTACCGCTTTATTCAATTCACTTCCCGAACAAACCAGTCAATATATCATCTACCTGTTGGCAGTTTTATTAGGCGGCGCGATCGCCGCTGAAGTCAGTTTCCTGTTCGGTCTCCCAGTCCTTACACTGGGTTCAGACTATTTTGGAATTGCCACCCTGGGCTTCTCTATTATCGTAAAAGTTCTGTTGGATAATTCCGACACCATGTTGGGTTTTGCTGAAATGAAGGGTGCCCGCGGCATGATCGGTATTCCCAAGGTCACCACCTGGGCATTCGTATTCTTCTTCCTGCTGCTGACAGTGGTTATTATTCGCAATTTACTCAATTCAAGTTATGGACGGGCGATTGTTTCCATCCGGGAAGATGAAACCGCAGCAACTTCCATGGGCATTGATGTTGCTTTTTATAAAACCATTACTTTTGTGATCGGCAGCTTTTTCGCAGGATTAGCTGGCGGTTTATATGCTCATATCAACGGCTTCCTGCATCCCAACACATTTAGTTTCGTAAAGTCATTCGATCCCCTGATCATAGTGGTATTTGGTGGTTTGGGCAGCGTCACAGGTACCGTGGGTGCAGCTTTCGGTTGGGCCTTGGTATTGGAAGGTGTCCTACGGCTGGTTTTGCCTGATGGTTTCGAAACCTGGCGCTTTGTAATATATCCCGCTTTACTGTTGGTTATGATGCTGTTGAAACCGAATGGCTTATTCGGTAATTACGAAATTCCATTTATTCGCTCCATTGTCCCGGCTCTCAAAGAAAAAAAGGCAGACAGCGAAACCGCTAAGGAGGCAGCATAATGGCTGAGACAACCAACACTACCCCCATCCTCGAACTGCGCAAGTTATGCCGGTACTTCGGCGGTTTGAAAGCAGTCAATGAAGTTGATCTGGTTTTACAACCTCATGCACTTAACGGCCTGATCGGCCCCAACGGCTCCGGCAAGACGACTATTTTCAACGTAATCACCGGTATTTACGAACCAACCGGCGGAGAAGTTGTTTTTGAAGGCCAAAGCATTGGCGGCCTGGACCCATTTATCATCAACCAAATGGGAATCGCCCGCACCTTCCAAAATATCCGCCTTTTCCCCAATCTGACCGTGCTCGATAATGTGCGCATTGCCTACCATCCCCACGCAGGTTACAGTATGAGCGATGCAATTATGCACAACAAGCACTTTGACGAAAAAGAAAAAGAATTGACCGAGAAAGCACAAGATTTTCTGCGTGTTTTCAATCTGCAGGACCGCCAGGCGGAAATTGCCCGCAACCTGCCTTACGGTGAGCAAAGACGACTGGAAATCGCGCGCGGCCTTGCATCCAGCCCCAAACTACTTTTGCTGGATGAACCCGCAGCAGGCATGAACCCGAAAGAAGCCATCACTCTGATGGAGCTGATTCACTTCATTCGCGACAAGTTCGATCTGACAATCCTACTAATTGAGCATCAAATGCGCGTTGTCATGGGAATTTGCGAGCATATCACCGTTATGGACTTTGGACAGGTGATCGCGCGCGGCTCCGCCCAGGATGTCCAAAAGGACAAGCATGTAATTGAAGCCTATCTTGGACCTGGCGCCGCTGAGCTTTCAAAGCAATATCTGAAGGAGAGAAAGCAATGATGCTCGAAATTGAAAAAATCAATGTATATTATGGCGCAATCCATGCTTTGACAGATATTAGTTACAACGTCAAAGAAGGAGAAATTGTCGCCCTAATTGGCGCAAACGGCGCAGGCAAAAGTACGTCGCTGAAAACACTTTCTGGGATTCTGCACCCTATGAATGGCAGTATTCGTTTCCTGGAAGAAGAAATTTCCACCAAAGCAGCGGAAGACATCGTCAGCAAAGGCATCATCCACGTTCCGGAAGGCCGTAAAATATTCGCGCCGCTTACAGTAATGGAAAACCTGGAAATGGGCGCCTATCTGCAGAATGATAAAGATCAGATCGCCTGTGATATCCGCGGTGTTTTTGAACGATTTCCGCGCCTGAAAGAACGCCAAAATCAGTTGGGGGGTACATTATCCGGTGGCGAACAACAAATGTTGGCTATTGCTCGTGGACTGATGGCCCGTCCCAAGCTGATGCTGCTGGATGAGCCCTCCATGGGTCTGGCTCCTGTTCTGGTTGAGCAAATTTTCGAAATCATCCAGGAAATTAATAAGCAGGGAACCAGCATCCTTCTGGTGGAACAAAATGCAAAAATGGCGTTATCGATTGCTAACCGTGCTTACGTATTGGAAACCGGCAGTATTGTGCTGGAAGGTGATGCCAAAGAAGTAATGGAAAACTCATCCGTTATTCAAGCGTACCTGGGCGGTTAGCCAGACAGGAGATGTGATATGAGCGTATTCAAAAAAGTGTTGTTTTTCTTTTTACTGCCGGCCATTGGAGTGGTTTTTTACCCACCTTCCGTTATCGGCAGTGCTTATTCTGCTATTGGGATTGTATTCCTTTTCTTTCTCGTCCTAGCAGCAATTTTGTGGCATGGTTATTCAAAAGCATTGACTTTCATGATTTTCCTGAACGGTATGAACGTGATTGTACGTATTATGATGCTATTATCCACAACCGTCAGCAAAGATGGCGTGGCTAATCTGCCGTTCTTGCTCTACGGAATCGCAGGAGCTGCCATTTCGTTCTATCTAATGATCCGTCTTGATAAAATTGACGTGCGGCAAACCATGACTCGCTAAAGTCCAATATCCATACAATCGGAGCCGGCTTTTCTAGCCGGCTTTTTTATTTAATTTTGATTTTGTGGTAATATATTCACCATTATGAATATGTCAAAGAATAATCCCGATGCAAAAACAGGGGCTTTATTTCGCCTGATCAGCCACCCTACCCGCCTTAAGATCATCCAGGAAATTGGCAGGGGTGAGGCTTGCGTCTGCCACCTTGAAGCCCAACTGGGGCTGCGGCAAGCATATCTTTCACAGCACTTGATGGCCCTGCGCGACGCCGGCATCCTGGAAACCCAACGGGATGGGCGCTTTATTTATTACCGGTTGGTTAATCCAGAAATTCTGAACATCATCCAGGACGCGATGAATTTCACCGGTTCCAGCAATGCGCAGAACCCGGAAAGCAAACAGTCCAAGAGAGCCTGCTGCTGCCCGAAATGCAGCCCTGAATCATAATTTTTTTACTATCTCATATTCAATCTTCCGAATATAATGGAGCCATCTATGTCAATATTATCAACTTTATCCAGTCTGATCCAAACCGGCTTGGGAAGCCTGGCTGCGTATCTGGCAGCGCACGTGCTTTTATGTTTGCTGCCGGCCTTCTTCATCGCAGGCGCTTTAACCGCCCTGATGCCCAAAGAAGCAGTTACCCGCTTTCTGGGAAAAGATACGCCCAAATATATTTCCTACCCGGCTGCTGCCGTGGGCGGATTCGTCCTGGCCGTTTGCTCTTGCACAATCATGCCGCTTTTCGCCGGCATCTACAAAAAAGGGGCAGGCCTTGGGCCAGCCATTACTTTTCTATTCGTCGGGCCGGCCGTAAATATCCTGGCGATTTCTTTCACCGGCGTTCAAATTGGGATGGATATTGCTATGGCCAGACTGGTACTAGCGGTATTGTTCGGGATTATTATTGGGTTAATCATGGCCTGGATTTTCAGAGATGACGATGCTGCCCACAACCGCGAAACCAGCCAGTTATTCAGCCAAAGCGCAAATTTATCAGGAAAGACCTTTTTAATTTTCCTACTGCTGCTGGCCGTCTTGATCAGCGGCACACTGCAAGTCAGGCCATTGACTTCCATTCTGGCAAATTTTACTCTTCCAGCTACCTGGGCAACCGATTTGCAAGCCAGATTAGATACCCTGGTGCCGGCCAATGCCACTTTAGGTATTGAAGGTATTTCGGTTCAAGGAATTTTGTTAATCACGTTATTGTTTTTAATCGCAATCAGCGCATTAAAGGGTTTCAAGAACATTGAAGAGGAATTCACCCCTTTCACTTATATCACCTTGGGGTTAATTTCGCTGACACTGGTTATTGCCAGCCTGAAAACACAGGTTGGCGCGCAATCCATTACAATCGCGCTAACAGGACGTTTCATTGCGGTTTTCGTCTTGCTCATTTCACTTTGGTGGGCATCCCGGCGTTATCTGAGCCAAGCCGACTTGACCGCATGGTTGTGGGAAACCTGGCGTTTTGTGAAACAAATCATCCCACTGCTGCTGGTTGGTGTTTTTCTGGCGGGAATAGCACGCGCAGTTATTCCGGCCGATTGGATCCTCCTGGTTGCAGGAAAAAATACGCTGCTGGCCAACTTGGCCGGTGTTCTGTTTGGTGTTTTCATGTACTTCCCCACGCTGGTAGAAGTGCCTGTTGCACAGACATTCCTCTCTTTAGGCATGCACCGTGGCCCATTGCTTGCTTACTTGCTGGCCGATCCGGAATTAAGTTTGCAATCTATCCTGATCACCAATTCTGTCATTGGGAAGAAAAAAACCATCTATTATGTGGCACTGGTCACCATATTCAGCACACTTTCAGGCTGGATTTTTGGTCAATTTGTAAAATAATTCAATATAAAGAAGGAGTAGATTATGATTGTAAAAATCTTAGGCGGTGGCTGCCCCCGCTGTGAAAGACTGGAAAAAGTAGCTCATGAAGCTGCAGATGCGCTGGGTTTGGAAGCGGATTTTGTGAAGGTCAAGAATCTTAATGACATCATGAAGTATGACATCATGGAAACACCCGCTCTGGTCATCAACGAAGAAGTTAAATCCTTCGGCCGTATTCCAGCCAAAGAAGAAGTCATGGATTGGATGCAAAACTCAAAATAATATTTATGACTTTTGTTAACTAAAAGATAATATTTAAATAACTCCTTGTTAACTTAAAAAAGGTATAAAAAGATTATGGAAAAGCCACGCGTACTCTTTCTTTGCACAGGTAATTCAGCCCGCAGTCAAATGGCAGAAGCACTTTTGAGAAAAATGGCCGGCAACCATTTCGAAGTACACAGCGCCGGTCTGGAACCCACTGTTATACATCCGATGACAATCAAAGTTCTGGAAGAAATCGGTATCGATGCAAGTGGACAATACGCCAAACCGTTGACCATCTATCTGGGTAAAACGCATTTTAGTTACCTGATTACCGTCTGCGCCAAAGCCGAGGAACGGTGCCCATTCTTTCCAGGGATGGGGACAAGGCTGCATTGGCCGTTCGATGATCCGGCTGCTTTTGAAGGCAGTGACAAGGAAAAACTGGATTTCTTTCGCACAATTCGCGACCAAATCCAAACGCGTATTCAGCAGTGGTTATCTGAACAAAACATCAATTAGCAAAATATTTAGACCCTTGCAATTTCCCTAAAATGACATTTTTCCGATAAAATCGGGTGCATGCCCGATTTTATTATTGTTGATAACGTTTCCTTTTCCTATCCGTCTCACGAACTCCAACAGCACGCAGCACTGACCGATATCCGCATCACCATCCAAGAGGGCGAGTTTGCGGCAATCATCGGCCCCAATGGTTCAGGGAAAAGCACACTGGCTAGGTTGTTGAACGCGCTGCTGTTGCCAGACAACGGCCGCGTTCTGATTGACGGCATGGATACCCGTGAACAACGCGGCCACGCTAAGATACGTTCCCAGGTGGGGCTGGTTTTTCAACGCCCGCAAAACCAGATCGTGGCTAGCACAGTTGAAGAAGACGTTGCTTTCGGCCCATCCAACCAGGGCTTAACCCTCAACGAAATCAACAATCAGGTGGACAAAGCGCTAATCCGCACCGGGTTATCCGATTACCGCCAGCGCCCATCGCACCTGCTCTCTGCTGGAGAGACCCAGCGGCTGGCATTAGCCGGGGTTTTAGCCATGCAGCCGCGTTGCATCATTTTCGACGAAACCACAGCCATGCTTGACCCTATGGGACGGGAAATGGTTATGGAGCAAATTCGGGGTTTGAACCAGCAAGGAATTACCATCCTATTAATCACCCATCTAATGGAAGAAGCAGCCCTGGCTAACAGAATCCTGCTGCTGCATGACGGGCAATTGGTTAGCGACAATACTCCTCAACAGATATTTTCAGACAAAGTTACTTTGGAGCAATATAACCTGGCGCTGCCGCCGGCGCGGCAAGCTGCTTTGGAACTACATAAATTCATACCCGCACTTTCCACAGATATTTTCAGCGCCAATGACCTTCTATCCGCGCTGCCGCATTACGCCGGCGAACTCCATTCTGCCGTAAAATCCAATATCCCCACCGCAGACAACGCCGATGGATATGTTCAAATCCACAACCTGTCGTTTACATATCAGCGCAATTCCCCTCTGGCCCATAGGGCACTCCGTGATCTCAACCTTCAAGTAACAAAACGCCATACGCATGCGCTCATCGGCGCCACGGGCTGCGGTAAATCTACCCTGCTGCAACATATCAACGGCTTACTGCGTCCCCAAAACGGCAGTGTGCAAGTAGGGCCTTTTGACCTTTCCGACGAAACTCTGGATATGCGCAAGCTGCGCCGTCTGACCACGCTGGCTTTCCAACAACCCGAGGACCAGATTTTTGAGCAATACGTTGGGGATGAAATCGCCTACGCGCCGCGCCACCTGGGATATCAAGGAAAATTGGCGGATGTGGTTGCGCAGGCAATGCAGGCTGTTGGTCTGGATTTTGAAGCCTACAAAGATCGCATGACCTCAAACCTGAGCGGCGGGGAGAAGCGCAAAGTAGCATTGGCTTCCATACTGGCTATTCAGGGCGAATTACTGCTATTGGATGAACCCTTAGCCGGACTGGACCCACGCTCAGCCAACGAATTGCTGCAGACCTTGCATCATCTGCAAAAAGCGGGAAAGACAATTTTAATTTCCACACACCAATACGACGATCTGGTGCCGGTCCTTCAGGATGTCAGTTTGCTTTCCCATGGACAAGATATTTTACACGGCGAAGCAGAAACCATCTTCAGCCAAACCGAGGCGCTGCGAGAAGCTGGTCTAAAAGCGCCGCTGGCAGCGCAAATTGCCGCGGTTCTAAGGAGGAAAGGCTGGCCGCTTTCAGTTCCTATCGCTTCGATGAAAACACTGTCCGCTTCTTTGGAAAATCTGGTACAGGGAGGCTGGCATGAGTGATTTTGAATACCTCAGCAGAATATCCCTGGGGCAGTACCTCGCGACTAATTCTATGATCCACCGCCTGAATCCGGGTGTCAAGTTGGCCGGGTTCAGCTTGATGATCCTGGCCATGACAGTTTGCAAATCCTGGCAAGGTTTATTGATCTTATTTGGAACTGCCTTGATTTTTCTGCTTGTCAGTAGGGTTTCCATCAAATATGCGCTGCGCGGTCTTTTGACACCGCTGCCGTTCATTTTAATTTTGGCCCTCATACAAATACTAATGGTCTCTTATCAAAGCAGCCAGCCAGCCTGGTTCAGCTGGCATTTCCTGAAAATTAATTGGGTCGGGTTGCTCTCCGGCGCCATACTTTGCCTGCGCTTTTCCGCGCTGCTGCTGCTGCTGACCCTATCCAGCGCGACATTATCAACCCTAGAAATCGTGCATGGGCTGGACAATTTGCTTAGGCCGCTTGGTAAAATTGGCATCCCATCCGGGCAGGCAGCCATGGTGATCCAGATCATGCTGCGCTTCATTCCCAGCCTGGCTCTGAACGCCGAGAAAATCGCCAAATCGCAAGCTTCCCGCGGAGCAGTTTGGGGCGATCCTAAAGGGAATCTTTTCCAAAAAACACGTCAAATGCTGCCGCTGCTTCTACCGCTCTTCACCATCAGCCTGCAGCAGGCGGATGCCCTGGCGGAAGCGATGCTGGCACGCGGATATGCCAGCCGCAACACGCGCACCAGCTTGAAGAGATACACCAGTGGAATCAACGACCTGATTTTTATGACGCTTACCATGGCCCTGTCCGGGTTGGCCCTTTTCGGACCTTTTAAATAAAAATAGAACTGTCTAAAAGGCAGTTCTATTTTTTATCATCTATCTCTTTCTTTCTTCTAGCCTTCCAGGTTCGCTCCTTTGCGTTTACCCAGAGGGATATGCCAATAGGCGGCTGCCACCGCAGTGGTGATAATCATGGAGGCCCCCATCTCCAGCAATCCATTGCTTACAACTACCGCGCCCAAAGCTGCCCAAGGCAAATAACCCATCAAGCCAATCATACCCAGCACTAAGACTGTGTTGGTCAGGCTGCCCACAGCACCGGCCACAGTTAAAGACACTACCGGCCAACGTTTCAAAGCTCTATTTGCCAGCCAGGCAAATGGGCCGATGAATAAGCGCGGTAAAACAGACAACATCGGGTTAGTGAACCATACATCCGTCGGTCCGGAAGGGGCCACGCCAGCCATGATCATGCTGAAAATCCCAAATATCAATCCAACAATTAGGCCAGAGAATGGGCCGACAATTACCGCAGCAATAATGACCGGAACCTGCATAATGGTCAGGGATGCCCCGCCAAACCAGGGGATAAAACCCCAATGCGTCCACCCTAACAGCAAAGTAATGGCGGCCATTAGCGCAGTAATTACCAGATTGCGTGTACTTTTTAATTCATTCATCAAGAGATCCTTTATTTTACAGAAATGATAGCAAAATCATAACATCAAACATACGCAAAAAGAACCCATGGTTAACGGGTTCTCATTTCAGTTTCGTTATTTATTTTCTTATTTCCAGTCTTAATTTCCAGACAGCCATTTCACTGCGTTATTCCACAGGCTGGCATACCCCGGCCATTCCGCGAAGCTGACCGGGCACCAATGCGGGCCGATATCCGATGCCCAAGCCAGCGTTCGTCCCTGCCCCACTTCCATAGCAGCCAGCAGCGGATGCTCGCCCACTTTAGCTATTAATTTTGCTTCGGGTTTTAGAATCAACTCGTTGTATCCCAATAAATTCGGCCAAGATGCACCCATCCCGGCGACCAGGGGATGGGTGCTGTCCACTATTTCTGGTTGAGTGCCCTCCGGAGTTTCCACGCGATCATCGAAAGTATGGATATTCACAGGGAGGATTGTTTCCAATGGAGAGCGATAATATTTGGCACCCGCATAAATTCCAGCAAATGAATAGTAGCCGCCACACATCATCAAACCACCGCCTTTCTGAACCCATTCCACCAATAATTTCAAACGGTTCGGGGTGGATTTTCCAGCTAGCCAGGTATCCGGATGCAGCAGCAGGGTATTCGCGCCGATATCGCTCAGGCAAATGACATCATATTGCCCCAAGTCTTCCAAACTCAAGGGAAATTCCTTGGCAGCCTGATGACTGGGCATATGAATGAAGTCAATATCGGTATTGTCAAAGGCTTTTTCTAAATATTCGACCCCAGTCTCATACACCGTGCTGGAAAAGAAATCCCAACCCTTGTAATGAGTGCTGTTAGAAACCCAGGATTCGCCAGCTAAAAGAAATTTAATTTTTGCCATTGTATTTCTCACTCCATTTAATTTGTAATGATATTGTTAATAAGGCAACACACACTGTTTTTTTTCTGGAAATATTATATGATTAATACAAGATGAATGAAAATACTGGGAAGACCGTCGTTGGCTGTGCCTTGGGGGAATGCGTACATGTGGCCGGCGTGATGAATTTCCTAAGGATGGCGGAACAAGCCGGGTGGCATACCATTTTCCTCGGACCAGCCACGCCCATCCAAACCGCCATAAAAGCTGCTGAAGAACATCACGCCGATATGTTGGCGGTTTCATACCGTTTAACTCCTGAAACCGGCGAACGTCTTTTGGCGCAATTCGCAGAAAGCGCCGACCACCTGCGCGAGCAAGGTGTCCAATTTGCTTTTGGCGGTACCCCGCCGGTAGCTGAACGCGCTGAAGCTTTGGGGTTTTTCAACGCCATCTTTGATGGCAGTCAAAATTATGAAGAGATCATGGATTTTCTGAAGGGGGAAAAAACTCAAACAAAATCCGTATCAAATTTTCCAACCACCGCTGTAGAGCGCATCCATTGGAAAGCGCCCTACCCGCTGCTGCGCCATCATTTTGGGCTGCCTGGCATGGAAGCTACCATCGCAGGCATCCAAAAAATTGCGGAAGCACGGGCACTGGATGTCATCTCGCTGGGAATCGACCAGGACGCACAGGAAAACTTTTTCCACCCGGAAAAGCAGGATGCCCGCCGCACCGGCGCGGGCGGTGTGCCGGTACGGTCAGCACAGGATTACCGCGATTTGTATGCTGCCAGCCAACGCGGTAATTACCCATTATTGCGCACCTATTCCGGCACGGATGATTTCATCCGCCTGGCCGAAATGTACGTGGAAAGTATGCACAACGCTTGGGCAGCCATTCCTTTATTTTGGTTCAACCGCATGGACGGCCGTGGTCCATGGGATCTGGAAGGCAGCATCCGCGAACATCAAAAAGTCATGGAATGGTACGGTGCCCACGATATTCCAGTGGAACTGAATGAACCGCATCATTGGGGCATGCGCGACGCCCCGGATGTGATCTTTGTGGTTTCTGCTTATCTGGCCGCTTACAATGCACGTGCTTTCGGGGTGCACAACTACATTGCTCAAATGATGTTCAACAGCCCACCGGGAACATCCGACGCAATGGATTTAGCAAAAATGGTGGCCTTGTTGGAAATGGACGCAGAATTGGAAAACGAAGTTTTCACGGTCTGGCGCCAAACACGCACTGGTTTGCTCAGCTATCCATTAGAACCGGCCGCAGCGCGGGCACACCTCTCCGCCAGTATTTATCTGCAAATGAGTCTGCGCCCGCACATTGTTCATATCGTCGGTCATACCGAAGCGCACCACGCCGCCACAGCAGACGATATCATCGAAGCCTGCCTGATGGCGCGCCGCGCGATTGAAAATGCACTGGCTGGGCAGCCAGATATGCTGCAGGATCCAGCCATTCAGAATCGAAAAAATCACTTGATGGCCGAGGCCAGGCTCACCCTGCAAGCCATCCATAATCTGGGTGATAATTCTCAGGGAGACCCTTTCACCAATCCGCATAATCTCAGCGAGGCCGTGCGGCTTGGGATTTTGGATGCACCCCATCTTAAAAATAATCTTTTTGCTCCTGGGAGCATTCAAACCCGTATCATTAACGGCTCCTGTGAGGTCATTGATGAGGCTGGCAAGAGCATCGCAGAAAAAGATCGCTTATCCAAGTACTTATAATTTAATCAGGAGGATTCATCATGTCGTATCCAACACGTTACACAGTTGTCGGAGCAGGTCACGGCGGGAAATCAATGGCAGCTCATCTGGCACTGATGGGCAAAGAAGTAACTCTTTTCAACCGCACGGAAGCCCATATCGAAATCGTCAATAAACGCAGTGGAATTGAATTAGAGAGTTATCCCGGCGGCCCACATGGTTTTGGGGAATTGAAAAAAGCCACTTCCGATATGAAAACGGCCCTGCATAATGCCCAGGTCATTATGTTAGTAGTACCCTCCTCAGCACATGCCGATTTAGCTAAAACCATGGCACCGCACCTCAAGGATGGCCAGATTGTACTGCTAAACCCCGGGCGTACCTGCGGCGCAATTGAATTCGACATGATTCTGCGCCGGGAAGGCTGCAAAGCCAAAATTGTTCTAGCCGAAGCCGAAACGTTTATTTATGCCAGCCGCTCGGACGGCCCGGCTCAGGCGCGTATCTTTCGCATCAAGGAAGCCGTGCCTCTAGCCGCACTGCCGGCATTCAACACCCAAATAGTGCTGGATGCCATTCAAGACATCTACCCGCAATTTATCGACGGGGTCAACGTTTTAAACACTGGGTTGAACAATATGGGCGCCATCTTTCACCCGGCCCTGACCATCCTCAACGCCGGGCGCATCGAGTCCACCCATGGTGATTTTGAATTCTATATTGATGGTGTCACACCTTCCGTAGCCACTGTGCTTGAATCGCTCGATCGAGAACGTGTCACGGTCGCATCCGCTTTGGGCATCCGCGCCAGAACCGCCATGGAATGGTTGGAACTGGCTTACAATGTTTCCGGCTCCAACCTCTACGAAGCTATCCATAACCAAACAGGCTACTATGGCATCAAAGCGCCTTCCACCCTGAATCACCGCTACATTTTCGAAGATATCCCCATGAGCCTGATGCCAATTGCATCACTGGGAATGGCTTATGGCATTTCCGTGCGCGCCATGGATAGCATCATCCGCCTGGCTTGCATTATCCACAAAACTGATTACAACCGGCGCGGTAGAACTGTTGAGAAACTAGGGATTCGCAATCTGAGCGTAGGTGAATTAACCCGCTATGTAAACGAAGGCATTCTGGAATGAACTGCCGCATTTAATTTTATTTACAGCTATTGCTTTACACTATTTAAATCGCTATAATAGGCTAGCACATGGGTAATTACACGCCGAGAAAGTTACCCCTTCTAATAAACAGGTACGTTTCTTGCAACATACCAAGTAGAAAATTGTCAATAAATGGTCATTTAATACTAAAGGAGGACCTATGAAAAAGAGATTTTCTCTCGTGATAGCCATTGCTATGCTGCTATTGGTTGCCGCGCCTGTAGCTGCACAACCCAATTCAAAAGGCATGACCACAACCATTGTGGGCGTGAACAGGAATGAGTCCGTTTTTGTGAGAATGGAAAATTTTCCATCCAATGAAACATTCTATATCCTGATGAATCGTAATGGTACTTTAGGAATTGGCGGGTATTTGGTTTCGAAAATAACCACCAATTCCGGCGGCACATTCAATGCCGAGTTCCCGATACCGGAAGAATTAACCAATGAAGATATTATCAACATCAGGTTTGAGAATGTCGAAGGATCATACGATCCGCCTTACAATTTCTTCTACAATGACGACACCAACTTCAATCCTTATTCCGGTAAATATCCATACGGCTCATCCTATTGGAGCTGGGACGACGACGACGAAGTCACTTACAATAACCTTGAGAACGGTTTCCCGACCTTCACTGTATTGAAAGTTGTGGCAGGTTCGTACATCACTGTTGAAACTGTGGACTTCCCTGAAGACGTCAGATGGGCTGTGTACATGAAAGACGGCGCCATGGCCGCGGACGATTGGTACGAAGTTGCCGGATTCGACAGCACGGCTGGTGGAATCCAAAAATTAACGCTGAACATCCCCAGTGACCTGCAGTACAAAGAAAAGATCGCTATCAAGTTCTACTGTTTGGATTACGTACTGGGCACCTATGACTTTGCCACCTATGACATTGTTGAAAACCGAGATTACCCCTAAACCAACCCGGTAAGTAAAAACTAAACCCCTCGAAAATATTTCGAGGGGTTTTTATTTTGCTACAATTATATAGACAATAAAGAGGAAACAATGGCTGAGAAAGTAATCATCCGACAGGATAATCAATTCCGGACGTTGATTTTAAGCGCTGACCCGGAAGATATTCACTCCAACGAAATGGAAGCAGTGGATGACATTCACCAACTCACCCCATACGGAATGCTGCTCAGCAGCCTGGGGTCATGCACCGCTTTAGTCCTTCATACTTACGCGCAAAATCACGATATTCAATTAGTTGAAGTAGAAATCACTTTGGTATATCAACGTGTATTCCGCGAAGATTGTGAAGATTGCGAAGAAGCGCAAGACTATCAGGAAGAAATTCAGGAGTCAATCAACCTCAAAGGCGAAATCAGTATCGCAAATCGTGAAAAGCTCATACGGGTAGCAGATTACTGCCCTATTTATAAAATGCTTTTAAATGGGATCAAAATCAACACCAGGTTAAACCAGGATAAGCTGGAGGATTAGCGTTCTAAACGTGAAACCAGCTTGATTTCCGGCTGTCGCATTGTTTGCAGGGCAACCGCTTGCCAATCCGGGTTCTTTTCAAGCTCCGGCAGCATTCCGCTATCGATCAACAACAAATCCGCTCCACGGCAACCCGCTGCCAGCGCGCTGGGATGGCCTTCAAACACCCACACCGAATGACCCAATGACGCGAAACCCAGGAGGTAATCGACAAACGGGATTGCCTTGCGCATATCTTTTTTCAAAGCTTCCAACTCTGTGTACGCAATGGCACAAATTTGCAGGACTGGTTTGCGAGGTACGAATTTTTCCAATAAGGCAATTTGCGACGGCTGCAAAGATGAAGCCAGAGGACATTCTTTTTTTATTAATAGTCTTCCAGGCGTGACAATGATGATTTGCCGGTGATAGACCCCTTCTGCGTCCTGAGAAATATCCGCAGCAGCGGAGCGCGCCCGGTTAAATGTATCTGCTATATCCTCATGCACGAACACTTCAGGCATGTGAGGGTGGAAAATATCATTACTATCCATAATTTCTCAATTATAAATAATAAGTAGAATTTTTGGGAATATTTATGAATTCAAATGCCGGTAAAGGCCATTCATGTTTTTATAGATGTTCTGAAATATCGCAAAGTGGTCATCGTACACGCCCCGATTGGCCTTGTCAGGAGTGTAAATTCGTTTGAATTTAACCAGATTCTCCACTCCAGGAAAATCTATCTCACCCATCCCAACCGAACCGATCCAGGCCGCACCGCACGCATTGGCACAAACAGGGTTTTGTACCTGCCGGATATCAAAATTCAATATGTCCGCAAAAATTTGGCACCATACATCCGATTGAGCACCACCTCCAACGATATTCATGCACTCCACTTTGCGCTTCATGAATTTTTGAACCGGGTTCAGCAGCCAACGGGTGTTAAATGCAATGCCTTCCAAAAAGGCACGGATGACATCTTCCCGATTGTTATTAAGTGAGAGGTTATACAAACCCGCTCGTAAGGTGCGGTCTTCCACCGGCGCGCGTTCACCCCAGATCCAGGGTGTGTAAATAACCCCATTGCTGCCCGCTGGCGGCCGTTCTGCAATTTGATCTAATACCTTAAAAATATCCGGAACAGCCGCTTCCTGCAGCAATTCATCCTTATGATACAAAATATTATCCCGCAGGAAAGTCAGGTTACCGCCAGCGGTAGCCTGGAGCGCTGTCAACAAATAGCGATCCGGCAAGGCACACGGCACGGATGCAAGCGAAGATAAAATATCCGTCTTTTTATAAGGCACATGCGCCGCCATCCAGGAAGAAGTGCCAATGTATAGGTGCAGCGCGTAATCTGCCACAGCACCCGCGCCCACTGCAGCAGCCGTGTTATCGATGGAACCGGCAACAACCTGCACATCTCTTGAAAGGCCCAATTCATCCGCAACTTCATTTCGCAGCGGCCCCAGCACTTCCGCACAGGCAACAATATCCGGCAATTTCTCACGGTCAAGTCCCAGCATGTGTATCAATTTATCGTCGTAATGGATATTTCCCGGGCTGCGGTTATCCGTGACCCACGAGGTTAAGATGGAATCCACAGTGGCTGTAAAACGCCCTGTTAAACGGAGATTGATAAAGTCCAAAACATTGAGGAATTTGAAAGTGCATTGGTAAACTTCAGGTTGGGTATCACGGATGAAAAGCATATGGCCAGCCGGATCTTTGCCGGTCATGGAAGGCATTCCACCCGTCAGATGCACAAAGTGCATGATGTCAAAGACATTGACATCATGCATGTGCACTGCCCCGTGCAGTTGAGAGCGAAGATTGACTGCACCGCGCATGTCCATCCACAACAGACAATTTCCCAACGGTTGGCCATTCCGGTCAACCGCAATGGTGCCTTCTCCTTGGGTAGAGCTGCAAACAGCAACCACCCGGCGCGCAGCTTCCGGGTTTTTTCGAACAAGATTCCTGGCCACCCGTAAAAATACCTGCCACCACTCCTGGGGAGATTGCTCCACACCCCCATCTGGCGTGACGAAAAGAGATATTGGCTCACTTTCCCAACCCAGTACCCGGCCCTGAATATCTACCAGAGCAACTTTCATACTGGAAGTACCCAGGTCAATAGCCAATATCGTCTTTTCAGGCATATACCATCCTCACACCTTAACTAGGTTTCACAGGATCCTTCATTTTCGTAACCAGATAAGCGCAAACAACCAACAATGCCGCTGCTAACAGCAGCGATGGGGCAAAAGATCCATCGCTGGTCTTCATAGCTTCCATGATATAGACAAAAACTACTGAAGCCTGACCAAAAAGCTGGATCAATCCATTGGAAGTCCCTTCGGGGGTGGGTTGGGTCACTTCGGAGGCGTACTGCATACCGATGGGGTTCACGCTGACCAGGAAAAAGCCCATTTCAAAAGCCGAGGCAAATAGCAACCAGCCCGACCTGGCATAGATCACCCCAATCAACCCCGGTATGGCCAATAAAATGCTCATCAGCATGAAAGGTTGGCGTTTCTGTGATTTGTCTGAAAACATTGGGATGATGACCGCGCCCAATACACCGCCCACCAACATCAAGGCACCCAACGTACCGGCATCGGTAGGCGTGAAACCGCGCGGATTGATGATGTTTTCTACCCAGGTGGTCACGCCGTTGAAAATACCCAATCCAACGAAAGAGACAAACACGTAATACAGGAAGGGTTTTACTGTCAGAGCGTGCTTCAACCCGTCCAACATCAGCGCACGTACTTCTTCGCCATCTTCACAGGGAGGCGTCGGGGGTGTTTCACGCGCTGTCAATATAAACAAAATGGCGGCAACCGCAGAGATGCCGCCATAAAGCAATTGAACCTGGGGAATGGGCATGCCGCCTTCCACCAGGATGGGCGTCAGCACCATGCTCAGTCCCGTGCCGACCAAATTTGCCAGGGTAACCAGACCGACAGCCGTTGCGCGTTCATCTTTTGGAAACCACTTGGCCGGAACGGTCGTCCAGGTATTCAATAAGAAAGGCTGGGCAGCAGCGATGCCAATGGTACTCCCCAGAACCAAACCATAATTATCGCCTGCTAATCCACGCAGAATTCCAAATACACCCATCATAATGGAACCAATGCTGACCGCCAGGCGGAAGCCGTATCGATCAATCAGCCAGGAAACCGGGATGGATAAAGGAATAAAAGCGATCATAAACGACATAGACAAAAACCCGATTTTTAAATCAGTTACGCCATAAAAATCAGCCGCCAAGCTGGTGATGGGCGCGTAGGTGATCCACAGCATTTGCATGGTCAGATTGACCAGCATATAGGTGGCCAACACAACCCAACGGTACCCGTAAACCTTGTAGTTATTTTTCATCTGGAACTCCTCCTCAGATTGGATAAAAGATATTCCTATTTTTATCCAACTCCCTCAAAAGACGCAAGTACCACTTCAAACCGTTCCAAAGCCTCATCAATGACCGCATCCGTATCTGCCATGGATGTGTACATTCGCGAGCCGGCCAGGGTGATCAACCCCTGGGCCATATAGGCTGCACCCATTTGCTCCATCATATGCTTGCGCGGTTTCAATTCTTTCATTAACTTTAAAGGATTGCGCAAATCCAGCAGCATCACTGCCGAAGTTTCCAGGTGCACGATGGATCCCTGGTTGAAGGCTACAAAAGGCAGCTGATATTTTTCAATGATGGCCTGCAAACCGGCAGTCAATCGGTCGCCTGCCCGGCCCGCGATGACCGGCGCGTTGGTGCGTGCCATTTCCTGCAAGGCAAAATAGCCGGCCGCACAGGAAAGCGGGTTGGCCGAAAGCGTGCCGCCAATGTAGGCGCGTTCGCCTGTGCCGCCGATGCCGGCCGCGAAGGTGCTGACCACGTCCGCGCGTCCGCCCACACCACCCGCCATGGGGTAACCGCCGGTGATGCACTTGCCAAAGACCGTCAAATCCGGTTTGATGCCAAAATAGCCCTGGGCGCCGCCCATCCCGACACGGAAGCCCGTGACGACTTCGTCGAAGATCAACAGCGCACCAAACTCGTCGCATAATTTGCGTACCTGCTGGTTGAAATCGAAAGGCACTGGACGCGTGCCGGATTCCGGCCCCAGCGGTTCCAGGATGATCGCAGCGGTCCCGCCGCGCAGGCGGTTGAAGATCAGGTGCCGGCGAAGAGCTGCGATGGAATTAGGAAAGAATTCCTGTGTGGAAGCTGATGCGCCGCGAGGAATGCCTTTGGCCTCGAAACGGCCGGTGCCCGGCACATGCAGGCCGTACAGCATCGGGTCGCTCCAGCCGTGATAAGCACCACCAACTTTGATGACGTATCTCTTTCCGGTGAAAACGCGCGCCGCACGGACAGCCGCCATCACGCCCTCGGTGCCTGAACCCAGCATGCGGAACATTTCAATGGAAGGCATGAAACTGGTAACTAATTTAGCCAATTTGAGTTCATATTCATTGAACAAGCCCGTGACCGGCCCGCAGGTTTTCAGCAGGTCGAAAATCTTGTCCCGCACTGGCGCATAATTTGAACCCAATATGGTCGGACCGCCTGCTTGCAAAAAGTCGATGTAGCGGTTGCCGTCCACATCCCACAGGTATGCGCCTTCCGCTTTTTCGATGGCAATAGGAAAAGGATAGTTGAACGCCAGGTTGTGCTGTACGCCGCCCGGGATATATTGCTTGGCCTCAGTGGTCAGAGCCTTGGAGCGGCTGCAGGAGGTTTCAAAGTAGTCCAGGTAAGTCTTTAGTTTTTCCGGTTGAATTTCCAATAAAGGCTGCCGGATCAGGTTGTGCAAACGTCGATAGACTTCATCTACATCCGGATATTGGCTGATTGCGTATTTTTGGTCGTCATTCATTAACGTAACTCCTTGACAGGTTATTCACCCGCTGTATTGATTTCACCTTGTTGGGCTTTCTTCTGATCTTTACGCAGCTTGGCAAAAGCAATTTCACGCACCGCCAGCGGGATCTTATTGACCTTCTCCGCCGAGCAGAGCGCAATCAGGTAAGCCAATGAACATTTTTCCAATATCTCCACGTTGTGAATGGCACGCTCCATATCATGCCCAAACACCAAAGCGCCGTGGTTCTGCATCAGGTAAGCATTGTTATTGCCGCGCACATGCTTCGCCACAGTGCCGCTCAACATACCGGTGCCCGAAGGTGCGTAAGAGATGATCTCCACGCTGCGGCCTAAAAAGCGCACCTGTTCGTCAAACAGCGCCGGGATAGGCGCCTTGATCAAGGTCAGGGCACTGGCATAAACCTGGTGGGTATGCACGATGGCGTGCACATCCGGCCGGGCTTTATAGATTTCACAGTGCATACCGGCTTCCACCGACGGCTTCAGCTCTCCCTCTAATTGATTCAAGGACATATCCAGCAGGCATACGTCTTCAGCTTTCATTTTCATGTAATCAAAATTGGATGGGGTGATGACAAATACGTCGCTGTCAGCTGGGTGGATGGAAATATTGCCCCCAGTGGCCATCAGGAACCCTTTACGGGTTAATTCTTGTGCAGATGAAACCAGTTGTTCTTTAAGTACTTTGTATTCAGGCATACACCGCCTCGCTCTATCTTTACATTGTCTAGATTATACAAAACTATCTTGACGCTGTCAAGTTTTCTCGTTAATATTACGGTATGACAACCGACACCTATCACCATGGTGATTTAAAAAACGCGCTGATCCAGGCCGGAGTGGATATCCTGGCCAGGGACGGCATCGGCGCGCTCAGTCTGCGCAGCGTGGCACGCAAAGCCGGCGTCAGCCACTCAGCGCCTTACGCGCACTTTCCGGATAAACAAGCGCTGATCGCGGCCATTTCCACGGAAGGCTTTCACCGGCTCTACACGCAATTGGAGGCTGCCGCGCAGCCGCTCGCTTCTAATCCACAGAAACAGATTGTCGCTTGCGCGCGCGCATATTTAAATTTTGCCGTGCAAGAGCGCGATATCTTCAACATCATGTTTTCGGGTGTTTTGGAACAGGAAAAAGCCTATCCCGATTTTGTTGAGATCTCCAAGGCCACCTCAACCTTGTTAGCAGATATTGTCAGCGAGTGTCAGAAAGCGGGAATCTTCCCCAACGGTCAAACCGATTTATTTGCGGTAGCTATTTGGGGACAATTGCACGGCATCGTCTCGCTGGCGCTGGAAAAACAGATATCCCATACCGTTCTGGATCAGTATCAATTGGATGATATTCTGCTGTTTGCCTTGAATCAATTTGCCCTGGTTGAATTAACCTGAAGGTTAAATAAATAGTTAAATAAATACAGGAAGGATAATCAAGTCATCCTTCCTGTATTTTTATCCAAACTGGTTCGTCGGCTACAGACCCAAAACGTCCTTTAAAGCCTTCTTCTGAGCAGCATCCAATCCTTCGATTTCATCGATGGCAGGGCCGTCATATTTCTTACCGCGGCCATCGGTGAAGTTGCCCCATCCGGCTGCGCGTAGCAGCACCCAGGGGGCGATACCGAGCGTCTCGGCAGCTTTATAGGCTGCATTAATCATATCCTGATGGGTTTTGGCATGCAGAACTTCCACCTGCTTCTTGACTGTCTGATCTTCTTTATAGGCCTTCAGGCTGTCCTGAGCGTCTTTAGTCGGTTTTTTTGCGGCGGGTTTGGCCACAGAGGGCTTTACCGTTCCGCTTGCGGCAGGTTTCGTGGTTTTACTGGCAGTGGTTTTGGCAGATGAGACGGCAGGTTTTTTAGCTGCACTTTCATCTTTTTTATCTTGACCGCCTAATAAGTCCTTGAGTCCGTCCAATACGGTTTTATTACTTTTGTTCGTTCCAGTCATCTAATCCTCCATGGGTATATAAGAAAACTATAGCATATCTATGGATAGTTTTTACATTGAAATTCTTTTTTTTATAAAATTCATAGAATTATTTTTGTTAAAATAAAATGGTTGATAATTAAATTAAAGTGAGCTGCAATGAAAAGTTACCGCAATGAATTATGGTTCCAAATTCCCAGACGGAGCGGGATCGTCAACATCACCCCTGAAGTGAATGACTGCCTGCGCGAGAGCGGCATCCACGAAGGCTTGTGCCTGGTGAACGCCATGAACATCACCGCCAGCGTGTTCATCAATGATGACGAACCCGGCTTGCATCAGGATTACGACGATTGGCTGGAAGGGCTGGCGCCGCACGAACCGCTGGAGCTCTACCGCCACAACCACACCGGTGAAGACAACGGCGACGCGCACCTGAAACGCACCATCATGGGGCGTGAAGTGGTGGTAGCCGTCACCAACGGCAAGCTGGACTTCGGCACCTGGGAGCAGATCTTCTACTACGAATTTGACGGCCGGCGCCGCAAACACGTGCTGGTCAAGATCATCGGAGATTAGGTTCTGAGGATAAAAAAGGCATTAGCCTTAATAGAACAAGCTAATACCTTTTATTCAAATAATTGGTTTTTAAACCAGTTACTCTATTCTTCACATATTATTAAATTAAACTCTTTCTCATATTTTTCATTATTTATTTCCCATTTTAAATCAGGCGCGAAAAAACAAGTCGGGAATTTCACTGTCTCAGGAATATTAACATCATACGAATGATACATTTGATCTACACGAAAACTCGCTGTTTGAGCTGGGTTCACATAGATTACATCAGCGGTGGCGTTATTTAAGCACCCATACGTATAATCAGGCCCTATTAGACAAGATGTTGCATTAGGATTTTTCAACTCCAATTCATATGCTTTTGAAGCATTTTGCACTTCGACATCCATATAAGCATAATAGAAGCCAGTAACAGACTTATCCAATTCAAAAGAGTTTGAGAAGGTTAACTTTCCAAAATCATCTGAGTAACTATCCCCAGGATTTAAGATCAATGAATTTTTTACCCCCCATTTTTTATAATCACTCCAAGACATATTATTAATGAATGGAGTTGTATATGCTTGAATATTATTATTGTCAAGTTCAAGTGTGAAATCGTATATTTGCTTTTCATTACCCACATAAATTGGCAATTCCAGATCATACGTAAAATTACTCACTGCTTCGGCGACCTTCCACTCTTCTTCAACAAAGAGTACTTGAAAACCAGGAGGGATAATTCCATAAATCGGTTTAAAATCTCCCCCGCCTGAAATTCCACTTGAGCAAACCCGCCTAATATCATCTGAATCCCTTTCTCTAGATTCATGGTATTCGCATGTTTCCCGGTACTCATGAGATTTATAGGTAAATCCATCTGATGAAGTCAAGGTAACCGGAAATGACGTGAAATAACGATCAACTTCTGCCCATGTATCTTTGGTGTTGTTTCGTAAGGCAATTTGTATTTCTATTAATTTATATCCGGGATCATCACTGGGCAATTCCTCATACTTAGTTAAGAATATTGAGAAATCTTCCTTGTTTTGATTTTCAGAAATCATTTCTAGGGAACCATCATTTTTTGAGCATGATAACAATAAAGATGATATTAACAAAAAAAGAAGTGTAAAATTATTTTTTGTCTTTTTAGCCATATTCCCTCCTCATTTTCCTCATCGACCAAAATGAAATATTTAAGATTTCTTATTATACCAATGAGAAATTCATTATAATTTTTTAAATTATGCTATTCTAACTATTTGCCAAACCAAATCTTTTTTATCAATGCGTCGCGCAGGCGATGCAGGGGTCAAAAGCGCGCACGACACGCCCAACCGCCTGTTCCAATTCCAGGTCCACCTGGTCGTCATGGATGTAGCGTTCGGCAGCCACACGCAGCGCGCGTTCAATGGCCAGCATGTTGTGCACAGTGGGGATGATAAATTCACCAAAGGCGATATTGCCCTTCTCAATGACATAGTGATGGATCAACGGGCCGCGCGGGGCTTCCACCAGACCCCAGCCCTCGCCGTCGCGGGGCGTATAGTGCAGGTCTATCTCCTGATGGGAGAAATCCACTTCCAGCAGCTGGCTGGCCAGCTCTATGGCATACACCAATTCAATGCCGCGGCACAGGTCAAATAGCAGAATAGGGTGAGCGGGATGGCCAAATTCGCGGCGCAGACGGCGCATATAAGCATCTGCGCGGCGGATGCCCATACTGCGGGTCATGTTGGCACGCGCCAATGAGTTAGCGCGGATCACGCCGCCTTGGTAGCTGGTGCGTCCCGCGTAAGAATAATCCGTTTCTTCAAAGGTCAGTTCCTTGCGGAAAGCGTTCGCGGTAAATTCCCGGCAGCATTCACCCGCTGGTGTCATCACCCGAATAATGGAAGAGTTGTAGCGTGGATTATCACGCTCCGTGGAGGAAATGTAATAGGCCGGTTGGTCATCCCCCCAGGTGCCAATTCGGTCCTTCATACGCAGGGAGATTTCCCAGTAGTAATCCACCAATTCACAGGCTAATGGCAGCGCGGCTTTCAGGCGCTGGCGGAACGCATCCGCTTTCTCCTGATCGATGCTGCTGCTCACACCGCCCACCACAGCTTTGACCGGGTGGATAAATTGCCCACCGGCCAACGAAATCAGGTCCGTACCCAGCTGCCGCACCATTAAGGCACGCTTGGCGATATTGAATTGGGAAGTCTGGTCGGCTTCTTCATCAGTAATATGAAAAATGCTTTCCACGCCCAAACGGTCCGGCATAGTGAACACAAACAAGGAAGTGGCTTGATTTTGGATAAGCTGGCCCAAAAGCAGCAACTCGCGGATCTGGTTAGCCAATGGCGGCGGCTGTACGCCGTAGGCATCTTCCAGGGCTTTCACAGACGCGACATGGTGCGCAGTGGAACATACACCACAAATACGGGGTACGATGACCGGCATCTGTTCGGCCGGGGCACCCTGCACCATCAGGTTAAACCCGCGTTTTTCCATGGCCTGGAAGCGTGTCGAAATGACTTCGCCCTCGTGGACTTCAATTTCCACGCGGGCATGGCCTTCAATACGAGATAGCGGGAAAGTCAGTGTTGTCATCAGAGCACCTTTTCTTTGGGACGCGGGGCCTGTCCGGTACCGGCGTAATCCGAAAACTGGAACAGAAACAGCGATAGTTGCGGCGACAGCAGTGCTTCGTGAATTTCTTCCGCCGGGATATCCGTCATGGCAGCAAATATGCGCTGGATGCTCTCCAGCCATACCTGTGAATCCTTCTCAATTAATATATCAGACGGGCCGCGGCAACCCACACAGGGATGGCCGGGACGTGTGCACAGCGCTCGGCAGCCGCCGCGTGTGGAAGAGCCCACGCACAGATAACCCTGGTTGATCAAACAAATATCCGGGTCCACTTCACCGCCGCGTGAACCGGTCAGGTGGGCCGGTTTCATGTCTTTGAGCTTCTTGCGGCCGCATTCCTGGCAAACGGTTTTGGATGCCACAAAATCTTCCGGCCCGAGCAGGGCGCCCATGAATAACTCCGGTGTGGGGGGGCAGCCCGGCAGGTAAAGGTCCACATCCACAAAAGTGTCCACTGGCTGGCTTTTCGGCAGCAGGCGCGGCAGGTCATGCCGCTCGGTCTGCGACAAAAACAAACGCCGCACTTCATCACGATTGCCCAAATTGGCTACACCGCCGGAAATGGCGCAAGTGCCCACAGCCACGATTTTTTTTGTGCGTTTGACTGCCTGGCGCAGGTTGTGCAGATCTTCATCCGAGCGAACGCCGCCGGAAATCAACAACACTTCCACTTCCGGGACATCATAGGCGGATGTCACCAACGGCATAAATGCCAGGTCGAATTGATCGATCCATTCATTGGCATTCAGCAAAGATACCTCACAACCCGCACAACCGGAGAGCTGCAGAACGGCAAAACGGGGTGGTTTTTTGAGGGTCAATTTATTTCTCCATTTATTTTGCTGGTCTTTTCTAGTATACACCGGGCAATCGATTTTTTCGGATTTATTTTACCTTTTTTATGCAGTTCCATTATTGGCATGTTCTTTGCAACATACTGATTGAGCTTCGGGCATTTAACCAGTGGCTCAAGGAGTTGTTATGCGCAAATTTTTGTTCAAAACCCTGTGCCTGCTGCTGGCTGCAGTGGCACTGTTCGCCTGGTTCCGCTCGGATGCCAGCGTTCTGGCCGCATCTTCGGCCCTGGGTGTGGACGATTCAAGCGGCTGGCTAACCAGCAACAGTCAGGACAGTAAAGCTTTTGATATTCTGGAAAGTATCAATGTAAACATGCTGCGGGTTGATATGCCCTGGAATGAAATTGAGCTGTCACAGGGAGCTTATATCTGGTCTTACCAAACCGATGAAGGCTATAAAGATTACGACCAGCTTTTTGCCCGCCTGGAAAAACGCGGCATCCAACCGGTGGTCGTGCTGTCCGGCGGTCCCGCCTACCTCAGCCATCTCTACCCGCAACAACCCGTGTCCAGCGAAAGTCTGCTGGAAAACTGGAAAAACTATGTGCGGGCGGCCGTGCAGCAGTACGGTGACCAGGTTGATTATTGGCAGATCGGGGAAGCGCTCAACGACACCAGCGCCTGGGGACACTTAATGTTCCCGGCCGCCACTACTGACCCGCAAGCCAACCCGAATATTGAGCTGTACGCAGAAATGCTGAAAAGTGCCTACACCATTATCAAATCCAACGGTGCCGGGGATATGATCATTTTAGGTGATCTGGTACTGGGCGGCGACTGCAGCAACCACCCGCTTTTTTATCTTCAAAACCTAGACGAACAGGAAGCCTGGTATGCCTTTGATATCATAAATATCAGCTTGCCTGCTTTAAGCGCCGCACCTGAAAACGCCGCGATCGATTCCTGCGGGTTCTCCCCTATCCAAAGCAGCGGCAGCAGCCTGGCTGACCCAATCAAAGCCATTTCTGATTTCATAGAAGAAACCGGTGAAAAAGCCATTTGGGTACAGGACCTGGCATACGACAGCAGTTTTCTGACGGCCAAAGCCGCCGAACGCGTCACGCTGCCGGAAGTGGTCGAATCGGATTATATGACGCGTGCCAGCGGCATATTATTGGCAACCAGCGGCGCCGACAAAGTTTTTTGGAATTACGCGCCTGAAACCGGGCAACCAGCTGTAATCGCGCTGCAAAGTTACGCAAACCTTTCCAAAACCCTAAGCGCCAATGGCAACAGCGCCCAATTAATCAATTCTCAAGAATTCACCAGCCTGCGCTTTCGCAATAATGGGCGCATCTCCATTTTGGCCTGGCGTAACCAGGGCGGCGATGAAGCCCAGGCATTGGTTATCCCGGAAGTCGCAGGATATAAACTGTTTGGATTTTCCACTGATGCAGAAAGCTTAAAAACCAGCAAAGGCATCAAAATGGATGTGGATGCCGGCGGGAGCACGGCTTTGATGCTCAGTGAACGGCCAGTCCTGATCAGCGGGAGGCCGGTGGATATGAAAGAATCCCTGAGCATGATGCTGAACGACAGTGCGGCCCAGGCCAGCCAGGGCATGCAAGCAAAATTGTCAGGCTGGGCACAATTGCAAAAAGCCAAAGCAGCCGATCAACTGGGAAACTGGGTAGCTGAGCAGCAAGCCAGCCTGATTGATATTCTGCGCTCCAGCTTCCAGCAGTGGCTGCGTCAAAGCCTCGGTTTAGCGAAGCAGTAAAATAAAGGAGAGGTGATAATTATGCAAAAGAATAGCATTCGCTTTTATCTGGTCGTCGGTTTGACTGTGTTAGCACTGGCCGCCTGCCAAACCCCGACTACTGCTCCAATAGCAACCGAAGCACCCGGTCCAAGCGCTCAACCAGCTGTGATCACCGCGCAAAATGCGGCTGATTTGCAGGCTGCCTACCAAACCTCCGAAATCAACATGATCAGCGACCTGGTCTGGTCCACCGACGGCAGCATCCTGGTTGCGTTATCCAGCAGCGGCGCTGCGCGTTACAACGGCAGCGACCTGGAAATAATCGACACATTTACTTTCGATTTCCCCGCCGCGATTTACGCGGCCTCACCGGACGGGAAAACCCTGGCATTTTCGGAGGACAGTTACAACATCTTCCTGGCAGACGCCAGCCAAACTCGCGACGCGCTTACGATCTACTCGCCTGAAATGGTCGGCATGGCTGACTTTTCCACAGACGGCAGCAGCCTGTTGACCACCTCCATGGACACCATCATGGTGACATTGTGGGATGTCAACACCGGCGAGGTCCAGGCCAGCCTGGACAGCTTTGAAACCGCAGCGCCTGTTTACAGTGCACACTTCGGCGCCGACGGCCAGCACATCATCTGGATCGCGCGTGCGACCGTCCAGCTTACCGATATCGCCACCCAGTTAATGGGGCCGGTCATGAGCCATGAAGATTTCGTGGTCAGTACCGCGCTGGCGCCTAATGGCAGCCTGTTGGCTACGGCCGCGGCAGGCACGATAGATGGCGAATTTTTGCCTGCCGTTTTCCTGTGGAACGCGGATACGAGCAATCTGGAAACGACACTGACCAATCCGGACGCTTTCAACGTGGTGACTTTCTCACCCGATAGCAGCTTGCTGGCCGCCGCATCCGGCAGCACACTGCTCTTTTGGGATTCAACTTCCTTTGAGCAAATAGCCTCAATTGACACGGGCAGCGACAATATTGCCGAGTTAGCCTTCTCCCCGGACGGAGCCAGCCTGGCCAGCGCCGACCTGAGCGGCAATATATCGCTTTGGCAAGTGCCATAAGCTCGGTTGTTTTTACAAGATAAGAGCACGGGCATGCCCGTGCTCTTTTGATTTCCGTTATAGGTACATGGTAAATTAAGCCATTAAATGTGTTACTACAATGCGCAGGCCAATAAGAATCAATATCAACCCGCCCATCACTTCCACTCGTTTACCGAAGCGCTTACTGAGCCGGTTTCCACTCATTAAGCCCACGATGGACAGAATTAATGAGACGATACCGATAATAAGACTTGCTGAATAAACATCGATCTTTAAAAATGCCATTGAAAGACCAACACCCAATGCGTCGATTGAGGTCGCAATTGAAAGCATGATCAGTGTCATGCCCCGCGATGGGTCATCACAATTTTCCAATGGTAAACCATTGGATTGGGACAAGCCTTCCTTTACCATATGCCCGCCAATCCAACCCAATAGTGCCAAAGCAATCCAATGATCGTAATTAGCAATCAAGTCCACGATCGTACTGCCCAGCAGCCAACCCAATAAAGCCATGCCGCCTTGGAATAAGCCAAAGTGAGATGACACTCTAAAAATAGAACGGGGAGTTTGGGGCGCAGGGGATGAACCAATGCAAAGCGAAACAGTGAAGCAATCCATCGCCAGCCCAACAGCAAGGATCCATATTGTTAGCGAATCTGTCATGAATATCTTCCAATCAATAAGGGATGGTTTGTGCGGCTATAAACCGTAAAATTTTACCATCACCTCGAGGAAACTATCCAGGAGTTGGCGTATCCAACTATAAATTTCAAATATTTAATATCACTTTTTTTTGTATATATAATATCAATTAGAGTGAAATTTTTATTGGAGAAAATAATTATGGCCGAGCATCCTGTTGCGCTTGTCGATATTTGCAGAGCTCTTGTTAATCAAGAGCTTGTTTACTATTATCAGCCAATCATATCTTTAATCACGGGGAAAATCTGCGCCGCAGAAGCGTTAATCCGCTGGAAAAAGGAAGATGAAAGTATCCTCCTGCCCGGTGAGTTTATTCCGCTCGCCGAAGAGAAAGGATTAATCAACGACATCACCAGGGAAATGCTTCCTGTTTTAATGAAAGATATCCGTACTTTTATTCCGCAGTTGGAGCCCGATTTTTATGTTTCCGTAAACCTATCGGAAAAAGACATAACCGATGATTCCCTCTCGACCATCTTTGAAAGAGAATTTTCACAAAACGGAATTTCCTCATCAAGAGTATGTGCTGAAATTACAGAAAAAGTTTTCATGCCCTTAAATGAAAAAGGTGCTGCCAATATATTTAAGCTTTCAGACCAGGGCATAAAAATAGCCTTGGATGATTTTTCCGCCGGTCATTCCACGCTTGAAAATCTAACTAATCTCCCTATTTCTGTTTTGAAATTAGCCATGAAAATCACGCAGCTGGCACCATCCACACGAAACGATTTTCGTTTGCTACGCCATCTCGTTAGTTTAGCGCATCAATTGAACCTGGACACCATAGCTGAAGGTGTTGAGACTAAAGAAGAATTTAATCTACTCACATCAACCGGATGTACAGCCACCCAGGGTTTTTATTTCAGCCACCCGCTGCCATTAGAGGATTTTCAAAAATTATTAACAAATCAACCTTCATGGTCGGAATATCCATTTGGGTTGGAATATCTGGCACAAATCGACCATATCGATTTTCGTAGAGATATTATTCGTGAAGCGTTGACAATTCATACCAATCCGGATCCCAACGCGCGAAAACGTGCATTAAAACGACTTCCGGATTTAGATCCGGATTCCTGCTTAATGGGTAAATGGTTTAACAATATCAACTGGCAGTGGCACGAAAAAGCTGATTTAGAAGAATTGAATAAATTGCATCAAATATTTCACGATAAATCCAGACTTTTAATGAGTGCCGCCTCGAAAAATCAAACTCGTACCGAAATTAACAAATTGATCGATGAGTTGACTGAAATATCGCTTCAATTAATGGATAACCTGCAAAATATCTCGATCATAGGTATTCAAAACCATTACGAAGAAGATTAATCGCAAAGCTTTAATTATAAGGAAACACACCCAGAATTTTTTCCAAATCATCCAGCACCTGCTGATAATAATATTTTCGCTCCTGCCGCGCTTCCCGGTCAGGAAGTTGTTCCTGGTGAAAAGCAAAGACAGTGTTCTCCCCGGAAGGGATCACACGTACCTGGATAAGCGTTGGCTGGGTATAATTCACCGGCTGAAAACGCATCCTCAGATGAGAATTAGGTTTCAGAACTGTGATTTTCACATCAGTTCCGTCTTCTAAATGAAAGCGGGCGCCACGCTGAAACTGCACATCAGGAAGCACACCCAGCCATAAATTCACCATTTCGCTTGATAAAAGGAACTCCCAAGCTTTTGCCGGATTGATCGGCAATGTCTTGCGAACACCTACCTGCCAACCTGAATTTTCTGTTAATCCTACAGTTTCGGCTGTCATAGAAATAAGTTCTTTATAAAACAATCATCCTTTCATCAAAATATCTTGAAAGCGTGTTTCGCTATCTACCAAATGCCAGGGACGATCCGGGATCCAGTGGTTGAAATCCCAATCGGTCAGCTGATTGCGCAATTCCTGACGCGAATTCAAGCCAAATTTTCTCAAAATGTGACGCACATGCGTTTTAATTGTTTCCGGCGAAAGCACCAGGTAAGCCGCAATCTGGCGTCCGGTCAGACCGGTACATACCAGGGCCGTCACTTCTTTCTCCCGCTGCGAAAGTGTTTCCCAGGCATGCTGGGTGTTAGACTGACGGCGGCGGTCGCACAAAGCCTGGTTGAGCAGATCCAGGATCACCTGTTCTTCTTTACGAGCCTGATCCTGCGCTAACTCCTGGACTTCCCTGAGTACTTGTTGGTAAGAAGAAAACGTATTTTCCGCCGAATCAAGCTGGTCAACCGCTTCGCATAACTGCTGCCAGAGTGTCATAAATTCATTATATAGAACATTATTTCTATTGTCAAGAATTTAGAACCTTAAATTAAAAGAACCGGTCAAATGATACTTTCCGGTTCTTGGTCTTCTATCATCATTCTCCGCCGGATTATCCGGCAGTACAGGACGCCAGATGCCTTATTCGCAATTCTCCACTCGTTCAATATCCGGGAAGAACTGCCGGACGGTGCCCTCTACCCAACCCTTCAGAGTGGACGGCTGCAGCGGGCACTCCTCACAGGCACCGCCCATGCGAACGCGCACCACCTTGCCATCGAAGGAACAAAATTCCACCCGCCCGCCGTGATACTGGGCAATGTAGGCATCCAATTGTTCAACCAATCCACGCATGCTTTCTTCAGGGGTATGTCCGTGTGTATGCTTGAAATTTCCTAAATCCATTGTATCCATCTATTATCTCATTTTTCTTTATTGTATATCAGAAATCAATCTACCCCGCGCGTTTTATCCCGGATCTGCTGTTGGAAAGTCGGTGTTTTCAACTGCCATTCTAATACCGATGCCATATAGACGCTCAGGATCTTCTGCATGTTCATGCGCACCTGCGGCGGAACAACCACATCGCTAAGTTCCTGATAGCTGTTGCGCTGAAAATGGCGCAAATAACGCAGCGTATCTTGATTGGCCGATAATGCCTTGCCATCCAACTGCCCGCACTGCGGACACAAGATGCCGCCCTGCAGCGGCGAAAAGTATTGGTCTTCAGGTTTGATCGTTTTCTTACAAGCCACACAATGCTGCAATTCCGGCCGGAAACCAGCTATGTCCAGGAACCTTAGCTCAAAATATCTCACGGCGTTATAGGTATCTGGGTTATCATTGATCCGCTTAAGGGATTCCAATGTCAAGCGGAAAAGACTGGGTTCTGGTTGCCCCTCTGTGGAAACCTTATCCACCAATTCCATGATGTAAGATGCGTCAGTCGTCTTATTCAGATCATCCCGAATCGCCGGAAAAGCATGCAGCGTTTCCGCCTGCGTGATGATCCAGAAAGTCTGGCCGCGCGCCAATACCAATGCAGCATGCGTAAATGGCTCCAGGTGGGCAGCTTTGCGCGATTGTATTTTGCGCACTCCCTTTGCCAGCGTGTTTAGTTTTCCCGTCTCTTGAGTGAAAATACGGACGAAGCGGTCCGCCTCCCCATATTCCTTATGCGCGATGACAACAGCTTCTACTTTGCGAATACGGTCAGAAGCATGCATAGCGTCCTTTGGATTTTTATTTTAAGTCCTTGGGCGTAAAAGCACCGGGAAGCAACTCGGAAATTTTCTTTTCCATGAGTATGTTTTCCTGTTCATCCGCTACGATCACCAGTAAATCTTGACCAAATTCCGCCATCACCTGGCGGCAGGAACCACATGGGGTGCCGCCGTTCTCAGTCACTACCGCAATAGCCACGAAATCTTTTTCGCCATTGGATACTGCGGTGAAGACAGCCGTACGTTCGGCGCAATTAGTATCGGAATAGCCCGCGTTTTCCACATTGACACCTTCATAAATCCGCCCGGATTCAGTCAGCAGCGCTGCGCCAACTTTGTAGTTGGAATAAGGCGCATAAGCCCATTTACGCACTTGCTTCGCGATCCGAACCAAATCTTTTTTCTGCTCCAATGTAATTTTCATACGTAGCTACCTTTCAGGATTTTTCTTCCTTCTTCTTCAGCGGCCGGGCTGGTACGCCCACTACTACTGTATGCGCTTCGACATCATGTGTAACTACCGCACCTGCGCCTGTTTTCGCACCTTTCCCAATTTTCAAAGGTGCAACCAGCATGGTATCGCTGCCAATAAAAACATCATCCTCTATCTCAGTCTTGAATTTATTCTCGCCGTCGAAATTGCATGTGATCGTACCGGCTCCGATATTGACATTCTTACCAATTTGAGCATCGCCCAGATAGGAGAAATGACCCATTTTGGTACCTTCGCCCAAGTAGGAGTTTTTCACCTCGCCGAAATTACCCATATGGACATGTTCTCCCAAATGCGCGCCTTTGCGCAAATGCCCAAACGGCCCCATATCCACATAATTTTCCAATTTGGCTTTTTCAAGCACTGCAAATTTGATCTTTACAAAGTCGCTGATTTCAGTGTCTTCCGCCATGACAGACGGCCCAAGTTCACAACCCTCCCCAACTTTTGTACTGCCTTTCAGATAGACTTCCGGATAGAGTATGGTATCTCTGCCAAGGGTAACGCCGCTTTCTATATACACCCTTTGGGGGTCAATCATGGTTACCCCCTCCAGCATCCAATGCTGATTGATGCGTTTCTGCACCACCCGCAAGGCTTCTGCCAGATGGATGCGGTTGTTGATACCGATAGCCTCTTCTTGATCTGTGATCTCACGGGCCTCCACCAAAGCGCCCTGCTGGTAGGCAATTTCCACCAGATCGGTCAGGTAAAACTCCCCCACCGCGGATTTTTCAATCTTATCCAACGACTCCCACAGCCAATCCGCTTGAAAACAATATGGATTAGAGTTTAGTTCGGTGATTTCCAATTCCGCTGGTGAAGCTGCTTTTTCTTCCACAATCCTACAGATCTTACCGCCAGCATCACGCACAATGCGGCCGAATCCACGTGGATTCTCTTCTACCACAGTGGAAATTGTCATCACCGCGCCGGTAGCCAGATGTTTTTCCACCAGGCTGCGGTAGGTTTCGGGGGTAATCAAGGGGAAGTCCGAGTTAGCAACCAAAACCACATCCGAGCGACCTTTCAGCATCTCACGGGCGCATTTGACAGCGTCGGCGGTGCCCAATTGGGGTTCCTGCAGCGCATAGCGCGCCTGGTTACCCAATGTTTCACGCACCAGGTCAGCCTGGTTACCCACCACAATAACTGCGGGATCTTCACACAAGCCTTTGACTGCATCCAGGATATAGGCCACCATAGGCTTGCCCATCAATTCATGCAGAACTTTTGGTTTGCTGGATTTCATGCGGGTTCCCAGTCCTGCGGCCAAGATAACAATGTCGATTTTTGGGTTTGATTTGTTCATGAGATTTCACCTTAATGGCTTAGAGAATTCGAGGAAAAAAAGGCTGGGGCGCTCGGAGTCGAACCAAGATCCACGGATTCAAAGTCCGGTGTGCTGCCATTGCACCACGCCCCAGTGTGACCCGTTACATGAACGGGTATGAATTTTAACACATTTCTCTCGTAATATAAATAAAAAAAGGTTTTACGAAGTTCGTAAAACCTTTTTTATCATTTTCGATATTATTAAGCGTCGTTTCCGCGCATCCTTGGGTCCATTATATCCCGCAGTGCGTCACCCACCAGGTTCCAACCCAGCACAAACAAAACCAGCGCCATACCGGGATAGATCAGGATCCACCAATATTTGGAAAGCTGCGGAATCCAATCACGCGCAAAGCTGACCAACTGTCCCCAGTCAGCGTAACCAACCTCGGTGCCGATGCCCAGGAAGCTGAGCGCTGCGAAAGAGACAACCACAGAACCGATATCCAGGGAAGCCACCACCAAGGTGGGATAAATCGCATTCGGAATAATGTGCTGGAACATAATGCGGCTGTCAGTGGCGCCAACCACGCGGGCGGCCATGACATAATCGCGTTCGCGTACAGACAGGATGTCGCCGCGAATCAAACGCGCGTAACTCATCCAACCAAACACCACCAAGGCTATTGTCGCCGGCCAGAGCCCTTTTCCAATAGTAGGAGTCAGGATGGCAGAAAGGGTCATCGCCGACAGGATAAAGGGGAAAGTCTGGAATATTTCCGTGACACGCATGATCAGCGTATCCAGCCATCCGCCGTAAAAACCGGCCAGGCTGCCGATCAAGATGCCTAATAACAGCGTGAGCCCTTCAATTAATACACCGACCTTGATTGCGGTTCGGGTGCCCCAAATCACACCGTAAAATAAGTCCCAACCGCCACTGGCTGTTCCAAAGAGATGCACCCAATGGTCTTTTCCCGTCAAGGTCGTGTACCAACCCGGTAGTTCAGGTGCCTTCTTGACCCAATCAGCTCCCGGTTCCTTGGGATAAGGGCTATACCCATCTCTCAAAATTTTATAAGGATCGCGAGTTCCCTCCAAAGGAGGTGCAATTTGAGGCGCAAAGATTGCTATCAAAATAAAGAACATGATCAATGTAAACCCGATGATGGACAACGGGTTAGTAAAAATACCATGCACAATACGGTAGAATTCAGGGCCTAAGAATTTTTCAGCTTTACTGACTTTTCGTTCAGTGTATTCACCAATCAGGCCGTTTACTTGAGAATCGTTAATAACTAAGTCTGCCATCGTTCTCCTTCCTAAGACAACCGTACGCGCGGATCAAGAAACGCGTAGGTGATATCCACGATCAAATTTGAAACAAGCATGATCAACCCTGTCAGGAGGACAAATGCCAACACTGTGATGACATCCAATTGGACTGCCGCAGAAGCGCCGGCGGAACCAATTCCCGGGTAATTAAAAATGGTTTCCGTAATGGTCACCCCACCCAATAAATTGGCAATAGTGATACCGGCCATGGTAACCACCGGGATAAGCGCATTAGGGCGGGCATGTTTATTGATGACATCCTTCTCGCGCACTCCCTTTGCCCGTGCCGTGGTGACGTAATCCTGGTTCAAAGCTTCCAGCATGGATGAACGCATCACGCGCAGGAACAACGCCCAGTTGATGTAAGAAAGTGTAATAATGGGCAGCACCATATGGCGCAGCGCATCCCAAAGGATATCAAAACGGCCATTCAACAAAGCGTCAACAGTAATGAAATTCGTATATGACGTAAATTCGGCGCTATTGATGATCATATTGGCCCAATCCGAAATCCGTCCGGGCGGGAACCAGCCGTTGTTTGCATAAAAAAGCATCAACACTAACAAACCGAACACAAAGGATGGGAAAGAATAACCCAGGATACTGAAAATACGAGCAAATTGGTCTATAAATTTATTATGATTTACTGCAGCAATAATACCTAACCAAACACCAACGCCTATCAAGGGAATAATGGAATATAACACCAATTCAACTGTAGCCGGGAATCTACGTTCGATAATCTCAGCAACGGTTGTATTCCCCGAACGGGAATAACCAAAATCGCCCCGAATAATTCCACCTTCTATTTCACCCGTATCAATATCGACTCTGCCCGTCAACCAATGCCAATATTGCACAAAGAAGGGATCATCCAAACCATAACGGTCAATGATGGAATCCATCACCTGCGCATTTTTTGGAATGTCATGCACATACAATGCTGCCCGTTCTGCCGGATCCAAAGAAGACAGCATGCCAAATATTAGAAGCGTAACGCCGAAAAGGATAACCGGAATAAGCAGAATCCTGCGAATAATGTATTGGCTCATCTATTAATTTCATCACCTTTCTAAATTGGGGAGCGCTATTAAGCGCTCCCCAAGTATTTTCGTCGACGATTAGTCTTTGGAAAGTACGTAGTACCACCTATTGGAATACATCGGGTTCATGTACCAACCATTTACCCATTTGGGTTCATAGTGGCGCTGTTTCACATTGAACAGCAGGATCGCCGGTGCGGTCTCATAGTATTTAGTGTTGAATTCATCTTTGTAAATTTGATCGCGGGTGGGAGGATCCACTTCGGTCACACCATCGGTGCAGATCTGGGTAAATTCAGCTTTCAGGTCAGCCGGGAAGGACTGCTTGAAGGCATAGTAACCTGCGGTGAAGGTATATGTCCAGTTATGGGTGTCATAGTAATCTGACTGCCATCCGATGATAAAGATAGGCAGTTTCTTGGCATTATTCGCCTGCAGGAATGACGGCCAAGGCAGACCAACAACCTCGACAACATATTGCTCGCCAGCATCCTGGAGACCAGCTTGCAGCAGTTCAGCAATGGTCTGGCGCTGAGTGTTGCCGGTGTTATAAACAGCGGACAGGCGGAAGCCAACATCGCTCAAAGACTGCGGTTCGCAAGCATCAGCGACAGCCTTCTTAGCAGCGGCATCTTCGGCAGCTGCCGCGGAGGCGGTTTCGAGTTCTTCCAGAGTCGCGGGGGCTTCTTCGCCTTCGGCAACCGGTTCAGTGGGTTCCACATATGCGGCGACTGCGTCAGCAGCTGCGGCTGCGGCTGCATCAGCAGCTACAACATCAGCGTCGGCTTCGCTGCAGGTGGTCCAAGTGGAAGCAGCTAATTCTTCCTGGCATTTGGCAACATCGTAGGTGTACTGCGGAGCCGTGTCATCATAGCCGGACATACCAGGCAGCATCAGCACTGGAGCGCGAGTACCTTCACCCTGAAGAACATCAGCCAGGTAGGTATCGTAATCAAAGCAATAATTGAAGGCTTTGCGAACATGCTCATCATCAAAGAAGGTAGCGGGAATACCGTCACCATCCAGGTGTCCACTACCAACGAAGGAATTTCCGCCTTCGGTGTTAATGTTGAACTGGAAGCCGATGTCTGTACGGTTGCTGGCTACTTCAATATCAGTTACCTTCACAAACGGTTCGTTTTCGTCCACAACGGTCAGCGGTTCGCCCGCCAGCCATTGCTCATAAGTGGTTTCTTCACCAACCAATTCATCCACGATGGGCCAATCTTCAGTTGAGCCGACCAAAACATTATCGGCATCACCAGCCTGTGCCATTGCCAAGCGGGTGCTGAATTCATCAACCTGTTTGATGATAATAGTCTTGAGCGCGGGAGCACCGGTGGGTGCGCCTTCCCATGCGGGTTCGCTCATCCAATAGTCTTCGTTGGCGGTCATAACAATTTCTTCGCCAGCGGTCCAGTGATCGAATTTGTATGGGCCAGTACCCATGACCATGCGGCCGAGGTTGGTCGCATTTAACTCTTCGGATGACCAGCCGTAATAGGGGGTCCAGTTGGCGCAATCGCCATCCCAACCGCCATTAGCGGCTACCCAAGCTTCGCTCTGGATGCCACCCCAACCGCCGCCAGCCAAGGTCGCCAGGAAAGGCGCCCAAGCCTGGGCCAGGTTGAAGGTAACCGTACCGGCAGCTTCGTCAGGGACGATACGAGCCTGCAAATCTTCGCAGACTGCCTGCAGGGTTGCGGCGTCGTAAGTTGCCAGGGTCGCGCGGTCGTCGTAAGGAGTTGCATCGGAAATGTTATCCAGGATGGAAGCGGGGTCAGCCAGGTCAGCACCATTGGCAGCCGCATCCACAACTTCAGCGACATCGGAAACACCGGCGCCATAAATCGGCTCGGTCAGCATCCACTGAGGTGAAGCGGTACCACCGGCTAAAATGTTGCGCACGAATGTGAAAGCAACATCATTGACGGTCATATCACTGCCATCATGAAATTTCACGCCATCGCGGATTTTGAATGTGAAGACTTTACCGCCCTCAGAAATACCACCGTTATCCTCAGTGGGAATCTCAGTGGCAATCATGGGGACGAATTCCACAGCGGAATCCTTTTTAAAGAAAACCAGGTTGTCGAGCACATTTTGCAAAATTTCGCCGCCTGAGGTTTCATAGGTCAGGGACGGGTCGAGTGTCTCGGGCTCACCAAAGGTGGTCTCAACCCAGGTCGTCGGGTCTTTGGATGTTACCGCAGCAGCAGCACCGGAAGTGGTGGTGGCGCTTGCACTGGGGCCGCAGGAAACTGCGATCATCGCGAAGACCGTCAGCACACTAATCAAAACTAAAATTTTTGAACGCATCTTGCTCCTCCATAAATATTTGTGTTAATTTATTTTATTTTAATCAAGGAATACTTCGTGTGGGGGCCTCACCTCCTTTTGAATGACTCGGTGTTATACCAAAAGTGGCAAGCCACATAATGGCCGGGTTTTGCTTCCTGCCATTCTGGGCGCTCTTCTGCACAAATTTGCTGCGCCAACGGACAGCGCGTGCGGAAACGGCAGCCAGAAGGTGGATTAATCGGGGAGGGTACATCTCCCTCCAAAATGATCCGCTTCCTCTTCTCTTCAACAAACGGATCCGGGATGGGAACCGCCGATAACAAGCCAATGGTATAAGGATGCAAAGGATCGTTATACAGTTCATCACGATCCGCCAACTCAACAAACACACCCAAATACATCACAATAACGCGTGTACTGATATGCCGGACCATGGAAAGGTCGTGTGCGATAAAAACATACGTCAGGTCGAATTCCTTCTGCAAATCTTCCAGCAAGTTGACAACCTGAGCTTGAATTGAGACATCCAGAGCAGAAATCGGTTCATCGCAGATAATCAGATCCGGCTGCAGGGCAATTGCGCGCGCCACGCCTATGCGTTGGCGCTGTCCGCCGGAAAATTCGTGCGGGTAACGATCCACATACGCCGGATTCAATCCGACCAAAGAGAGCAGATCTTTGACTTTCTCGCGAATTTGATGCCCGCGCGCTAATCCATGCACAACTAACGGCTCACCGATGATCTGCTCCACGGTCATACGCGGATTGAGTGAAGCGTAGGGATCCTGGAAGATCATCTGGATTTTACGGCGCATCATGCGCATTTCTTCCCCGCGCAGTGTTACCAGGTCTTTGCCTTCAAAAACAACGCTGCCTGCGGTGGGCTCGTATAATTTCAAAATCGTGCGGCCTGTGGTGGTTTTACCACAGCCGGATTCACCCACCAGGCCCAGCGTCTCGCCTTTGTAAACCTCAAAACTGATATCATCCACGGCATGTACATAGCCGACCGTGCGTTGAATCACACCCCGTTTGATCGGGAAATACATCTTTAGGTTATTTACTTCCAAAATTACGTTGTCTTTATTTGTCATTCACGTACCTTCCCAGTTTGAGGGTTCACCCAGCACGCTGCACGATGATGATCGTTAATCGGCATCAGCGGCGGATTTTCTTGCAGGCATTTTTCCACCCGGTATGTGCAGCGAGATACAAAAGGACAAAACTTGGGTTTTTTAAATAACACGGGGGGAACACCATCAATGGAGACCAAACGTTTCTTTTCGCTAACATCCAAACGAGGCAGACTTTTTAGGAGCCCCAAAGTATATGGGTGCTGCGGATTTTTGTACAGTTCTTTTACTTCAGCTTCTTCAACAATATAACCGGCGTACATCACGTTCACACGTTCTGCCAAGCCGGCAATGATCCCAAGATCATGCGTAATCCAGATGATGGACATACCCAATTCATCCCGCAGACTTTTTACCAGATCGACGATCTGTGCCTGAATGGTTACGTCCAGCGCAGTCGTCGGCTCATCTGCGATCAGCATTTGTGGGGAACAGCTAAGCGCCATAGCAATCATCGCGCGTTGGCGCATACCGCCGGAGAATTGATGCGGATAATCTTTCATGCGGTCATCCGGATTAGGTATCTTGACCAACTCCAACAATTCAACAGCGCGATCCCAGGCTTGTTTTTTATTCATGCCCAAATGGATCTCCAGGGGTTCCATCAACTGCCGCCCAATGGTATGGACCGGATTGAAAGAAGTCATGGGATCCTGAAAGACAAAACCTATTTGCGCACCACGCACATGGCGCAGCTCCTCCATAGATAATTTCAATAAATCCTTACCCTGGAACATTGCTGAACCGCCCACAATTTCGCCCGGAGGCATGGGAATAAGCCGGAGTATTGATTGAACTGATACACTTTTTCCACAACCGCTTTCACCCACAATCCCCAGAGTTTCGCCTTCTTTCAAGCTGAAGGAAACGCCATTGACTGCATGAACAACCCCCTCACGGGTGTTAAACCTTGTTTCCAAGTTAGATACATTTAATAAATCAGCCATCCATTATTACCCTTTTCGTGGGATTTTGTTAACACTTCTAAACTCAAATGCAACCTCTTGTTAATAGGTCCCATTCGTTCGATTTTACAATAGTTAAAAATGACTGTCAAATTTGAAGAATCCGCCATTCTAATATTGATTTATTGATATTATATTAATAATACCTTATTGGCAAATGATATTTGGGTCAAAGCTATCAATAGAAGATAATATTTTTCCCAGCGAATTCAGGTCTGCAGACATGCACAGGTCTTTCTTCACCAGCAAAAAATTGGGGTGATGGTAAAGTGGGATGAAAGGTAAATCATTAGACAGATCCAACAGCGTATTTTGGATTTCACTAATATAGACTGTCTCATCCAATCCGGCCGCCTGAGCCGCTTTACAAGCTGTGTCATAAGCGCTGTTTTCGTACCCTATAAAATTTGAACCGCCGGTGTTGGCACCAATCCAGTTATTATCCGCAGTTGGAATTTCATCAGCGGTGAACAACTCGCAATGTGGTTGCGAGCCGATAGTCATTGACATCAAGGCCAAATCAAAACTGCGCCCAAAGACCAGGCCGTCCGGGCCTGGTTTATACAGGTCTTGAAGAGCTTGCTGCTCGACAGTCACCTGAATACCGCAATCCGCCAGGTTGGCGGCAATTCTCTGCGCAATGGCTGCGCGCAACGGCGATTGTGAGGTGTACAACGTAATTGCAAAATTCGTACCGTAAGGCACCCTGGTGGTTGTACCGATCATGGTCAGAGGGGTAGCCGGGTTCTGGTCGTAATCCTGCCAGCCAACCTCTTGCAGCAATGCTTTCCCTTGCTCCGGGTCAAAAGGATATTGGCTGAGCGCCAGTCCGTTCAAGAGACTGTTATCACTGCTTAGATACGAATTGGAGACATCCACCAAACCGCTGGTCAGCTCATCCAGAATTCCCTGGCGATCAATGCACAAGGCCATGGCTTTACGGACATTTACATCTCCGAAGATATCCGGACGATCGGCGCCGTAGGGATAATAGGTATCATCGTAGGAAACTGGCGTGATGCCAAATGCCAGGAATTCAATCTGGTCAGAATCGCTCTGCAGAAGCTGGTAATCCGACTCAGCCAGGCCAGCCGCACCGGCCGCCACCTGGTCCAGCGCCAGCGCATCGCTGGCAACAATATCACAACTGCCATCTGCGGCCGTACCTATGTCCCCGGCCGGAATGAACTTGATGGTCAGATAATCATACTTTGGTAAACCTTCTGCGCTGCGGAAGTAATACGGGTTCTTACTCAGGCTGATATGGTCGCCGCTCACCCATTCATCCAACTGGTACGAGCCCCAACCCAGGGGGCTGTGGGCAGCGGTGTCCGTGTCCAATAATTCAGCCGCACTCAGGTCACCCCAGGCGTGCTGGGGCAGCGGCATCCAGAAATAATTCTGCAGGTCAGGTGTTACCAGCCCCGGTTTTCCGGTCCATTGCACAGTGGTATCGTCCAGGGCAACATAGCCGTCGGTCTGATTAGTATATGTTTTACTAACAGGCGTATCGTCATCGGCAGCCAGTTTATAGCTGTAAACAGAATCGGCAGCTGTCACTGCCTGACCATCCGACCAGGTCAGGTTATCTACCAGGGTAAAGTTCACCACAGGCTGGTCCATTTGTATTTCCACCGTACCATCCCAGGTCATCGCGCAGGAAGGCGAAGTGCAGCCGCTGGGAAAAACTTGCGCGCCGTTTTGCAGTACGATCAATTCACCGTAGATGTTGACAACCTGATCCCCTGCGCGCACGGATACCGGTACAAAACTGGCATTGCCATTGGTGTAATCCGGCATTGATTTAAGAATCACCGGTGTAACGCTGCCATCGGTTTGCGAAAACGGGCCGGAATAGATCAACTGAGAAATATCGCGTGCGGTTTGCGAAGTTAGAGCATAGGGATAAAGCGAATCCGGCTCGGTGGACACACAGACAGTCAATTCACTGGGCGGCAGGGGTGTAGCCGTGGGCGGGATAGGTGTAACCGTGGGTTCAAATAAAGCAATATTTTGACAAGCTGATGACAGCAGGATAATTGCGAATGATAACGTAACGATTGTTTTTTGAGTCTTCATGTTCTTCCTTTACGAAGTTTGCGAATTATAAGCGAAATACTTTTCCCCACGCCTTTATAAATCATCCCCCTGCCGCAGGCGGATGTAGGAAGTATAACGGTCAGGATGAATTTTACCGCTTTGTACAGCTGCCTTGATCGCGCAGCCGGGTTCCATGATATGGCTGCAATTGTTGTATTGGCAGTCTGCCACCAAATCGCGCATTTCGGGGAAATAGCCATCCAGTTCTTCCGGTTCGGTATCCCACAAAGATAACGAACGCAGGCCGGGCATATCAGCCACGTAACCGCCATCCTCCAACGGTATCAATTGGCGCACCACCGTGGTATGGCGGCCTTTTCCGGAAGATTCTTTCAGGCGGCCAATTTGGGCGCCCAAATCCGGTTGGACGCGATTCAGCAAGCTGGACTTGCCCACCCCGGAAGGGCCTGAGAAAGCGCTGATATTGCCCACCAAATATTCCCGCAATGGTTCGATGTTAAGTTCTTTGTGGGCAGAAGTGAACAACACCGGATAGCCTATTTCAATATACATCGAGAAAAGGCTGCGAGCCTGTTCTTCTCCAATCAGGTCAACCTTATTGGCAATGATGACTGCCGGAATTTTTTGCTTTTCCGCAATGACCAGAAATCGATCCAGCATTCTTAAACTGGGCTCGGGTTCCGCGCAGGCAAACACGAAAAAGATGCGGTCAATATTGGAAATCAGTACTTGCTTGTAATCTCCGCGTGCGGAAGGCGCCAAGCGGAAGAAAGCATTATCGCGCGGCAGGATTTCTTCTATTACCCCGGATTCATCCGACAACAGGGTAAACAAGACCCGGTCGCCAATGGCAACCAGGTCCTCATTTGCTCTTAGCTGTTTAAATTTACCCCGTAATTTGCAGGTAACTTCTTTTCCCTCAGCATCAACCGCATAGAAACCAGCTTGCTGACGAACGATCAACCCTTTGATACGCGAAGCACTCATCCGGCAGGTGTGGGGGTGGATTGTTTTTCACCGCCCTCAGTAGGAGTAAGGGTAAACTCTTCGGTGGGCGTCTTGGTCACATTAATTTTGACTTCCCAATCAAACAGTTTCTTGGGCTCACCATAGAAATAGGTTTCTATTACACGCCGGAAAATGGGAGCTGCAATCTCGGATCCTTCACCGGCATTCTCAGCGATAACAGTTATCGCGATATCCGGCAGGTCTTCACGGTTTTCATCGGTGTAGCCTGTAAACCAGGCATGTGAATCACCCATCGGGTTTTCCGCTGTGCCGGTCTTTCCGTAAACCGGGATTGCCAGGCCGGACATTGCTTCGCGCGCTGTACCGATGCGGGAGCTAACCACACCGCGCATAGCAGTTTGGATAGCTTCCAACGTTTCATCCGTGATCGGCAGGGTTCCGGTCGCTTCCGCTGCGAAGCTGGAAACGTCAACCCCACCTGTAGTAGTCACACGCTCAATTAACTGCGGCCGATAGAGGGTGCCGCCATTCGCGATGGCAGCCGTAAAGCGCACCACCTGTAAAGGCGTGACCAGCATATCGCCCTGGCCAATACCCTGCTGCACGGCGTCCCCATCTGTGGCAGGGTCAACAATTTGGCCGGTATCTTCCGCTACCTGCTCAATGCCGGTGGCGCTGCCCAGGCCGAAACCGCGGGCCATATCCGACAAATAGGTCGCGCCTTTCTGGCGGAAAAGATCCAGACCGATATGATAAAACCAGGGATTGCAGGAACGGATCAGCCCCTGTGTCAGCGTTAACGTTCCGCTGGCCGGCAGCTCATGATCCACCGTCCAGTCTTTGAATTTCTCACCCTGCAATTCTTCAAAATAGGAACCGCAGTAATAGGTTGTTTCAGGGGTATATAAGTCGCTTTCCAGTGCAGCCGCCATACCGATAATCTTGAAGATGGAGCCTGCCGGGTAGGTGCCCTGCGTCACGCGGTTCAGCAAGCGCTGATCGCCGTCGTTGAGCATATCATTCAGGATTGCGGCCGAATTGGTATTGTTTGGGTCAAACAGATTGGTATCCAAACTGGGCGAGGAAGCCATTGCCAAAATACGGCCGGTATCCACTTCCATGACGACCACCGCTCCTTTGAAACCCATAATGGCATTCTGGGCCTGGATTTGTAAATTTTTATCCAATGTGGTGGTAATATTCTCTGCTAAACGGGAATCCGCCTGGTTTAATTTAGAAATAACCTGGTTGTTGGAATCCACGACGTATAAGTTCGCAGCCGGTTTGCCAGCCAGCGCTTCTTCCGCGTATTTTTCGAGACCGGCTTGACCCACAGATTCATCACCCTGGTAGCCTTTTTCTCTATAAGCCTCAACTTCATCCGCCGGAATGGAAATCACATATCCAATAGCCTGGGGCGCGATACCGCCATCGTAATAATAACGGGTCTGGTATTCGCTCATCTGCAGACCGCCCATGTTGACCAAAGTATCCCAGTTCGCCTGCACATCCGCATCCGAAGCCTCACCCACCGCAACGTACCAGTCGGTCAGACGCAGGTCTTCATAGGAAGCCTGGATGGATTCCGGAGTTTTTCCGGTCAATTCTGAAAGGATATTTAAAAGTGCGCCTTCCTTACCATCCTCGATCTGGTTGGGAATGATCGCCAATGACCAGGCAGTGGACTCATCCGCGATTGGTTCGCCATTGCGGTCGTAAATAGCGCCGCGTTCATTTTCAAGAACTTCGAGTGAAAGGTGACTGCCGCTGCCCAATTCCGGCATGATCAAACCGGAGTTCCAGTTCACCAGCCAACCATCGTTCTCCCAGGTGAAGGGCATATCCATTTCACGGTCAAAAGAACCGAAATATGAGGTGTTATAGGTCACCTTGTATTTCGCGATAGCTGATTCGGGATTGAGCGTGGTGGATAAGACTGCAGTGTCAATCGACTGCAAAGTCGCATTGGCAGCGGTATCTTCATAATATGCGCTGAAATCCTCCAAACTGACCGATTGTTTCGCGCTGCTGGAGAGCATTTCATACATGGCGCTGTAGTTTTCTGCCTGCCAGGCATTTAAAAAACTCTGCGCCAGGCCATCTACATCCGGCACCGTGCTTACCTGCGATTGAGGCGTAGGCAGTTCTTCCGGGGCTTCCTGGCCGCAGCTCGGCAGCAGCAACGAAATGAGTAATACGAAAAATAGACTTTTCCGAATTTTCATTTGGCGTTTTTCCATCATATATTCCTTCTCACTTCAATTATCCAATATTTTCACCGGCCATGACGCGGCGGATGATAGGACAAGCATAATCCAGATTATTTTGGCAGATTGCCGCCAGATCAGCAGGTTGATAACCCGCCATTCTGCGCAATGTCCGTTCCAGGTGACACAACGGCATCCCCATCACGCCGGCGAAACAGCCTGTGAAATCGATTACCGGATGGAAAGCTGCATTTTGAATGGCATACCCACCCGCCTTATCCAGCGGATCGCCGCTCATGATATAAGTCTCGATTTCCGGGTCGGTATAATCACGCATCTTTACATTAGAAACGCAGTAATCTCGCAACGTTTCCGATGCGCCAACCTGGCGGAGCGTAATAGCTGTGATAACCTGGTGGGTGCGATTTCTTAATGATTTTAACATTACAAAGGCATCCTGCTCATCCAGCGGTTTACCCAGAATGCTGTCATCCAACACCACAATAGTGTCCGCTGCAATCACAATTTCGCCTGGCTGGGCGCTTGCAATTTCAACATGGCATTTTTCCAACGCCAGACGGCGGACATGCTCCAATGGTTGTTCCCCAGGCCGGATAGATTCATCAATATTGGCAGGAGCAGTTTTGAATGACCAACCAAGCCAGGAAATCATTTCGCGCCGTCGAGGGGAAGTGGATGCCAACCAAAAATTAACAGTGGTCATAGCTGAATGATTTTAACACAGGCTGGCTTATTCGGCATCTCCCGAAAATTAGATTTCTTTTATTCTGCTGTCATGCCGAATTAATCAACCAGCATGGCCTTTCGTGGATAAAACCAACAGACATCCAGCACAAAAAATTAAAGACTGTATTTTGTATAATAAGCTCAGTTTTAAGATTCAAGGTTTACAGGAGAATACATGCAACTATTATCCATTGTTTTCTGGGAAAACCCGTTATCCGATTGGTTTAAAGCTTTGGGGACTTTTCTGGGAATATATCTCTTTATACGGGTCATCAAAAGTATTACTGTTAACAGACTGCAAAAAATCGCCCAACATACCAAAAGCAATCTGGACAATATCATTTTAAAAATCGTCGAACAAACCAGGGATTTTCTGATCATCCTGACTGGTATTTATGCCGGCTCTCATTTCCTGAACATCTCTGATCCGATCCGCAGCATTTTCAACAAAGTATTTTTTGTCGTAATTGCCATGCAGATAGGCTATTGGTTAGGTGGTTTTATCAACCACCTGGTTTCTTACCGTGAAGGAAAGGATCCGGATGATAAAGAAGAGCAGACCGCCATGCATGCCTTCGGTTTGTTCGGTAAGATCATGATCTGGGCCATCGTTGCGCTGGTAACCATCCAGAACGTATCCGGCATGAAAATGGACGCGCTGATCACCAGCCTGGGCGTGGGCGGTATCGCGGCAGGCTTGGCGTTGCAGAACATCCTGAAAGATATTTTTGCCTCGCTATCCATTTTCTTGGATAAACCTTTCCTGGTGGGGGATTACATCGTGGTAGGGGATACCGGTGGGACAGTTGAAAATATCGGCTTGAAAAGCACCCGCGTCCGCACCTTGCAAGGTGAGGAGGTGGTCTTTTCCAATTCCGACCTACTGGAAAGCCGCGTGCACAATTACCGCAGCATGCAAAGGCGCCTGGTGGTGGTCAATATCGGTGTTTCCCCAAACACACCCTACCCAACCCTGCAATCCCTGCCGGCATTGTTTGAAGAAATCATCAAAAAACAAAATGACGTTACCTTTGACCGGGCCAACCTTTCGGATTTGGGAAATTACACCTTGAATTTTGAGATTATCTACCACATCGAAAGTGCCGATTTTGATCTCTTTGTCCAAAGAAGAGAGGCAATCTACCTGGAAATTATCCAACGATTGCAGGAGAAAAACGTGGTCATGCCCTACCCGACCCAGACCGTATTGCTGCAGCAATAATCCCACAAAAACGATTATTTGCTGCTTAAATCGGTAGTGTATAATGCCAACACGAGTGAACATGGTTGAAATTAAAATCCATCAAAATTTTGAAGAAATCCCTGAAAATGAATGGGATGCGCTGCTGCAAAAAAGCTGTACCCATGTACCTTTTCTGCGCTACGGATATTTACGCCGCTGGTGGCAGTATAAAGGCGGCAACGAATGGCCCAACGCGGAACTGCAAATCATCAGCGCGCGCAAAGACGGTCAGCTAATCGGCATCGCCCCATTTTTCAGCAGTCAGTACGAAGGCCATAAAAAGCTGCTGCTGCTGGGCAGCATCGAAATATCCGATTATCTCGATTTGATCTATGACCCCAAATACTCCGGTGAATTTTTTAATCAATTATTCGCCTTTCTGGCCGGTGACGATTTCAGCGACATTCAGGATATCCTGCTTTTCAATGTGCCTGAAAACGCACTGACCCGGGCTTTTATAGAAAAAGAAAGCCAGAATCACGGTTGGAAAATGACGGCCGAACAGGCTTACCACACACCCATTATCCACTTGGCTGATGATTGGGAAGCCTACCTGACAGGCATCGATAAGAAACAGCGCCATGAAATCCGGCGCAAACTGCGGCGTGCGGCGGAGGATCCGCAGGAGATCCGCTGGTACATCGTCAACGATCAAGAAAAACTTGATCAGGAAATCGACTCTTTTTTTGACCTGATGGTTTTTGATTACGAGAAGAAAAACTTTTTGACTGACACCATGCGAGATCAAATACGCAGCATCATCCATTGGGCTTTTAATGAAAAAATCCTGCAATTATCTTTTATGACTATTGCAGGAAATAAAGCGGCTGCTTATCTTTGTTTCGATTTTCAGGATCGAATCTGGGTTTACAATTCCGGTTTCGACCCGCAGTTCAGGGAGTTTTCTCCCGGTTGGATTTTATTGAGTTATCTCATCCAGCACGCCATTGAGTCCGGTAAAAAAACCTTTGATTTCATGCGCGGTGATGAAGATTATAAATATCGCTTCGGCGCCGCGGACAGCCATGTCCTGAAAATCGAAATTTCTAAATAAATCCTAAAACTCCGCGTCTCCCCAAACACGCATGATGCGCATATAAAACACCACCATATCGGTAAGTGATTTTTGCGAGATACGTTCATTGATGCCGTGCATGCCCTGTAATTCCTCAGAGGAAAGCATGAATGGGGAGAACTTGAAAATATTCTTGCAAATGGATTGATAATGGCGCGAATCCGTGGCTGCTAAGAAAACAAAAGGCGATACCGCGACATTATTGAAAACTTGCCGCGTCACCAAGTCCAGCGAGCGGTATGCCGGTGTGTCTGTGGGAGAAATAGCTGAAGCTTCCCAACCGCCGTTTTCTTCATCCACCGAGATTTCAACACGCGGGTCATCAATTACCTTATTGACATACTGCATAACTTCCGTAATGCTGTCACCCGGAAGCAGGCGTAAATTCACTTTGGCCGTCACAGATGCCGGCAGGACATTATCCTTGATGCCGCCATTGATCATAGTCGCGGCATGGGTGGTACGCAGCATAGCGTTCAACTGCTGGGATTGGGTCAGGTTGTTGATCAATACACTTTTAAATAGCCAGGTATTGGCAATTACAAACCGCAATCCAACAGGCAGCAAGTAACTGAGGCTTTTCAGTGTGGGCAGGAGATATTGCAGGTGGGTCGGCATCGGATGGTCATCCAGCAGGGCGATAGCGCGTGCCATTATGCCAATCGCGGTCTGGCGCGGAGGCTGGGAGGAATGGCCGGGGGCAGCTGAAGTTTCCATCTTCAAAGTCAAGTAACCCTTCTCAGAAATACCAACCATGGCAAAAGGTTCGCTCACACCCGGCAGCCCATCCAGGGAAATAAATCCGCCTTCATCCAGCATGGCGGCCAGGTGTACACCCTGCGCCTTGAGATGTTCCACGATCTTGGTTGAACCCTCAAAGCCCATGACCTCTTCGTCATGACCGAAGGCCAGGTAAATGGTACGCTTGGGTAAAAATCCATCCCGCAGCAAACCTTCCATGGCTTCCATCAATCCGACCGCCTGACCTTTCATATCAATTGCGCCGCGGCCCCACACGTAGCCTTCGCGAATCGTGCCGCTGAAAGGCTCTACTTTCCAGGCAGGTAGCGTACTTTCATCCACCGGAACCACATCCATGTGCGCATTGAATAAAACCGGCGCCAGGCTGGATTCACTACCCGGGAGACAGAACAATAAGCTGCACGTGTTGATGGTGATCTTCTCCAACCGGCTGCTGAGCAGCGGGTATGTGTTTTCAACCCAGGTGTGAATATCCAAAAAAGGTTGGGGATCTGTTTTTCCCGTGCCTTCCTTTGAAATGCTCTGGATCTGGATCATTTGAGAAAGGTGCTGGGAGACTTCTTTGGTATCTACCAAAGGTCTTTCCGCCAATGAAACCGGCTCAGGGGCTCTCCCACTTTGAGTAGTTCTGATCAGCATGAAAATCACCAGAGCCAACACAACAATTAGGATCATTAATAATATTGTCATTTTTGTAAACTTCCTTCTGCAAATTGCTTTTTTTATTATATGCAGAAATAAAAAAAAGCACCCACAGGCAGCGGGTGCTTTGCATATGTAATATGTCTTTATCTACTTACTGGTCATGCTGGTAAGGGCACTGAGCAGCGTGGAAGCCACTATTTCTGAGGATTGTGAACGGGCTGAAGAGCCGCTGGCTACCTGGCTGCTGGAAACAATGGCACCTGTTAATGCTTCCAAATTGCTTTTGCCGCTTTGCTTGGCAGCCATAAAACTCATGCCGGCATTCAGCAAATCACCCATATCCAGGCCTTCGTCGGAATCGGACGAGGAACCGGTCAGTTGGCCCAATAATGAACCGAGCATATCTCCGCCGGAAGCAGCGCTGCTGGCCTTTGTTTCGGTAGTTGCGCCCAAAACGGATTGCAGAATACTCACTACACTGCCGGCATCCAGTTTTTTTCCGGTAACCTGCTTGGCAGCGTTATTCAGGCCATCCGCATAAAGGGTGGCGGAACCACTATTGGATTTTTTACGCAGCAGTTGAGCCGCATATTCAAGCTGATCAGCCGGTTCAGCGCTTTTCTTCTCCTTCATCGCCTGGGTAATTACATCGAAGATTTCAACCATATGGTCACCGTGGTCATGATTGTAAGTATCGGCCTCATTGAGCGAATCCTGATTACTCGCTACTGCTTTTGAAACCTGTTTAAACAATGATGCTAAATCGATATTTCCATTTGCCATTTTATTTCTCCTGATTATCTACTGTCTAATTAATTCTACTTTACCAATTAATACTTTCCAAGATACAATTTGGATAGGTTATATCCAAATTTGATATAGTCCAAGGTTGCCCTCATGACCATCCGAATAAAAAGAATCTTTTACCTGAAAACCTGCCTGCCGAGCCAGATCGGACAATTCCGCTTCCGAAAAGATGTGCACGTAGCGCAGCGCTTCTCCAGCTTCCGACTCCTGCCGGCCGGCGCGCCAATCCATCAAAACGTCTCCTTCTTCGACCTCCTGATGGGGAATATCCACCATCTCCCAGGGTTTGATGCGCGGCAGCAAGCGCGCGCTGTTTTGCAGTTGCCACACCGAGACAAACACCTGCCCATCCGGTTGCAGCAGCCCACGCAGGTTGGTGCACAACCGTTTGCGGTTTTCAGAAAAAGGAATGTGGTGAAGCACAGCGAACAGGGAAATTTGCGACCAGTGTTTTTGCGGAAGTTCTTCCGCCCAGCTAACGCTGTTCAAATCCACCTGGTGGAATTCCGGTTGAAATTCTGGCGGGATTGTATATTGCGCCAACATTTTATGGGCTTCTTCCAGCAATTCCCGGCTGAAATCGCAGCCAAGATAGCAGCCTTTGCGTTCCATTTCCAGGCAGGCAAAAGCCAAAGTGCCATTTCCGCAACCGACATCCAACCAAGCCAGATTGCCCGTGGTTTGATTTAACAAACGGGCCACGCCAGGTTGGATGCGATGCCGGGTTGAAGAAAAGGAATTTCCGAATTCTTGATAGAATACTTGATTGATGCGAGCGATTTTTTCGATAACCCAATCTTTCATTAAGATTAATTATAGCGTTATAGGAAAAATCCTTAAAAAGGATTTATGGATAAAAAAAGTTGGCGCAATGCGCGCGATTATTCCGAAGAACAGCTGCAAATAGCCGGTACTGTGCTAGACGAGGTTCAGGGCGGTATGCCGGTGATGAAAGCTGTGCGCAGCCACCCGTTGAGTACCGGCGGGTATGTTGCCAAACACATCCTTGTGTATGTATATCGCCAGCGCATAGAGAACGGCACGCAAAAAGAAAACCCCGATTTGCTGGCACGCATCCGCATGAAGCCCATCCGTTCGCTCTCCGGGGTTTCCACTGTGACCGTGCTGACAGAGCCGCACGGCTGCCCGGGGGAATGTTTGTTCTGCCCGGATGACCAACAATTACCAAAAAGCTATCTTAAGAAAGAACCGGGCGCGGCACGGGCTTTTCAAAATCACTTTGACCCCTACCTGCAAGTCCAATCGCGCCTGGAATCCTACCAGGCCATCGGGCACCCCATCGACAAAATCGAGCTGCTCATTTTGGGCGGTTCCTGGAGCGCGTACGATGAATCTTACCGGGAATGGTTCGTCAAACGCTGTCTGGACGCCATGAACGGCAGCGAGGCCGACAACCTGGAGGAAGCGCAGACGCGCAACCAGCTCGCCGCCAGCCGCAACGTTGGGCTGGTGGTGGAAACCCGCCCGGATACCATCACGCCGCGCGAACTGGCGCATATGCGCCGACTGGGAGTTACCAAGGTGCAGATGGGCGCCCAGAGTTTTGACGACCATATCCTGGAATTGAACTGCCGCGGGCACGGCGTGCAAGAGACACTGAATGCCTGCGCGCTGCTGCGGGCAGCCGGGTTCAAAATCGTGCTGCACTGGATGCCCAATCTGATAGGCGCCAGCCCGGATTCGGACCGCGTAGATTTCGGTAAGATGTGGAGCGGGGGCTTCTGCCCGGACGAGATCAAGATCTACCCCACGCAGTTGCTGCGGGAAGCGCCGCTTTACCGCTATTGGCAGCAAGGAAAATACCAGCCCTACACCACCGAGCAGTTAATTGACTTGCTGGCTGATATCAAACCATCCATTCCGATCTACACACGTGTAAACCGCGTCATCCGCGACATTCCGGCCAATTACATTCAGGCCGGCAGTCTGCGTTCGAGTTTGCGTCAGGACGTAAAAAAAGAACTTGAGCAGCGCGGCCAGCGCTGCCGCTGCATTCGCTGCCGCGAGATCCGCGGCAAAACTGTGGATGTTGATCAATTAATCCTGGATGATTTTGTGTATTACCCCGCTGACGCGGAAGAGCATTTCATCAACTACACCACTAGGGAGGATCAGTTGGCCGGTTATTTGCGCCTGTCACTGCCCAGGCAAGCACCATCCTCTCGCGCTGAAATGCGCACCGAGCTGGATCGAGAGATGCCGGAACTGCACGGTGCCGGTCTGATCCGCGAAGTGCATATCTACGGACAATCGCTGGAAGTCGGCAGCGAGAAAACCGGGGCTGCCCAGCACAGCGGATTGGGCACCCATTTGTTAGAAGAGGCCGAACGCATCGCCGCCGCCAGGGGCTTCCAAAAATTGGCGGTGATCGCCGCCATCGGCACCAGCTTGTATTATCAAAAACGCGGTTTCAAGAAAGAGCATTTATACATGACTAAAACCATCGCTCAGCCACTTGAAGGCTGAAATGCCTTACAGCAATAACCTGTTCTACCGCATTTATAACGAGGCTGAGCAGCCGGAACCCCCCCGCCCGTTGGTGCTGCTGCACGGCAGCGGCGGCAGTCACATGGCCTGGCCGGTGGATCTTCGCCGCTCGCTCAATCGCCGCGTGATTGCGCTGGATCTGCCGGGGCACGGCAAATCCGCTGGAACTGCCTGCCAGCAGATGCCCGCATTGGTGCAAAGCTTGCGGCTATTTTTAGATGATTTGCACATTTATCGCATCGATTTGGCCGGCCATTCACTTGGCGCCCTGCTGGCACTCTATTACGCGAAAGCCTTTCCCAAACAAGTCAAACGTTTGTTCCTGATGTCCTGCGGCAGTCATTTCAACGTTCCGGAAGAACTTTTTGAAAGCCTGTTGTGTCCCAACAGGAAAGATCAATTCATTGAGGATTTTGGCCGGATCGCTTTCAGCCAGGATTTTCCGCAAAGCCAACGCCGCACGCTGCTGGCACCGCTGAGCCAGGTGCGCACCAGCACTTTGCTGGCAGACCTCAGTATTTGTGCAGAATATCACCTGAACGGTGATTTTCAAAAAATCGTCTGTCCCGCGCAGCTGGTAAATGGGACTAACGACCCCATCACAACGCCGGCTTCTGCGCGTGAGCTGGTCCACAACCTGCCTCAGGCCGCGCTGAAGATATTGCCCAAATGTGGACATCTCCTTTTGTATGAAAAAACCGCGCTCATCAGCCAGATGATGCGCGGTTTCTTTAACCCGGATTAATTTAACAAGCTATAGATATTCTCGCAGCTGTCGTGAGCGGCGCGGCTGCCGCAGCCGGCGCAATGCTTTGGTTTCAATCTGGCGGATGCGCTCACGCGTCAGGCCGAACTTCTTGCCCACTTCTTCCAGGGTGTAGTAACGGCCGTTCTCCAAGCCAAAACGCAGCCGCAGGATATGTGCCTCACGGTAGGGCAGCGTATCTAACACTTCCTCAATTTTTTCACTCAACAACTTTGAATAAACACTCTGGCTGGGTGTGGGAGTATCCTGATCTTCAATGAAGTTGCCCAGTTCAGACTCGTCTTCATCTTCATTGATAGGTGTTTCCAATGACAGCGGCAGCCAGGAAACGCGAATCATCCATTCCAGCTTTTGCTTGGGAATATCCAAAGATTCGGCCAGTTCATCCACACTGGGTTCACGCCCCAATTTTTGTTCCAATTCATGGGTGCGTTTGTACATCACCCGGATGCGGTCCACCATGTGCACAGGCACACGGATCGTACGGCCCTGATCAGCGATGGCACGCGTAATGGTCTGGCGGATCCACCAAGTCGCATAGGTGGAAAAGCGAAAACCCTTGCGGTAATCATATTTTTCCACGGCTTTCATAAGGCCCAGGTTGCCCTCCTGGATCAGATCCAGAAAAGGCACACCGCGGCCGTTATAGCGTTTGGCCACACTGACCACCAGGCGTGTGTTGGCTTTGATCAAGTGCTCGCGCGCCTGCAAGCCATCTTCCACCAGCATCTCCAATTCATTTCGCTGGGCTTCGGTGGAATTGCCATTCAGTTTAATCAGTTTCTCCTGAGCCGCTTTACCGGCCTCATAGCGTTGGGCCAGGTTGACTTCCTGCTCCATATTCAGCAGGGGCACTCTGGACATTTCGCGCAAATATAAACTGATCGTATCTTCGCTGGGTACGCGCTCAAAACCCGCCGACGGATCCATATCCGTGTCCGTGTCGTTTATTAATTCGTTGAGATCTTCGATATTCTCTCGGTCTTCACTGGAAGGCAACACCTCCACCCCCTGACTGTTCAATCGAACAACCACTTCATCCAGACGCTCCTGTAGCCCCCCACTTTGCGGGATAATCTCTTCCAGGTCGTCTATCGTTAATTGACCCTGTAAATCAGCCCGTTCAAGCAGCATGTCCAGAATGGTATCCTCGTCATTATTGTCTGGGAAAGCTGCTTTCATCGCAATCCTTTCTACTCTGAAATTGGTGTGTTTTTTCCGGGAGAAAAACTTCCCCCAACTGACTTCATCAAACGCGCCATGTTTGTGACAGGTTTTTCATGTTCATGGCCGCAGTTATGCAAATTTCGATTTTCTCCGCAAATATCGCATAAGCCCAGGCAGTCCGGTTTACAAACCGGGTTGATCGGAACTTCCAAAAGGAGATAATCCCGGATATAGGGTTCAAATTCTATATAGCCAGTCTCCGGAATAATCAATTCATCCTCGGATAGCGGGTTGTTTTCATAAGTGAATATTTCTTCGAAGTGTGAATCCAGAACCAGTTCGAACTCCTCCAGGCAACGCCCACAAGTTACCATGCTTGACGCTGTGAAATGGCCTTGGATACGCAGCCCGCTCTGGGTGCGATCTAAATTAAGATTTCCATTTAAATCTTGTACAGAGAAGTTTTCATCAAATGTATATTCCCCCAGCTCAAACGGAATATCGCGGTTGTATCCGATGGGTTGGTTAATCAGAAACCCCACATTAATACGAAAAGTTCGAGTTGGCTTATTCACGATAATTCCACTAAAATTAGTATAATTTGACCGATTATAGCACGCGCGTTTTGACGCGTCAAGTTTTATTAATAATATTCATAAATTTTAACAATCGATGACAAAACAACTACTAATTGCAACAACTAACCTTGGAAAACGAAAAGAAATTTTCGACTTACTGAAAGCGCTTCCGATCACGCTGCTGACGCCGGATGATATTTCCCTTTACATGGACGTAGAGGAGAATGGTTCCAACTATCTGGAAAACGCGCGTCTGAAAGCGCAGGCCTTCTGCCGTGCCAGCCAGCTGCCCACCCTTGCGGACGATACCGGTCTGGAAGTGAAAGTCCTGCATGGGCAGCCCGGACTGAATTCTCACCGCTTCACCGGACAGGCAGATGCCTCTGACCACGAGCGACGCCAACTGCTGCTCTCCAAATTGGAGAACAAACCGCGCCCCTGGAATGCGCGCTTTGTGTGCGCGGTCGTCCTGATGATGCCCAACGGCAAACGCTTTTCCTATGAGGACGCCTGTTCGGGAGAGATCATCCCAACTGAACGCGGCGATGAAGGCTTCGGCTACGACTCCATCTTCTTTTTCCCGCAGGAAGGCAAGACCATGGCAGAGCTGACGCTGGATGAGAAGAACCGCATCAGCCACCGCGCCAAAGCCATTCAGGGCATCCTGCCGATTCTGAAAGACTTGCGCTCCTAGTCAGGCTTTGCTCAGACTTCAGTAATCTGTCTTTTCGCGCGCCTATTCTGAAAGACGAAGGGCAGGTACAGCAGCAGGAACATCACCAGGCCGATAGCCTCCATGTAAAGCAGATACCAGGGCCAATCCGGCAGCGCGTCCAACAGTGTTGGACCGGGCGGTTTATGGGAAACGTACAGGTAGTTCGAGCCAATCAGGCCGTTTATCACGAACACTACGCCCATGTAGAGGTTCGCAATCACCATGACGCGCAGCAGCGATTTCCAGGTTGGCCGCATGCCTTCCACCGCGGTCATGTAAACGGCCGTAGTAACCAACAAACCGTGAGAAATAAAGGTCTGGAAGAAACGGAAGTGGGGGAAACCATAAATACCAATATTCGGCGTTAGAAGCGCCTGCAGCGCACCGGCAATACCCATAAAATAGACAAATTCGTAGATGCGATAATTCTTGAAAATCAACATAAATCCTGCCAGCCAAATCAACACTGAGCAGGCATGCAACGGAATGTTTTCCTGAATGCTCCAGACACCGCAGGCAGCACACCAGATATGCCAGGCAAGTTCGTTCACCCATAGCACCACGGCTAGGGTGATTCGCACCTTTCTGCGGTCAGTTTCATCCTTATTGCGAAAACGCAGGAGATAGAGATTCAGGAGCAGAATGGAGAGCAGCGCGCCAATATGGGCGGCTCCCAGGAACATAAATGGTTCGCCAGTGTAATCATAACCAAAGAAAGCATACACGCCGCACCTCGCATATCAGGATATTTATAAAAACCCGTTTCTTATTAAAAATTCTACGGATTGGATAAATTATCCTACAGACAACAGCGGTAAGGCAAGCGTATTCCTGCCCTAGTTACTTATCGAACGTTTTTTTAGGTTTTCCAGGCGTTTATTTATTTCGGCTTCGCGGCCTTCGTCCGAAGGCTGGTAGAAATGCGTACCCTGAACCGCATCCGGCAGGTACTGCTGCTCGACATAGTGGCCGGGGAAATCATGTGGGTATTGATAGCCTTTGCCGTGCCCGAAACCTTTGGCATCGCGATTGGCATCCATCAAATGAATGGGCACCGGCTGGGCACCCTGCTGCTCAATCAATTTGGCCGCTTCAAAATAGCCCAACGCGGAATTGGATTTGGGTGCTGTGGCCAGATACAAGGTTGCCTCAACAATCGGAAAAATGCCTTCGGGCATACCGATATATTCATAAGTGCTGGCTGCAGCGGAAGCCACCAGCAGTGCCTGCGGGTCGGCCAGGCCGATATCCTCCCCAGCCAGGATCAGCAGGCGGCGCAGGATGAAACGCGGGTCTTCGCCCGCCGTGATCATTTTGGCCAGCCAATAGAGCGCCGCGTCCGGGTCAGAACCACGCACCGATTTGATGAAAGCGGAGATGGTATCGTAATGCTCATCCATGTTCTTGTCATAATGGATGGCGCGCTGCTGGATAGAATCCTGTGCGGTTTGCAGGTCAACATGGATCGTGCCCGCCGGGTCAGGATTGGTGGATTCAACCGCCAACTCCAGCGCGTTGAGCAAGCTGCGCGCGTCGCCATTGGCCATGCGCAGCAGGTGCGCTTTCGCCTGCGGTTCAACCTGGATGGCCCGCTTACCGTAGCCGCGCTCCTTATCAATCAAGGCATGGTCAAACAACATGCCCAGGTCGTTCTCGCTGAGCTGTTTAAGCATAAAGATGCGCGAACGTGAAACCAGTGCCGGAATAACATCAAAATAGGGATTTTGGGTGGTGGCACCAATCAGGATGATCAGCCCATTTTCAATATTGGGCAGCAGTGCATCCTGCTGAGCGCGGTTCCAGCGGTGCACCTCATCCACGAACAGAATGGTGCGCTTCTGGTATAAGCGGCGCCGTTCGCGTGCCTCATCGATCACCTGGCGCAATTCGCTCTTGCCGGCCATGACCGCCGAGATGGTGGAGAAATGCGATTGGCTGTAATTGGCAATCAACCGCGCCAGCGTAGTTTTACCGGATCCGGGCGGGCCGCACAGGATGATGGATGAAAACAGGCGGTCGGCTTCAATTGCGCGCCGCAGCAGACGGCCTTCACCGATGATCTCTTCCTGCCCGACAAAGTCTTCCAGCCGCTGCGGCCGCATGCGTGCCGCCAGAGGTGCTTCGCGCTGCAGGGATTCCTGCATGGCATGGTCAAACAAATCCATCTTGCCCTCAACTTTCTGTGCTGCAATTCAATATTAGAACGCTTGTCCAATTATATCAGCAAGCCGGACCTTTCCCGATAGGATAAAATTAGCAGCATGGATACTAACATCTCTCCAGTGATGCGCATCATCGCCATTGCCGTTCTGGTCCTCACTCCGCTGGTAGTGGTGATCTTCCAACGCCTGGAGGACATTCGCGAAATTAACCGCAAACGCCAGAACGGCGAGTTGGACCTTTCACCGGGATCTTTTTTTCCTGCGGGAAGCAGACCGAATTTGGGAAAGCCGGTGGAAATCATCTGCCCGCAATGCCATAGCAGCAACCCGGCCGATCACCAATATTGCGGCCATTGCGGGGCGCAGTTGACACCAGAAAGAGAGAATGAGAAATGAGAATCGCTACCGGATTCCTAATGCTGCCATTGTTTTGCCTGGTCGTTATCCTGGTAACGGGCATCCTGATCTGGGTGGTTGTTAAACGTGGTAACCGCACCGCGCAAGACTATCTGGAAAAGCAGGAAAGCACCCCACGCGAAACAGAGGGCACAAACGCAAATTCCCGCTGGGCGCGCGGCGATTTGCTGAGCGAACGCACCACCACGCCTCCTGCCGGGCCGGCAACTATTTGCCCATCGTGCGGCGCGGAAAACCCTGCCGGCACGGCCCACTGCCAGTCCTGCGGTCAGACGCTATAAATTCTGTGTTTTCCCTCCCCATTTGTGCGCCAATCATGTAGTTTTTATCTTAAAATATCGTATCCGGCAAACCTTTTCAGCGCAGTTTGCGTATGTAGAAACAGAAATATAGATTTCATGCCAGTAGCAAGAGGTGTTTTATGAAAAAGATTCCGATATTAAGCGCAGCCATGTTGCTACTATTACCCTTAGTACTCCTTAGCGGCTGCAGTGACGCCAGCATGCAAACGCAAACAGAAGATGTCAGTGGTTTCGACCAAATCCAAATCAATACTTTCGGTGAGTTCATAATTGAACAAGGCGATGAGGAATCATTGACCATTGAAGCCCCGCGCGATTATTTGCGCTACCTTACCACCAGCGTGGATAACGGCGTTTTGGTGATTGGCATGCGGCGCGGTTTTTTAGGAGCACCTATCCAGCGCGTAACTTACACATTAACCGTCAAAGACCTGAACGAGCTCTCCATTTCGGGCGCGGCCGCGGTCAAGGTATTTGCATTGGAAACTGAGCAATTGGACGTCAACCTGAGCGGTGCGGGCAGCGTTGAAATTGACCAATTGACCGCCCGCGACCTGAACGTCAACCTGACCTCAGCCGGCGCGATTGTCATCGCTGGTGCGGTGGATAAGCAGGTGATCACCATCAGCGGTGTGGGCAGTTATGAAGCAGGCGACCTGCGCAGCAATAGCACCAAAATCCTGCTGACCGGCGCAGGTAGCGCGGTAGTATGGGCCGAACAGGATTTGAGCGTGAACGTGACCGGCGTCGGATCGGTATCCTACTTCGGCGATGACCCCCAGGTCAGCCAGAACGTGAGCGGGTTAGGTTCCGTCAACAGTAAAAGCATACACCCCTAGCTCCTCCATAGAGCTATGAAGACGCCGCGCAGAGGGCTTGGCGCGGCGTCTTCCATTTAACTTTCCAATTAAAAATGTGTTTATTTCACCCAGGATAAGCCGGAATACTTCGAATATCCGCTGGTAACCCGATAAGATTCTCCGCTGCTGACCTCGTATGCATTGATCTGGCTGCTGCCATCCCCATCGCTGACATAGGCGATATATTTGCCATCCGGTGACCAGGCCGGTGAGTGCACCGTCATGCCGGTCTCGGTCGCAGCGATCTCTTCACCGCTCTCCAGGTCCAGCAGGTAGAGCTGGAAATGCTGGCTGCGCTTGGATATAAAGGCAATCCGGCTACCATCCGGCGACCAGGCCGGAGCGGCATCATAAACCTCGTTTTCGGTCAGCTGCTGGACATTGCTGCCATCAGCATCCATGCTGTACAGCTCAAAATCGCCATCACGGTTGGAGACAAAAACCAATTGGGTGCCATCCGGCGACCAGTTAGCCTGAGTCTCTTCGGAATCTTCCTGGGTCAGGCGGGTAACGTTTTCACCGTTTAAATCCATGGTGAGAATATCATAATCGCCGCTAGCCTCGGACTGGTAGGCAATCAATGAACCATCCGGAGAAAGGCGCGGTTCGGTCTCATCTGAGCTGGAAGTGGTCAAGCGCTCGCCGTCCCCATCCGGCAGCATCATTTTGTAAATATCATAGCTATCGTTACGATTAGATGAAAACACCATCAAACTGGAATCAGCGGCGAAATCCGGAGCAATATCCGACATGCCGCTTTCAGTCAATTGATATTCCTTGCCCGTTTCCATATTGATGAAGAAAATATCATAAGGTATTTTAGTTGAAGTCTGTGCAGCGAAGGCCAATTTACCGCTGCTGCCTTTGAGCGATTCAACCACCTGAGTGCTTTGTTGTGTTTGTTCATCCGTATTGGCAGAACACGAAGCCAATGTTCCGGCTAACGCCAGCCCCAGCATCAGCCGGGTGAGTGAGGAGGAAGTGTTTTTATGCATAAAATCTCCGGTATTATTCCTGCTACAGTATTAATAACACATTTTCGTGAAAGGCAACACAATCACGGGTACTATTAATACATCGTAATAAATGCAGCACAGGAAAATTAAAAGTATTTTTATAAGTCAAACGCTGGATAAACAAATGGCTGCTTTACAAAAAATACATTATGATTAAGATGCTATTCTTTCTTCGCAAATGAATTGGAGGCAGAGATGGCAATAGAGATATTGAACGGCAGTTTGAAAGTAAACATTTTTTTCGATCCCGCCGACAGGGAATTTGAAGACAATGTCTGTGTGTGTTTAAAAGAATTTGGTCCGGACGAGGAAAAGATCCTGTACGCAAACGAAACCAATATTTTCCTCACAGCGGAAGAGGCACGCAAACTGGCTGATCTGCTGCGCGAAGCAGCGGACAAGAGCAGCCACGCTTCCCGATGAGCCATAACAAACCTTTTTGGCAAACCAAGAAGCTCACCGAGATGACCCTGAATGAGTGGGAATCGCTGTGCGACGGCTGCGGGATTTGCTGCCTGTACAAGCTGGAGGATGAAGATACCGGCGAAATTTTCATGACCAACGTAGCCTGCCGCTTCCTTGATTCTGAAAACTGTGTGTGCATGCTATATGATGAACGCCACAGCGCCATGCCATCCTGTATCAAATTAACCCCGTCCAAGGTGGAACACCTCAAATGGCTGCCGGACACCTGCGCTTACCGCCTGGTGTTGCAGGGCAAGCCCCTGCCGGACTGGCACCCGTTGGTGAGCGGCTCGCGCGAAGGCGTGCATCAAGCCGGCGTTTCCGTCAAGGGCAAGGTGATTTCCGAGGTGGATGTGAACATGGACCGGTTGGAAGATTACGTGGTCGAGGAACCTGAAAATAACCCATTAACCACAGATAAAAGCGGATAAAAACCGATTTTGTTTTAAGCTAGATGGACACAGATCGATGTAGGGCGCGTTTCTACCTGTACTCGCAGTTTTGAATATACGCGCCGTTTTTATCTTTACGGCGGGATTAGAATTCCGCCCTACAAGCAATCAGCTAGTTGGCTTCGACTGGCTCAGCCAACATTCTATTAATAAATAATCAGGCGGGTGTTGCACCCGCCCGATAAAAATTCTTTCGTTTACGCTTTCTGAATAAGCGTTTGGATCTGCTCATGCATGTAAAGCTGAACGTAATACAACCCGCCGGCATTCTTGCCGCTAGAGCCGGAACCTTTCCAGCCGCCGAAGGGTTGGAAACCTGGCCAGGCACCGGTAGTGGCGCCCTGCGGGCGGTTGACGTAATTGACGCCGGCCTGGATGGAATCGAAGAACCATTTCGCTTCATCTAACGATCCGTAGAAACCGGAGGTGAGCCCGTAATCCACGTCATTGGCATAGCCCATGGCTTCTTCCAGGTTGTCCACCGCAGTTACGGTGGTGATGGGTACGAACATCTCCTGTTTCCACAGACGGTGCTCCAAGGGTAAATCCACCGCGATGGTCGGGGCGCAGAAATAACCCTTAGCCATTTCGCCTTCAGTAAGGATCTTGCCGCCGGTCAGGAAACGCGCGCCTGCCTGATTCATCTCGTCAATATAAGCCTGGTATTCCTGGTAGGAATTCTTGTTCACCACCGGGCCCAGGTAATTTTCGCGCAAGGTGGGGTCTCCGATGCCAAACTTTCGGGTCAGTTCCACCATGCGGCTGAGCACCTGTTGATAGACCGGTTTTTCGATAAAGACACGCGAGCAAGCGGAACATTTCTGCCCCTGCAGGCCGAAAGCCGAGCGCACGATGCCCACAGCGGCTTCTTCGATATCCGCGTTGCGGCTGACGATGGTGGGGTTCTTGCCGCCCATTTCCAAAATGGTAGGGCGCACATAGGGACCCTGCGCGAAGCTGCGGAAAATGTGCATACCCACCGCGTAAGAGCCGGTGAACGTAATGCCGTCCACATCGGGATTTTCGATCAACGCCTGACCCAGGCTGCTGCCGGGTCCGGTGACGTAGTTGCACACACCATCGGGCAATCCGGCATCGCGAAAGCATTCCGCCAACAGACGCGACGTCCAGGGTGTGTCAGATGCCGGTTTGATCACCACGGTGTTTCCAGCTGCCAGGGCCGCGCCGGCAGGTCCGCCTGTCAGGGCAGCGGGGAAGTTGAATGGACTGACAATCAGCCAAACTCCATAAGGTTTCAGCACAGAGTAATTGATGGCTTTAAATCCCTGCAGCGGGTCGTGGCCCATTTCATGGATAAAACCATTATTAGCTGTGATCTGGTCGCAGGCATAGCGGATCAGGTCAGAGGTTTCGGCGGCATCGCCCAGGGCTTCCGTGCGATTCTTGCCCACCTCCAATGAAATCACTGCGCCGATCTTGAAAATACGTTCATCCATCAAAGCGGCCGCCTTGCGCAGCAGCGCCACGCGTTCCTGCCAGGGACGCGCACTCCAGGCCGGGAAAGCCCGCCGGGCGGCTGCGACGGCGTCGGCAGCCGTCTGGGCGTCGCCATTTTGGAATTTTCCCAAGACCCAATCGGTGTTGATTGGGCTGCGGTCTTCGAAAGTAGAAGCGGCCTTGCATTCCTGACCATTAATGATCATGCCATATTCTTTACCCATTTCCGCTTTAACTTGCTCCAAAGCAGCCTCAAAACGCTCATGCAGCTCTTCAGGTGGGTTGAACATAGTAGCATAGGTTAATTTAAAAGATGTTTCAGATGCCATAAAAACTACCTCCTCAATGTTCTTGCTTAAAGCATTTTTAGTATATCCGAGCGGAAGACGAACGTCAAAAGATGAATGGCGTAAAAAGAGCTGTCCTTCCTCGTCCCTTCCCAGGGATACAAAAAACCGCTCACTTTTTTCACAGTGAGCGGTTTTTATATTTGTTTTTCTGGATTACGTCAGCTCATACTGGCCAGTGCACAGACGATAGTAGCGGCCTTTTTGCTGCAGCAAGTCGTCATGGTCACCGCGCTCGATAATCTCGCCGTGTTCCAGCACAATGATAGCGTTGGAATTGCGTACGGTGGAGAGGCGATGCGCAATCACAAAGACCGTGCGGTCTTTCATCAACGCATCCATGCCTTTTTCGATCAAACGTTCGGTACGGGTATCAATTGAGCTGGTAGCTTCGTCCAGAATCAGCACCGGCGGATCAGCTACGGCCGCACGTGTAATGGCCAAAAGTTGCCGCTGACCCTGTGAAAGGTTAGCGCCATCCGAGGTGATCATGGTGTCATAACCCTGCGGCAGACGCTTGATGAATGAGTGTGCGCTGGCTTGTTTGGCAGCCTGAATACATTCTTCATCGCTGGCATCCAAACGTCCGTAGCGTATGTTATCCATGACTGTTCCGGTAAAGAGGTGCGTATCCTGCAGCACCATACCCAACGACTTACGCAAATCGTCCTTGCGGATGCTTTTCACGTTGATGCCGTCGAAAGTGATGGTGCCCTCTTCGATATCATAAAAACGGTTGATCAAGTTCGTAATAGTGGTCTTGCCTGCTCCGGTGGAACCCACAAAAGCAATCTTTTGACCCGGTTTGGCATAGAGCGACACATGGTTCAGCACCGTTGTACCGGGCTCATAACTGAAGGTGACATCGTTGAAACGCACATCGCCTTTTAGTTCAACATAATCAAAAGATCCATCCGCTTGCGGCACTTTCCAAGCCCAATGGGTGGGATGAACGCCATTGTGTGCGACTTCCACAAAACCATCGGTGTTCTTGTTGGCACCCACCAGGGTGACAACGCCGTCATCCACTTCGACCGGTTGATCCATAACTTCAAAGACACGTTCCGCACCTGCCAGGGCAGCCAAAATGGTATTCATCTGATTGGAAATCTGCTGAACGGGCATGCCCATCTGGCGGACATATTGGAGGAAAGATGCCAGCGAACCGACATCAAAGCTGCCAGCAACGGTGAGCAAGCCGCCTACCAATGCCACGGCCGCGTAAGAGATGTTATTCAGGTTCATCACCACCGGCATAATCACGGAAGAATTGAAGTTGGCCTGTGTAGCCGCTTCGCGATAATCCTCATTGCGCCGGCCAAATTCACGATTCGCTTTATCTTCATAGCCAAAAACCTTGACTATTTTTAGACCATCTACAATCTCTTCCACATAACCGTTCAGACTGCCAAGATTCTTTTGCTGTTCTTTGAAGTACTTGCCGCTGCGGCTGGTAAAGAATCGCGCGAAGAAGAACATCAATCCCAGGATAACAGCTGCCACCAGGAACAGAGTGGGGCTAAGAATAATCATCATCACCACTGAGCCAACAAAGGTCAATGCGCTCGAGATCAGCTGCACCAGACTTTGTTCAAATGCTGTTTGGACGTTATCAATATCGTTGGTGAAGCGGCTCATTAATTCGCCGTGGGTATGGGTATCGAAATATTTCAACGGTAATTTTTGCATCTTGGCAAACAAATCGCGGCGCATGGCATTAGTCATCCGCTGAGCAACTTGCAGCATCAGGCGGCTCTGTCCATAAGAAGCGAAGACGCTCACCAGGTAAATCCCTGCCAATTGCATTAATGCGATTCCCAAGCCGCTGAAATCACCCGGCAAGATGTAATCATTAATCAAAGGTTTGATGAAATAATTAGCTGCCAGGGAACCGGCCGTGCTCAGCAGCATCAGGATAATCACCACGAATATCTGCAGTTTCTTATCCGCCATATATCCTAACAAACGGCCAATTGTATTTTTGGTATCTTTGGGCTTTTCAAAGCCATGTACAGGAGCACCAGGTCCATGGCGCGGCCCGGATGATTCCTGCGGTTTAATTTCACGTCTTTCGTCGCTCATTGTGCTAAAACTCCTTCCTGCTGGGAAGAATTAATCTCTCGGTAAATTTCATTAGTCTTCAAAAGTTCATCATGCGTCCCAACACCGGAAATGCCGCCCTCATCCAGGACAATGATTTTGTCTGCCTCTTTGACAGAGCCGATGCGCTGGGCAATGATAAAGATAGTTGTATCAGCCAGATTATGATAAAAAGCTTCACGAATTCTGGCTTCGGTAGCCGTATCCACAGCACTGGTGCTGTCATCCAGGATCAGGACCTTGGGTTTCTTCAATATTGCCCTGGCAATGCACAAACGCTGCTTTTGGCCGCCGGATACATTCACGCCGCCCTGTCCCAGCACGGTGTCATAGCCATTCGGAAGCGACATGATGAATTCGTGCGCCTGGGCATCCTTGCAAGCCGTGATGATCTCTTCTTCAGTGGCCAACTCGTTGCCCCACATAATATTTTCTCGAATCGTGCCGGAGAAAAGTGTGTTTACTTGCAGGACCACACCAATTTTCTCGCGTAAATCCGCTAAACGGTAATTACGCACATCTGCTCCATCCACCAAGACCGCGCCCTCGGTGGCATCATACAACCTGGGAATCAGGTTCACCAGGGAAGATTTCCCGGAAGCAGTGCCGCCTACAATACCCACAATCTCCCCCGGTTGGGCAACAAAGTTGATGTCGCAGAGGACATCGTCACCACTGCCGGTCAGCAGGTACTTGAAAGAGACGTGCTTGAATTCCACTTTACCCGAAGTAACTTCAGGAAAATTTTCAGCTTTTCCAGTAGTCGTGACAGGGGCGTTGTTGCCATCCAGACTGACACTCAAGGCAGCTTCAGGATTATCCACAATATCGATTTGGGTATCCAGTACTTCAATGATGCGTTTTCCGCTGGCCTCAGCGCGGGCGCTCATAATGATCATCATGGAAATCATCATGACGCTCATTAATATTTGGAAGATATAGCTGATGAAACTGATCAACTCACCTGTACCCAAAGTGCCGGCGAATACCATCTTGCCGCCCATCCAGATGATCACGACAGTGGCCGCGTTCAGCACAAACATCATGATCGGCATGTTCAGGATTGCCAGATTGATGGCGTGTATTGCCGAATTCGTGAAATCATCATTCGAGTTCTTAAATTTCGCGTTTTCATGATCGGCACGCACAAAAGATTTCACCACGCGAATGCCGATCAGGTTCTCTTGAATGTTACGATTGATATTATCGATTTTCTCCTGCATCACGGAAAAACGCTTCACAGCCGAGCTAATGATAAACATTACACTCACAACCAAGATTGGAATCGCAATTGCCAGCACAATGGATAATTGTGCGTTAATGCGATAAGCCAGGATGAAGGCGATTACCAACATCATCGGGGCGCGCGTCAAGAGCCGCAAAGCCATCATGAACGTGACCTGTAAGTTGTTGACATCATTGGTCAAGCGCGTCACCAGCGAAGCCGTGCTGAATTTGTCAATATTCGTAAACGAGAATTGCTGTACTTTTTCAAACAGGGCATTGCGCAGATTAGCCGCAAAACCAACGGCGCCGGTAGTGGAAAATTTCATATTGAGAACACCAAACAAGATGGCGCCCACAGCCAATAAAATCATAAAACCGCCGGTTTTACTGATAAAGGCCACATCGCCTGCCGGAATGCCGATATCCACAATACGCGCCATTAACAAGGGCATACTTAATTCACACAGCACATCCAGCAGTACAAAGACCGGCACAAGGAAAATATATTTTTTATATTGGCCGATATAAGGTGCTAATTTTTTTATCAAAGCCTACCTCCAAACTGTCTTTTTATTTTCAATTCAATAGATCTATCTAATATTAGGGAACATTTTAGGAAAGAAATGATAATCCCGTTACAATCTTTTTAATCACCTTTTTCAAGATGGCTTTCCTGTAAATTTTGCAGGATACGATGGAGATAATCGTCTAATTGCTTCAGATCATTTTCCGAGAAATTCAGAAACGTTTTCTCATCAAGTCTCTTGAACGAAGCGTGAATGCCATCAATGGCAGCCAGACCCTCCGGCAGGATAGCCACCCGGGAAACACGCTCGTCTTTCGCATCCGATTGACGCTGCACATAGCCTTCTTCCTCCAATCGCTTGATCACTTTAGTGGCAGCCGCTGGAGAAATATTCAAATGCTCGGCTATTTCCGAATGCGTCAAATCCTGTTGTTCGGAGATGAATAGCAGCATCAAACCCTGACCGCGGTAAATTTTATTTTGTTCCATAAATTGATCAGCTGTTTTTCCACGTAAGCGGCAAACATGCATCAGCAAATGGCCCAATTGTTCTTTTTTTGATGGTTTAATCATTTCACCTGTTTATTGTTAACTAGTTAAACAATTAATACCATAATCCGGCATGCGGGAAAAGGGAGTTCGTGTAAATAATGTATTAATAAATCAATCAAAATTCCCTGTCCATTTAGACGGAACAAATAGAAGAACATGTATAATTCGGTGGTTCGCCATCCAGGAAGATCGAAAATATCACATGAAAAACACAAAAAACACATGACAAAACATAACACAACCACAAAAATATATTTAATTCGCCACGGAATCACCGATTGGATTGAACAAGGTCGCATACACGGACAATCCGACCGGCCGCTGAGCGCTTTCGGTCTGGAGCAGGCCGAACTGACAGGCAAAGCCATGCAGGGCTGCCAAGCTGCCCATTTATACACCTCCCCTTTGAAACGTGCGCGGCAAACCGCTGCGCCTATTAGCCGAGCTACCGGTCTGGAACCTGAACCGGTGGAAGATTTGCAGGAAATGTATTTCGGCATCATGGAAGGTAAGCGTAATTACTGGTCAACATTGAGAGATAAAGAGACACTATTAAAGCTTTACCTTCGCTGGCGCAGGTTGATTGGAACTTTCAGCGGTGAAAAACACAGCCAATTCCAAAAACGTGTACAGAAAGCCTGGGTAACTATCCGTGACCAAGCCGACGGCCGGCCGGTCATCGTCGTAGCGCACGCGGGTGTGCTGCGGGTCATCCTGCAGTACGAGTTCAGGGGCAGCATCACGGATACCCGCTTTAACCTGGACGCATGCAGCATCAGCATTATCGAGATCAGCCCGGAAAGCCCCAGCCAACTCATCCAGATCAATGGCATCGATCACCTCAACGGAAAAGTCCACCCATGACCATCCGCGCCATTATTTGGGATCTGGAAGGCGTATTGCTGCATACTCCCGATGGAAATGTGCCCACCAGCATCGCACGCCGCTTGAATGTTCCTGCCGAAAAAGTCTATGAATCTTTCAATAGCGAATTCATGGACCGCGTGGATATAGGCGAATTCACACAGGATGAATTCTGGAACCGCATGTTGGATGTACTTGGCTTACCGTGCGAAGATAAAAGACACCTGCTGGATTTTATCAATCAGGATTTTTTCATCGATACCGAACTGGTATCCGATATATTGAATTACCACAAGCAATACAAAACTGCGCTGTTGTCCAATTTTTCGAACGCACTTCGGCCCATGTTGAATGACCGCTGGCGTATGGACGGCACTTTTGATGAGATTGTGATCTCCAGCGAGGTGCACATGATCAAACCGCACCCCGAGATCTACCGCTATACCCTGCAAAAACTGGGGTGCGCGGCAGATGAAACAATTTTCATCGACGACCGGAAAATCAATATCGACGGCGCCCAGGCAATCGGAATGCATGCCTTTCAGTACACTAACCGGAGCGATATGAACCGCAAGATTCAAGAAATTGTTTCACAGGGCTGATGAGTTTTTTTGTAAAATAGTACAATCACTCAACTAACCTGTCGTAAAAAAAGGAACTTTCATTGACCACTTATTACCTGGTTCGTCACGGCACCACTGCCTGGGTAGATCAAAATTTACTGCACGGTATCACCGATATTCCACTGAATGATAACGGTTTGAGGCAGGCACAATGCACCGCTGAGGCAATGAAGGACATTCAGGCCGTCAACCTGTTCTCCAGCCCGCTGTCGCGCGCCATGCAGACCGCAGAGATGATCGGAAAAGCAGTGCAATTAGAGCCGTCTGCGAGCCAGGATTTAATCGAGATCAATTTTGGATGGATGGAGGGCAAGGTCATTAACGACGACCTCAACGCCCACAAGCCCAAATACGTTTACCTATTCGAGCATCACCGCATGAACCTCATCCGTTTTTTCAGCGGCGATTCCAAGCGCAATTTTCACAAACGTGTCCAGGCAGAATGGCGCCGCATCCTGAAAGGAACCCGTGGGCAGGACAGCATCATCGTGGCGCACTCAGGTGTGTTGGATGTAATTCTGACCGATTGTTTTGGTTTGCCAAAAGACAGCCTGCTGCCCTATTACTCCCTGCATCCCTGCAGTATCACAACCATCAATGTGGATGAACAGGGCAGCCCTCACCTGGTGCGTCTGAACGAACACGCTCATTTGAAGGAATGGTATCCCAACGATGATTAAGGTAATCGTCTGGGACCTGGCAGGTGTGCTGCTGCACACTGTCAAAGGCACTTTTGAATCCCTGCTGGCTGAAAGACTGGACGCGCCCGAAGAAGCCATCTATGAGGCCATCCGCAGCGAAGTTAATGACCGTTGGGATTTAGGTGAGATGGAAGACGACGACTACTACACCTGGCTGCTGCAAACGCTGGAACAACCGTTGGAGAAGAAACCAATCCTGCAGAGATTTGTGCGGGATGATTTTTACATTCACCCGCAAATGCTGGCAGCTATCCGTGATTACCACACGCGCTACACCAGCGTTCTTTTAACCAACTTCCCTTTCCACTTGCATGAATTTCTGCAAACTGTTTGGAATATCGACGGCACCTTCGACCACGTGATCGCTTCCTGCGATGTCAAACTGCTTAAGCCCGATCCGCGTATGTACCAACACGCGCTGAATCAAACCGGCTGCCGCGCGGAGGAGGCGGTGTTCATCGATGACCGTGAAATCAACATCGAGGGCGCACGCAGCCTCGGCATGCACGGCATCGTGTTCCGCGATCCGCAGCAAACCATCCGCGATCTGAACGCGCTTCTGGCTGAAAAATAACCCTGTCTATTTACCGCTAAATTTATTATAGAAAATTTGCACTTCCCGACGCACGCCGTTGACCTCGGCGCGCTTCTTCAAGACGCGGATGTTGCCCTGGCGGGCACGTTCGCGCAGCTCGGGATGGCGCAGCGCGTACAATATGGCCTCGGCTGCCGCTTGCGGGTCACGCGGGTCCACCAGCAACCCGGTACGCCCCGGCTCCAACCATTCGCGCAGGGATTCAATATTCCCCACCACTGGGAAACAGCCGCAAGCCAGCGCTTCCAAAAAAGTATTGGGCGTGCCATCATGGCTGGATAGGGAAACATACACCTGCGAACGAGAAAAAAGCTGCCAGAGCTGCTGCTGGCCCAGGTAAGGCAGCAGCAGGATATGCTCCTGCAGCCGGTATTTTTCCACCCATTTTTGAGCCTGCGGTTGGCCCTGCATGGCCGTACAGACAAAATAAGCCTGCGGAAATTCACGCAGCACCATGGGAACGCTTTCAAAGAATACTTCCTGATGCACACTGCCCGGGCGGAAGCCGCGCGGGTTGACCACCAATGGGCGGCCTTCGGGAAGCTGGTAATCATGCGCAACGCTCAAACTGAGGGTGCGGTTCATTTCATCCAGGTCAAGGCCGCCATTGCCCGGCAGCACCGCAGTGGGCACTTCAGCCCTTAGTCCCCATTGGCCAGCCAGGCGCACGTCACGGCCAGCATCTGCCAGCAGTCCATCCGCGCGCGCCAGTGCGCGGCGCGTGTGGCGGGCCATCTGCCGGGAAGTATGCGCGTGAAAAGTCAAGTCGTTGCCCCAGATGGAAACTATCAAGGGTATATGCGCAGGTGTTACGGCCGCCAGCATGCCTTCGTAAGGGATACGCAGCGCATGCACCAGATCAGGTTCAAGTACATCAACGATTTCCAGGTATTCTTTCTGCGGTTTGGCAAGCATCATGGGCGCCGCCAGCGCGCGCACGCGCAGCAGCAGCGGGCGCAGGCGGGCTACTAAGCCGCGCACGCGGACCTGACGTTGACTGATGGAAGTGGACACCTGGCTGCCAGACATATTCGAAAAAGCTACCGGCAGGGTGTATTGATGCTCAATTCCATCGATGGGTTCATAAGGATAGGTGGAAACCAGCGAAATCTGATAATCCAATCCGGACAGCATGCGCAGCCAGTTGCGCGTGATGGGGCTGCGTCCGTCAGCAACAAGTAAGATATGCATTAGACCTCCAATACGCTATTCACCCCAGACACAAACACGGCTACCATATTTTCCAGGTTTACCTCACGGCTGACAATTTCATAGGAAGCTGCGCCCATTTCCCGTAAGTGCTCAACATTGCCCAGCGCCCGGGCAATCAGCGCGCTCAGTTCCTGCGGGCTGCCATTCGTCAGTATCCAGCCGTTCTGCTCACGCACCAGATCCGATTGAGTGCCATCGGCCGCGCCCACAATGACCGGCAGCGCATAGGCCATGGCCTGCTGCACGGCCAGACCGCCCGTGCCAGGCAGCACGAACAAGTCGGCACTCTGAAAGAGCTGCTCCAATTCGCTGCCGTGCTGGGCGCCATAGAATTTAGTGGATGGATAAATTTCTTCTGCCAACGTTTCCAATTCACGCCGCAGCGGGCCGTCGCCCACAATCCACAAAGCCGGCCGTTGATCCTGCGGCAGCACAGCGCAGGCACAAATGAGATAATCCACTTTTTTGCGGGCCTGCAAGCGTCCCACAAACAGCACCACCGGCCCGCCGGGGGCGTAAGTTGGCGGGCGTTCCAGTGCTGATTGGGTGGGTTTGGGTGCCACAGCATTAGGTGCCGAAAAGATTCGCTGCGCGGGAAAGCCTAACTCAGCATATTCCTGCGCACCAGTCCGGCTGTAAGTGATGAGTGCGTCAAACTGGCTGATGAAGCGCTTGCGGCGTTTCAGGCGCGGCCCGGCCAGGCTGCCTTGCGGCTTTGGGGAACCCAGTCCCCAGCCGATCAGGCGGCCGCCATGCTGGCGCATCCAATTAATTGCTTTCTGTGAACTCGGGTAACGCGGGTTGGCTTCCATGATGAGCACCTGCGGCTGCCATTCTTCCAGCCAATCCTGAATATTGGTCTGCCAACATGCGTAGGCCATGCCGCTTAAAAGGTGCCGGTTGCGGGCATGAAAATAATCTGCTTTGAGCGGCACAACGCCGCTGTCCAGAGCTTCATCTGGACGCGGGTCACCCGCAAACACACACAACCCGGCCGGGCAGACTTCACTAAGCGCGTCAAAAAAAGGAACCCGGTAGTTTGGCAGCACACGCTGCTGCAGCCCAACCTTGACCTTTATTTCATTCATCAGGGAATGACCTCAACCATGGAACCTCCTGGTGTCTTTTGTACCTCAATGCGGGAAGGGAACGCATCCTTCAATTCCTCTAAGTGGGTGATCACCAATATTTTAGCAAAATCTTCACCAACTAAATTAATGGCTTCAATTAGGCGCTGGCGGCCTTCTTCATCCTGGCTGCCAAAACCTTCATCGATCACCAGGGTCTGCAAACGCGCGCCCGCGCGTTGGGCCAGCACGCGCGAAAGCGCCAGGCGGATGGCAAAGTTGATGCGAAAAGCCTCGCCGCCGGAGAATAATTCATATTCGCGTTGGCCGGAAGAATCGCTGATGAGGATGTCCAACGTCTGCTTCTTGTCCTCGCGTTTCTTGTCCTTGTACTCGCGCTCGGTCATGAAGGTGACCGACATGCGCCCGCTGGTCAGGCGGTCGAGGATATCGTTGGCCTGCAGCTCGATCTCCGGCAGGGCCTGCTCGATCAACAGCGCCTGGATGCCGTCGCGCCCGAAGGCCGTTTCCAGCGTTTTCAGGTGCGCGATCTGTTTCTTCAGCTCGTCGATCTCGCGGGTGAGCGCTACTTTGCGCGCGCGCTGCTTGTCCAGCACCGCCACCATCTGCTGGGCAGCGCCCACCTGCTGGCGCAGCGAGTTTTCCTCGTGGCGCAGTTCCTCCAATTCGCTTTCCAGCGCTTGGGCGTCGGGCAGCTTTCCCCTTTGCGCGGCGATCTGGCTTTCCATTTCCGTCAGCTGCTGTTGGCCGTGGGTGATTTCTTCGTCCAGCGCGCCGGCGGCTGTGGTGAGCGTTTCGATCTCGCGCCGCAGCGATTCCACCGCGGTGCACGCTTTCTCCAAATTGCGGTAATCTTCCTCCGCGCTGCGCGCATCCAGCTCCGCCTGTTGGCGGCGTTTATGTTCTTCAGGCTGGTAGCCCAATTTTTGCAGGGAAGCGTCCGCCTGCTGCAGCTGCACCCGCTGCGTTTTTGAGAAAGCTTCTTCCTTCAGCGCGCTTTGAATTTCCGTCAAACGCGGCTGATCCTGACGCTCCCATTTATCCACCTGCTGTTGGAATCCGGCCAACATCTGTTCGTTGCGGCCGGCCTGTCCCTGCAGCGCGCTCATTTCGCTTTGCGCGCGGCGCAGCCCAGTCAATTGATCCTGCAGCTTGCGCTGTTGGGTATCATTTTCCTTGATCAGGCGGTTGTTCTCGCGGTATTGGTCGCCCAGGGTTTTGCCTTCGGCCTTCAACTGCTCCAGGATGGCACACCGGTGCGCGTCGGAAAGTTCTTGGCCGCACAAGGGGCACTGCGTCCCGCTGGCGGCTTCCAACTGTTCGATGTTGGCCTTCAACTCGGCCATGTTTTCTTTTAAATGCAGGTTTTCCGCGCCCAAGGCGGTGCTTTCCTGCTGCAAAGCCGCGATCCGCGCTTCAATTTGGGGCAGTTCACCCAGGGTCTTTTCCAATTCAGCCAGGCGGGCATGCTCTTTCTGCACCTGTGCCTGCAGCGGCGCCAGCTTGGGCAGCAGTTCGGTCATTTCTTTTTGGGCGGCTTCCAAACCGGCCAGCTCCTGGCGCAGGCGCGCTTCTTCGGTTTGCAATTGGGCCGCGGCCAGACCGCGCTCGTTTTGCAGTTGGTGGAATTGCTCCGCCAGGGCGTTCCACTTTTCCACTTGCGCGCGTGTGTCCTGCCAGGTCTGGTAAGCCTGCCGGATGGATGCTTCGTTCTCTAAAGTGCCTTCAAAGGCAGCCAATTCCGCCGCGCGCGCATCGATCTGTTCCCGTTGGGAGGCAGCCCGCGCCCGGTTGGTTTCCAGCTGCTTGTTGAGCAGGTCCAATTTCTCCTGGTCCGATTTGAGTTGGCGCACTTGAGCCTGGGCTTGGTTCCACTGCGTCTCTTTTTGCAGGCGCAGAGTTTCGGTTTTCTTCAGGCTGTTTTGCAGCAACTCCAGTTTTTCGGTCAGGTCCTGCTCGCCTTCCAATTCAGTCAGGATCTCGTTGAGCAGGTTCTGGCGCGCGTATAGTTCGGTGTCGCCGGCGCGCCGGCGGCGGTAAGTTTCTTCGCGGTAGGTTTCCCAAATTTCCAGCCCCAAAATGCTGCTCAAAATCTCCTTGCGGTGAGCAGGCGTCTGTTGCGCGAACATATCGGCCTTGCCCTGCAGGAAAAAGGAGGTGTTGATAAAAGTGTCGTAATCCAAATGCAGGATCTCGCGAATGCGCGCTTCGCTGGCGCGCACGCCGGATTCGGTCATGGCCTTCCATTCATCCTGCGGCGTGCGCACCTGCAATTCCAATGTGGTGCTCTTGCCACGTTCGCGGCTGCGCTGGATGCGGTAGCGGCTGCTTTCGTAATCCATCTCGAAGGTCACGCTGCAACTTTCCGCGCCCAGGTTGATGAGGGCGTCGTCCTCGTTGCGGCGCGCCTTGCCGAACAGCACCCAAGTGATGGCGTCGAAAATGGAGGACTTGCCCGCGCCGTTGGGCCCGGAAATGCAGGCCACGTTCACGCGCGAGAAATCGATCTGCACCTCGCCGCGGTAGGAGAGGAAGTTTTCCAATGTCAGGCTGACGGGTATCATCCGGCCTCTTTTTCAGTTTGGCCGCGCTGGGCGGTTTCGAAGATGTCCTCGGCCAGCTTGTTGAGCGCTTCGGTGTCGCGGCCGGCGGCCGGCATGACCTTCCAATATTGGTTGAGCACCTCGATGGGCGGGATCTCGCTGACGCGCTTATCCTGCGGCAGGCGGATACGCGCCTGGATCTGCGGGCGGCGGATGAAGTGGAATTCGAAAGCGCTTTCCGCTTTGCGGCGGATGTCGCTTTCATCAATGAGCGCATCCCATTCACGCGGGTAATAAACGACCAGGCGGAAGATGGCATCTGCCAATTGCTTCTCGCCCGGAAATGCCTTGAGGATATCCGCGTTGACCGTTTCGGGGTTTTCCAGCTTGGCGACATGGTCAAAGAACTTACGCCCCCGCAGCAGGTGTTCGTGCACGTCAGCATGGCCTTTTTCCAGGTCCACGGTCACGAAATTTTTCTGTTCCTCAGCCTCGCCGAAGTCCACGCGCTCGATCGAGCCTGGATAGACGATGTGCGGGTGGCCGTCCTTATTCAGGTCCTGATGCTTGTGGATATGCCCTAAAGCTACATAATCCAGGCGCGGGTCGCGCACCAGCGAGCCGGGCAGCACGAAATCAGAACCCAGCATAATGGTGCGTTCGCTGCCGTAAAAGGCGCCCTGCACGGTGGCATGCGCTGTCAGGATAGCCGGCAGTTCGGGATCCAGTTGGTCCAGAAAACTTTCGACCAGGCCGGTCAATTCGCGTTCAATTTGGTCATTCAGGCTTTCAGTGGATTTCTTCCCGCTATCGACACTGGCTGCAAAATTGGAGCGGTTCAGCCAGGGAATACCAATCACCTGCAGCGGCAGGCCGTTCAATTCATCCGGCCCCAGCAGGCAGGGTTTGCTAATCACACGCACGTTCGGCACGTGCAGGGTTTCAAATTCCTGCAGGGCATGTGCGCGCCCGGAGGCCGGAGAGACGTCGTGGTTGCCAATCACCAGCAGGGTCATAATGCCCGCGGAGGACAGGCGCACGATGCGCCGGCCCCATTCGCGCTGATAGGTGGGCGCAGGTGTGCGGTCGCGGTAGGCATCGCCGGCAAAAATCACCAGATCCACCTTTTGGTCAACCGCGTCATCCACAATGGTATCCAGCGCTTTGAGGAAATCCAGCACGCGCAGCGGCAACCCGCTGTCCGGGTCATGGCGTCCCTGGCGCGCCAGGTCAATGTGGGCATCTGCAAAATGCAGTACTTTAATCATGATGATTATCCAGTGTTGCGACCATTATGTTCATTATTTTACCGGCTGAAATAAAACTTTTACAATTTTCTTATTAATTTCTTGTGAATATAATTTTTATTGCCAGTATACTAAGTTTTAGTTAAACAAGGATAAGCACTTATGATACCGATACGCGATACCATCCGTTCCCGCTCTTTTCCCTTTGTCAACTGGGCGATCATAATCCTGAACAGCTTGATCTTTTTTTATCAATCCAACTTGCCAAGCAGCCAGTTAGAGCCATTCATTCAAACCTTCGCGCTGGTGCCATCCCAAATCACAGCCAATCCACTGAGCTGGTACCCCTTCCTTACACATATGTGGCTGCATGGATCAATCGCGCATATCGTCGGTAATATGTGGGTTCTGATCATCTTTGGCGACAACGTGGAAGACCGGCTGGGTTCTTTGCGCTATCTAATTTTCTACCTGCTCGGCGGTATTGCTGCCGGTTTGCTGCAGTATTTCTTCTCAGCCAGCACCAACATCCCCTCATTGGGTGCCAGCGGCGCCATTGCGGCCGTGATGGGCGCATATTTTATATTCTACCCGCGTTCCAAAGTGGTCACGTTTGTGCCCCTGTTTTTCCTGGGTTGGTTCGTGCGCATTCCCTCGATAATCTATTTAGGTATCTGGTTCCTGTCCCAATTCAGCAGCGGGCTGGTTTCCCTGAGCAACGCAGCCGGTACACAGGTCAGCAGCGTAGCCTGGTGGGCGCATGTTGGCGGCTTCCTGTTTGGATTGTTGATGGCCAAGCCATTCTGCCTGGGCAAAAGCCAGCGTCAAGATTATGCGGATGAACATTATCCCTGGTAATTTAAAGACCGTTTTTTTTTGCTGGATACGGAGGTTTAGATGGATTTCATTAATATTTTGTGGATATTCTTATTAGTCGCAAGCCTGGCTCCCATGGTCAAGCAGCGCGTGTTGGATTCCGAAAGGTTCCGGTTGATGCGCAAAGTGGAAGAACAGCGCGGTTCGCGCGTAATAGCGCTGATCCACCGCCAGGAAAGCATGTCTTTTTTAGGCTTTCCGGTTGCTCGCTACATCGACATCCAAGATTCCGAAGAAATCATGCGTGCTATTAAATTAACCGATCCCAAGATCCCGATTGACATCATCCTGCATACACCCGGCGGGCTGGTGCTGGCTGCCGAGCAGATTGCCTTCGCCCTAGCCAAACACAAAGGCAAGGTGACCGTGTTTATTCCGCACTATGCCATGTCCGGCGGCACCATGATCGCACTGGCCGCTGACGAGATCATCATGGATGATAACGCTGTGATGGGGCCGGTTGACCCGCAAATTGGCGATTATCCGGCCGTATCTATCCTGAAGGTCTTGGATGAAAAACCGGCCAAAGACATCGATGACCAAACCATGATCCTGGCAGACGTCTCCCGTAAAGCCATTGCGCAGGTAAAAAACACCATCCAGAAAATCGCCTGCTGCCAATACTCGGACGAGGCCGCGCACGACCTGGCCGAAAAACTGGCCAGCGGTCAATGGACGCACGATTATCCCATCAGTTACGAAGAAGCCAAAGAACTCGGGCTGAAGGTTAGTCACAAAATGCCGGAGGATATCTACAAGTTAATGAACCTCTATCCTCAGGCCCGTACCCGCCGGCCTTCGGTGGAATACATTCCGGTTCCTTATGAAAAACGGCCCGGCGCGGCGAAAAATTCAAGCAAAAAAGAATAATCTTTCCATTTAAGGTAATCATTAAAGAGCCTGACGTCCTCAGGCTCTTTTTTATCGGTATATATGGGTTACCCTCACAGTTATCCGCCACAATTACGGATTGTATTATCTCGCAGATATAGTATTATTTACAGACAGTTGATCCGATAAAGCAAACTCAGTGAAAGCTGGGGACGCAAAGCTATGGGTCTAAAGCACTCGCTATGATCGCCAGGCCGAAGATCGTTTTTGCTTTTAAAGCATAAAACAGGATGGCCGAGCCTTCCCGTTTTTATTTTTACCAATCATCCATAAGCCTATGGATACATAAAGAATAATTCCCATACTTTAGACTCCACTTCTTCATAAGTGGAGTTGAGTCCGGCAATCACAATCCAGGTATTACCGGGCTTGAGGGCCATGGATTCGCCCTGGTCGTTGAAAAATTGCATCGGGTCGGAATCATTCTTGGCGCGCCATTTGCCCTCAAAGACCTGCCCGTCGCGGAAAAAATAAGCCAGCTTGCCTTTATCATTGCCCCAAATGTCAATCAGATAGCGGCTGGGTGCCAGTTCGGTATATTCCGCAAAGATGATGATGACGTTTGAAAAGGCCAGTTGGTCGCCGGTATTGAGATCAACCAGCGGAATCATGTCATAGGTCAAATCATTTTCATCTTCAAAGTACTCAATCCAGCGTAAATATTTACCGCTGCCGGCGTCGTAGCGCCATTCCCCGCGGTTGTTGTAATTGAACAGGATATTGACCTGGTCAGCATATTGACCGTGATTGGGTACTTCATTGGAGAAGACCATACCGGGCAAATCCGGGGTGCCGTTCTTCAAACCCTGCTCGGTCACATATTGGCTGAGGGCAGCCGAATTGGCGTACACCCCCACCACGCTGTGTGTGTCTGTACCTATAAAGGCCGGTTCCGGCGCTTCCAGATTGGAGACGGCATAGTCGCCTAATTTTTCATTGATTTCCTCATCCGTATCTTCATCCGCGCTGCCATAAGCCAAAATGCCGCTGTACATGGTCACCAATTGCGCGTCCACAAAGCGGCCGGAACGCACCGGGCCAATGGTTTCGCTGTCCTGTCCGTAATAGACTGCCAGGAAACGGTTGGTGCCGTAACCAATATAGTAATCGAAAACAATATCAGCGGCAGACAGCCCGGCGTGCGGGCGGCCATACTGCGGATAATTGGAAACTTTCACCATGACCGGGCGTCGCTCCAGTAGTTCCGGATCATCCACGGCCAGACCAGTCAGCGGGTTGATGACCGGTACCGGCGTGGCGCTAGGTGCAAGTGTGCTTTCCACGGCCTGCACCACGGTTGCTTCGGCCGCCACAGCTGTGTCGGATGCGGATTGAGCGTCCGTTTGGCAAGCACCAAATAAGATCGCCAAAATCAAGATGCTGACAATGCGGTTTTTAATCATATGTTCTTTTCTCAAGCTTAAGATTATAAAAGATACTTGACGGTTTTCTCATTTCGATTCATTAATAAGCCTATAGCTCGCATTATAATTTTTAAAATGGAATTTACCTATGAATCGTAAAATTCGTGTACTGATTGCCAAACCCGGCCTGGACGGCCACGACCGCGGCGCCAAAGTGATCGCGCGCGCCCTGCGCGACGCCGGCATGGAAGTGATTTACACCGGCCTGCGCCAGACACCGGAGATGATTGCCAATGCCGCGCTGCAGGAAGATGTGGACGCCGTTGGGCTGTCCATCCTTTCCGGCGCGCACATGACGCTGGTGCCGCGCGTACTGGAGCTGCTGAATGCCAATGGTCAAGGCGAAGTGTGCGTCTTTGTGGGCGGCATCATCCCCGAAGAAGACGCCCGCGCTTTGGAAATTTTGGGCGTAAAAGCGGTCTATGGACCGGGTACGCCTACTACTCAGGTCATTACTGAGCTGACCCAATTGGTGGAAACGGCCTGACGATTACGCAGACGGGATAATTGAATGAATATCGCTGAAAGCGTCCTGCAGGGGGACCGCCTGGCTTTGGCGCGCTTGCTGACCGGACTGGAAAACGACCAGCCGCAGGGCAGAGATGCTTTGGACGCGTTATTCCCCCACACCGGAAAAGCACACATCATCGGCGTGACCGGCCCATCCGGATCGGGCAAATCCAGCCTGGTCAACCGCCTGGCTTTGCATCTGGCGGAAACCGGCGGCGAGCAGCCCGCGCCGCGCGTGGCCGTGCTGGCGGTGGACCCCAGCAGCCCGTTCAGCGGCGGGGCGCTATTGGGCGACCGCGTGCGCATGCGTGATTTAATGGAACGCCCGGAGATCTTCATCCGCTCGATGGCCAGCCGCGGCGCACTGGGCGGGCTGGCGCGTGCTGCCGGAGAATTGGTGCTGGCGTTAGAAGCAGCCGGTTTTGACATCATCCTGGTTGAAACGGTCGGTGCGGGGCAGTCTGAGGTGGACATCGCGCGCCTGGCGCACACCACCCTGGTGGTGGAAGCGCCCGGCCTGGGTGACGACATCCAGGCCGCCAAAGCCGGCATCCTCGAGATCGCCGACATTCTGGTAGTCAACAAAGCCGATAAAAACGGGGCAGAAAGCGCCGCGCATACGCTGGCGGCCATGCTGGAAATTGGGGCGGAACTAAAACCCGCATCGGCCTTATTGGAGAATACCTGGAAAGCACCAGTTTGCCTGACCTCCGCGCTCAACCGCGAGGGCATCGCTGCCCTGTCTGAAACCATTGCAGCGCACCGCGCCTGGCTGCGTGAGAGTGGCGTCTGGGAACAACGCGCGCAAGCCCGCCTGGAAGACCTGTTCAACCGCCTGCTGCGTGAGCGCTTGCTCGCAGAATGGCAGCGCAGCCAGCCCCAGGCAAACCTGACAGACGCATTACAAGCGCTGCACAAACGTGAATCCTCCCCTTACAACCTGATCGAACGCCTTTTTTCATAAAAAAACGCTTCTTTTGGCAAGATAATAGTTTGTGGATTACAATTTATACGTATCATTTACTCATTATTTCTATCAGGAGAAGTAAGCAATTATGGACCGAACTCCGATTGGCAGTCTGAAAGATCACCTCAACGAAACCGTTACAATCCAGGGTTGGCTGCAAACCCTGCGTGACCAAAAAAATATGCAGTTCCTCATTATGCGCGACCGCACCGGCCTGGTGCAGGTGGCGCATTATCGCCCCGGCAATCCCGAATTGGGCGATTTGATTTCCACCTTAGGCAGCGAATCCGCGCTAACCATTACCGGCAAGGTAGTGGAAAACAAGGTTGTCAAATTGGGCGGGCTGGAAATTCAGCTGGAATCCCTCAAAGTTGAAAACGCTGCGGAAACCCCGCTGCCTTTCGACCCCTTCGACAACGACAACCTGCCGGCCATCGATTTCCGCATGGATTGGCGCTATCTGGACCTGCGCCGCGAGCAGAACCTGCTGCTCTTCAAAGTGCAGACCCTGCTGGAACACGCCATGCGTGAATACTGGCTGGAAAACGACTTCATAGAAATCCACTCCCCCAAGATCACCGGCAGCCCCAGCGAATCGGGTGCTGAACTCTTCGAGGTGCAGTATTTCGAACGCAAGGCTTACCTGGCGCAAAGCCCACAGTTCTACAAGCAAATGGCCATGGCAGCCGGGTTCGAGCGCGTTTTTGAAATCGGGCCGGTCTTCCGCGCCGATCCCTCGTTTACTTCCCGCCATATGACCGAATTCACCGGCCTGGACATGGAAATTTCCTGGGTCGAGAGCCACGAAGACGTGATGGCCTTCACCGAAAAATGGATGCAGTACGCCTATAAACGCGTCAAAGAAACATACGGCAGCGAGATCGAAACCATATTCGGTGTAGATATCCAAGTGCCGGAAGTGCCCTTCCCGCGCCTGACCATGGCTGAAGCTTACGCCATCCTGAAGGACAAGGGCTATAAACTGCCGCCGGAACGCAAGGGCGACCTTGACCCGGGCGGGGAACGCGCCATTGCAGATTACGTCAAAGAAAAATACGGCAGCGATTTCCTGTTTGTGACCGATTGGCCCATCAGCGTGCGCCCGTTCTACCACATGCGCCACCCGGACGCGCCCGAACTCACGCGCAGTTTCGACCTGATCGCAGGCGGTTTAGAGATCGCCACCGGCGCCCAGCGCGAACACCGTTACGAGGTGCTCAGGCAGCAGGCGCTTGAAAAAGGCTTGGGGCTGGAAAACATCCAATACTATCTGGACTTTTTCCGCTACGGCGCACCGCCGCACGGCGGTTTTGGCATGGGGCTTTCCCGTGTGTTGATGGTCATGTTGAACCTGCCCAACATCCGCGAAAGCGTCTTCCTCTTCCGAGGCCCCAACCGGCTAACCCCCTAGGGAGGAATTATGATCACCGGAAAACGTGTCAGACTGCGGGCAATCACGCGAGAAGATTTACCCGTATTTGTCGGCTGGCTGAATGACCCAGACGTCAGCCGAAATATTTCAATTTACTATGTCCAATCATTGGAACAGGAAGAAAAATGGTTCCAAGATAGCTTGACCCACCCTGTGGAAGAACAAGCTTTAGCCATTGAGATTCAAGATCAAGATAACTGGAAATTGGCGGGGGATGTTGGCTTTTTGAATTTTGACCAACATGAACGCAGCGCTGAACTCGGTATTTTCATTGGGGATAAAACTGCCTGGGACAAAGGTTTTGGTACGGAAACCATGCAGTTAATGGTCGATTATGGCTTTGCGACATTGAACCTGAACCGAATTTATCTGCGCGTTTACGAGACCAACCCGCGCGGCATGCGCTGCTACGAAAAAGTCGGATTTCAACTCGAAGGCCGTATGCGCCAGGCTCACTATCTTGACGGTAAATATATTGATGTCCTGCTGATGAGTATACTTAAAAGTGAATGGATAGAACAAAAAATGAAAGAAGGTATTGAATGAATGCGTCCAACCATGTGCATTCAAACTCTCCAATGTATGGCAATATCCGTTTGTACGCCGGATCTGCCTGTCCCGAATTAGCCAACAGTATTGCCAAACATCTTGATTTGTCTTTATGTGAACGGGATATTGTCACCTATCCAAATGACAATATTTTCGTTAAATTGCATTCCAGCGTGCGCGGCCAGGACTGCTATGTGATCCAAACCACATCCATTCCCGTGCACCGCAACCTGATGGAACTATTGATCCTGATCCAGACCCTGCGCCTGGATTCGGCCGCGCGCATCACCGCGGTAGTGCCATATCTGTGCTACACGAGATCGGATAAAAAAGACCAGCCGCGCGTGCCCATCACCGCCCGCCTGGTAGCAGACATGATCGAAGTAGCCGGCGCGGACCGCTACATCACCTTTGACCTGCACGCCGACCAAATCCAGGGGTTCTTCTCCATCCCCGGTGATGTGCTTTACGCTTATCACGTGGTCATCCCGCATTTGGAAGAAATGGTTAAAAAGATGCACAATCCGGTGATTGTTTCACCGGATTTGGGCTTCGCCAAGAAGGCACGTAATTACGCCGCCCGCTTGGAGCTGCCGCTTTCCTTTATTGAAAAACGGCGCCTTTCCAACGCCCCCACCGCTAAAGCCCTGACCCTAATTGGCGAGGTAAAGGACCATGATTGCATTGTAATCGACGAAGAAATCAGCACCGGACGCACCATCGCGGCCGCCGTGAACCTGATCAAAGAACAAGGCGCACGTAATATTTATGTGGTTTTCATCCACCCCATCCTGCCGCCCGGTTCTGTGGATATGCTGTTGGACCTGCCGGTCAAGCAGTTTGTCACCACTGACACCATCCCGATTTCTCTGGAAGACAAAGCCAAGTTTGGCAAGCGCCTGAAGATCATCAGCCTGGCGGAGCTGCTGGCTGAGGTCATCTGCCGCGGCAACCAGGGCCGCAGCGTTGGCGAGTTATTCAACGAGTAAGCACCCGCGGGGATAAAAAATTTTATCCCCGCTTTTTTTATTATGCCGGAATTACCCGAAGTTGAAACCATTGCCCGTGTGCTGAGAGAAGGGGCAAAATCCACTGAAGACGCGCTGCTTGGCCGCCGCATTGAATCAGCCGAGGTGCTGTGGCCGCGCACGTTAGCCAACCTTTCGCCGCAGGTATTCTGCGCGCAAATCAGCGGCCAAACCATCCAAGCCGTTATCCGCCGGGGTAAATTCCTGGTCCTGCCGCTCAGCAGCGACACTTTGTTAGTGCATTTGCGCATGAGCGGGGATATGCGTGTCGAGCACGCACAAGACAACCCGGTGCTGAAACACGACCGCCTGATCCTGAATCTCGACAACGGCAGCCGCCTGGCCTTCAACGATACACGCAAGTTCGGGCGCGCCTGGCTGCTGGCGGACCCGCAGGAAGTGCTGGGCAGCCTGGGGCCCGAACCCTTTGATCCCGCTCTGGACACAGATTCCTTCCACGAAATGCTTCAGGCGCGCAGCCGACAGTTGAAACCGCTCTTGATGGACCAGAGCTTTCTGGCCGGGCTGGGCAATATCTACACGGACGAAGCCCTGCACCTGGCTAAGCTTCATCCCCTGCGGTTGTCCGGCACAATCAGCTTGCCGGAAGCGGAACGCTTGCTGGTTGCCATCCGCGCTGTATTGACGGAAGGCATTCGCCGCAACGGCGCCAGCATCGATTGGGTTTACCGCGGCGGCGATTTCCAGAACCATTTCCGCGTTTACGGGCGTACCGGGGAAAGCTGCCCGGAGTGCGGGGGGACGATTGAACGCCTGCTGGTCGGCCAGCGCGGCACGCATATCTGCCCCAACTGCCAACCCAAACCAGATTAGTGCCTGTCCTTTAACCGGTTCCTCATTTATAATCGCCCTCTACTCTTTTTATGACAGCCATGTGGAATAAAACTTTTCTTAAAGACCTTTTCAAACTAAGCCTGCCGATCATGCTGCAAAGCCTGTTCGCCGTGTTAGGCAGCACCATCACCACCCTGATGACCGGGCAGTTGGGTGATATTCCCCTGGCTGCGGCCGGATTAGCCAACCAAATGTTTTTCATTCTCTCCCTGGTGCAATTCGGAATTGGTTCCGGCGCCTCCATTTTTACCGCCCAATATTGGGGAAAAAATGATAAGGAAAGCATATACAGGGTACTGGGCGTCTGCCTGATGTTGGGAATCCTGATCAGTCTGCTCTTCATGAGTGTCGCATTGTTCATTCCGCGCATCTTCCTGGACATTTTCACTTCTGACGCGGAAGTCATCCGGCTGGGAACCCAAATCCTGCGAATTGTCGGTTTTAGTTTCCTGTTTACCCCCATTACCAACACGTACTATATGGTGCTGCGTTCCACCGGCAACGTGCGCCTGCCCATGCTGGTTAGCTCCAGCAGCGTCATTCTGAACACTGTGCTGGGATATGCGTTAGTCTTTGGTAAATTAGGCGCGCCGGCCATGGGTGTGTTTGGGGCAGCTTATGCCAACCTGATCGCGCGCGTGTTGGAATGCGTGTTGATATTGTGGATGGTTTATTACCTGAAAACACCGCTAGCCATCAAACCCAGACAAATGATCTTCTTTGACAAAGCATTCCTGAAAAAGATTTTGAACAGAGTGCTGCCAGTCACATTAAATGAATTACTGTGGTCAGTTGGAATTTCCGCTTACAGCGCCATTTATGCTCACATCAATACGGAGTCCATCGCTGCGATCAATATTAAAGCTTCCCTTGAAGATTTAATGTTCGTGCCCTTCTTAGGGATTACGCATGCCTGCGCCATTATGATCGGCAATGCCATCGGGTCCGGCAACGAAGAGAAATCCTACGACTACATTCGCCAGGGTGTGCGCATCATCTTCATCATGGCGCTCATCCTCGGATCGGCCCTCATCCTTGGGCGGGATTTCATCACTTCATTGTATAAAATCACAGATGTTACAGCCGAGTACACACGCAACCTGTTGACTGTGTTGGGGGCTTTCTTGTGGCTCAGGACGGTAAATACTTTCTATTTCATTGCCATGCTGCGCAGCGGCGGAGATACGCGCTTTGCATACTGGATGGATGTGGGCTCCATGTGGTTGATCGGCGTGCCGTCTGCGTTGTTAGGTGCGTTCGTCTTCAAGCTCCCGGTTTACTACGTCTATTTGCTGGCCATGATTGACGAAGGTGTGAAATTTGCGCTGTCCATTTGGCGTTACCGCAGCCATCGCTGGATTCATAACCTGGTCCACGATTAATTCCAAATCAACAAATTCCGGTAGAATAGGATAAGCATGTATTCCATTATCATCGCGATCATTTTTTACGTAATCGGTTTTTGGTTGATGTCCAATGAAGCCAAAAAAGAGCCGCGCATGCGGAATGTGTGGAGTTACCTTTCAGCAATTCTCTCACTGATCATGGCAGTAGCCATCACATTAATGTGGCTGATGATCATTTTCTAATCGAAAGTGAAAAGCCCGCTGTTTTTACAGCGGGCTTTTTTATTTAAATAAATTTAAAAACATCAGACTACCGAGATAAGCAGCCAGGCGGCCAGCGCGAAGAAAAGCACCGCCATGCCAATCTTCACCGCGGCGGCGTGTTTCTGCAGGAAGTTTGTCAACTCTTTAGAGGTTGTGCCGTAATAGGCCAGGATGAAAACTACCACCAAGGGAAGGATGAAAAGCAGGTTATACAACACCAGGTAGAAAACCGCCCGCAATTTTAATTCCGGCATGCTGGACACAAAAACGATGGTGGGCAAATAGACCTGACCAGTGCAGGCCAATTCCAGAATGGAGATCAATAATCCGGTTACAAACGCGCCAATATAATAGCTGCGGGCGCTGCGTCCTTTGCGGATGACCGAGTTGATGCGCTTGCGCAGCGGGTCAGGCAATTTGAGGGACATATCCTCCAAATTTCCTTTGCGTGCTTTGAAATAATCAACAATGCTGAAAATACCCAGCCCAAAACAGAGCGCTGCCGTGATAATGTAAACCCAACGCGCTAGTGTATTCAGCAGATCACCCATCAGATCCAAGACTTTATAAAGGCCCAGACCAATCACTAGGTAAGCAATGAAGACACCCAGCGTGAAGGACAAACCTACAAGAATGATTTCACGCCCCTTGCGGCCCGACAAGGTCAAGTAGGAAATAAAGAAAATCAGGGTTGCGAAAGCACAAGGGTTAAGCCCATCCACCAACCCTGCGAATACGACCGTCAGCCAGCTCATGGAGCGAAAACGCTCTACGATAGTGGAGCTGCCTTCTTCAGGATCGTAGGCATCCCACACTTTAGGCGCACCTTCTTGCTGGTAGCACTGCAAGGCCGCTTCAACGGCCTCCGGGGTAATTTCGGCTTCGCCAATCCAGGCCTGGTTGCCAATGAACACCGCGGGGGTATGGAAATCAGCCTTGCCGGCGCGCTCCGCCAGCCAAAGGCCCAGCCCGGGGTGATCATAGACATTGAATTTTTCAACGATCAACTGCGGGTAACGGCTGCGCAGATAGGAAAGGTCAGCCTCCACACGGCTGCAGCTGTCACAGCCGGTCTGGTAAAAATATGCCGCATAAATAGGCGCGCCGGTTTCACAAGTCTCGCCGTTATCCAGCGAACAAATTTCAGCGTTGGCGGCCGCGTTTTCTGCGGAGACAATCGCCGAGGGGTCAAAATCCGGGATATCCGGCCAATCAATACCGCCGGACAAAATTCCGTTTTCCACAATACCGCGCAAATCGGCTTCAATGACATCCTGACCAATCAATATCTGGTTATCAATAATCAATGTGGGAATCGCGCGTTCTTCCGCCTTAACATTGAAATGTTCCTCGGAATTGATCAATAGCTCATAGTTATCCGCGTAATCGATTTCAACCAGGCGGATATCCAGTTTGGTGCCAAATTCATCCTGCATGGGCAGCAGCAAGTTGTTCAATACTTCCAGACAATGCGGGCAATCCTGCGAGTAGAAATACAAGCCGTGAACAGCCGAAGGGTCGCAAGGCAGGGTACCAGCTTCAATCCCCAGGGTAGCCGGCTGTAACGGGACCGGGGTTGGCTCGTCAAACGACGCCGGTTGGAAAAAGGTCGAAGCTGAAACCAGCCAGGCGCCCAAGATGATCAACCCGGCCAGAACAATATTTTTACGCATAAAATCATCACCTCTACTGAAAATGCAGAATCCTAATCATAATCGATTTTACAATCGTTGTTAGTCGTGAAAATCGCTGCTTATTCAGGAAAGAGTTTCGAAAACGCGAGCGGGGCATATTTCCGCACAGTATCCGAACTAATAGCATTTTCCTTGCAGATAGCCGCGTAAAGATCCACACTTGGCCGGCGGATTCGCTGCTGCGTGTCCACATCCAGGCCCCACAAGCCAAAGCGCTGTGTCCAGCCGCGTTCCCATTCAAAGTTATCGATCTGCGACCAGTGAAAATAACCTTTGATGTTCCAATTGAAATTGGCTACCCGCCAAATTTCATGCAGGTGCTGCACGGTGTAAGACGGTCGCATGGAATCGGTGGAATCCTCCACACCATTCTCGGTGATGTAGATAGGCAGTTTGAATTTATGCGCCCATTTCAAGGCTGCGGCCATGCCGCGCGGCAGGTTGGCGATGAAACCCGTCTCGCTCAATTCGGCGTCTTTTGGAAAGAAGCGCCGGCTGAGGATCTTGCTGAAAGCCAGGGGTTTAAAAATCACCCTTTCCAGAGAATAATAATTCACGCCTGCAAAGTCCTGCGTGCCGATCGCTTCCGGGACAGCTTCGCTCTTCAGCGCGAAACGCAGGCGGCCGCTCACCAGCGCGTTGGAAAAGGCGTCATTGAAGCTGGCCGATTGGAATTTAGCGATCCAAATATCCGGGAGGAACCAGGGGCGTGCCGGTTCAAAACCACGGTAATTTTTGGCATACCCCACCTCTGCATGGGGTTGAAGTTCATGAATAATACGATAAGCAGCCGCGTGCCCTTTCAGCAAGTTGCACATTACTCGAAAAGCAGCTCCTAAATCGGATTTTCCGGGCGGGAAATTGCCTTCAATATACCCACCGGTCACATATACGGCCGGTTCGTTGATGGTTACCCACAAATCCACCAAATCGCACAGCCCGCTCACGACTTTGCGCACGTAATCAGCGAAATACTGTGGTGCCTGGTCATCCTCCCAACCGCCGCGGTCATACAACCACAGCGGGTCGGTGAAATGGTGCAGTGTGACCATGGGCTTGAGGCCGAGCTTGAGCATACCTTTGATGATCTGGCGGTAGTGCTCCAAAGCCTCGTCATCCCAGCGGTCGGGCGCGGGCTGAATGCGGCTCCATTCAATGGACAGCCGGTGAGAATTCTGCCCATCATTGGCTGCATTCTGCAAATCTTCCTTCCAGCGGCCGTTCCACCAATCACAGGCCAACCCGCTTTTCTGGCCATCAATGATACGCCCAGGTTCATTCTCCCAGGCATACCAGTTATTGTTGGTGTTGCCCCCTTCTACCTGATGTGAAGAGGTAGCTGTACCCCACAAAAAACCTTCAGGAAAACGATATATCGCGTCCGGCATGGAAGATCCTCCCAATGATCAAATCGATTTTTAATCTTATTATAAAATACACATCCAGCAGCCTTTTTTTACTTTTATATATTTTCTGCCGCTCAGCAGGGTTTGTAAAATCTTCATAAAAAGACAACCTTTTGAAAAATTCAATATATAATAGCGATTCGCATCTGTCGGGGCTATCGATAAGGTAAAATGATAAGAAAGTATGGTAAAAACACGCGCTGTTTTTTTTAGCCAGGAGCATGAAACCAATGACTAACAACTTCCAAAAAGTTTTCCCCAACCACTTCAAATTACCCGGAAAAATAAAAAGGCTGGGTGATTTAGCTTATAACTTATGGTGGGTGTGGAACCCAAGCGGGCTGCGTTTGTACCCAACCTTGGACCGCCGGCTGTGGGAGAAAACCGAACACAACCCAATCGCTTTCCTGCATCAAATTGAAGCGCAGAAATTGAAAGATGCCGCCAACGACCGTTACTTTTTGGAAGAATATGAGCGCGTCATGGCCGAGTTCGACAGCTACATGGCAGGGAAAGACACCTGGTTCGAACAGCAATATCCCGAATTAAAAGACCGTCAGATAGCATATTTTTCATTTGAATTCGGTTTACACGAATCCATGCCATTCTATGCCGGCGGCTTGGGTATTCTGGCCGGCGATCATTTAAAAGAAGCCAGCGATCTGGGAATCCCCATTGTGGGCGTCGGTTTCATTTATAAACAGGGTTATTTCGTTCAAAAAATCACCGAAGATGGCTGGCAGGAAACCAGTTACTATCACTTCAATTTCGAAGAGATGCCCATTATTGCCCTGACCGGTAAAGACGGCAAACCGCTGACCGTTTCGGTTGACCTGCCCGGACGGACCGTTTTCGCGCGCATTTGGATGCTGCAGGTTGGGCGTGTCCCGCTTTATCTATTAGACAGCAGCATTCCGCAAAACCAGACCAACGACCGCCATTTAACTTCGCGGCTTTACAGCAGCGACCTGGAGATCAGGATTTCGCAGGAAATTTTGCTGGGTATGGGCGGCGTGCGCGCGCTGCGTCTATTGGGCTACAATCCAGATTTATGGCATATGAACGAAGGCCACTCTGCCTTCCTGACGCTGGAGAATGTGCGCGAGCAGGTCGCCGGGGGTATGAAATTTGAAGAAGCAGTCGAAAAATTGCGCAGCACAAACATCTTTACGACCCATACACCAGTGCCGGCAGGCAATGACCAATTTCCCATCTGGTTGATCGATAAATTCTTCCCCAGCTATTGGGAAGAAATGCACCTGACCCGCGACCAATTCATTGAGCTGGGCAAGCAAACCCAATCCTGGGGAGAGACCTTCAGCATGCCGGTTTTGGCGCTGCACCTTTCTGAACGCTGTAACGCCGTCTCCGAACTGCACGGTGAAGTGGCACGCGATATGTGGAACTTCCTTTGGCCGGAACGCGAAGCGAAGGACGTGCCCATCCAAAGTATCACCAACGGCGTGCATATGAGTTTCTGGCTAGCGCGCCGCATCCGGCTGCTGTTTGACCGCTACCTAGGCATGGATTGGATGGATCACATGGATGATCCGGACCTGTGGACACGAGTGGAGCAAATCCCCGACCTGGAGCTTTGGGACGTCAAGCGCCACCTGAAGCGTAAATTGATCAATTACGCCATCGAGAACGCCCGCAGCCACTGGCAGAGCGGCAAGCGCGCCGCCAGTCAGGTGTTGGTGGACGGCGTTATGCTGGATCAATATTCCCTGACCATTGGATTCGCGCGCCGTTTTGCAACATACAAACGCGCAGACCTGCTCTTCAGCGACTATGAAAGGCTGCTGCGTTTGATCAACGATCAGGACCGGCCGGTACAGATCATCCTGGCCGGTAAGGCTCATCCGGCTGATGAACCCGGAAAACTGATCATCCAGAAGGTATATCGCATGGCCAAAGACCCGCGCAGCGCCGGGCGCATTGTCTTCCTGGAAGATTATGATCTGAACATTGCCCGCCTGCTGGTGCAGGGTGTGGACGTATGGTTGAATACGCCGCGCCGGCCGAATGAAGCCTCCGGGACATCCGGCATGAAAGCCGCTTTAAACGGCACCCTGAATTTCTCTGTACTGGATGGTTGGTGGCGGGAAGGATTCAACGGCAGCAATGGCTGGGCTATCGGGAATGACACGGATTATGATGACCCTAACAAACAGGATGAAGTGGATGCGGCCAGCCTCTACAACACCCTGGAAAACGAGATCATCCCGCTTTATTACCAAACGCGCTCTATGGGAGATGCGTCCCCGCAGTGGATTGGCAAGATCAAAGAAAATATGCGTTCTCTTTCATGGCAATTCAATACCCGGCGGATGATTAAAGAGTACATGAACAAGATGTATCTGCCTGCTTTTAAAGAAAATGAAAAACAAGACTAATATACACATTTGAGAGATTGATTATGGAAGCATTTTTAGCGACACAAAATATTTGGGTAGTTGCCGGATTTATATTCATTTCACGCGTGCTTAACATGGCCCTGGATACAGTGCGGATGCTGACTGTTATGCGCGGCATGCGTTCAATCACCTGGATCCTGGGCGTATTACAGACCATGCTCTTCGTGGTTGCACTGGGCTCCGTCATGAACGACCTTAGCAACCCGATAAAAATTCTGGCCTATTCAATTGGTTTCGCCACCGGCAATGTAATCGGCATGAACATTGAAAAACGACTGGCTTTTGGTTTTATTAATATGACCATCATTAGCTCATTGCGTGGTCAGGAACTGGCCGAAAAATTACGCAGCCAGGGGCACGCCGTCACGGAAATCCCCGCACGTGGGAAAGACGGCAGCGTTGAAATTTTGGAATGCAGCGTACAGCGGAAATTTGCTCCAGAAGTACAGAAAACTGTTTTAGAAAGCGACCCCAGCGCATTTATCACATCAAGAGATATACAAAAAATTTGGCGGGGTTATTGGCGTGAGTAAAAAAAAGAGACCGGTGAGACCGGTCTCTTTTTTTCTAATTTACTTGCTTCCTGATGGAAATCAGGAAAATCCCTACACTGATCATCGTAAGAAAAGTACCCGTTCCCAGTAGGATCGTATGTAAATTCCCGTTCAACAGAAGATCTGTCAAACCATCAGTTTCAGCGCCGGATGGATATCCTCCAGATGATTGATCGTCCAAATTCTGGTTATGTTGAACCGCCGCTTGCATTTTTGCCAATTGATCATTGCGATAAAGGCCTACTGTGATTCCTAAAACAATCCCCATTATTCCCAATACCAGCAAGATGATCATGACTGTATTAAATGCTTTGCTCATTCCTCATCCTTTATCAAATTAATGAATAAATCCAAATTTCCTGAAATAAATATAAATTTCTGAAAGAGACTGGAGAAAACTCCAGCCTCTTTTTGATTCGTGTAATAGTGGTACTACAAAAATCTTAGCGCTTAGCGGAGGCCGCGCATAGCGCCGCCTAACATACCGCCGCCGCCTAATCCGCCGCCCATGCCGCCAAATTGACTGGAGGACGTCGTTGAATTGAATATGACCACCTCATCGCCCTCTCCAATGCCTTCCCCGGTAACAACCGTGTAAACATCCGATTTAGCGCCAACTTCCACTGCAACCATGTTGATGCTGCCATCATCACCAACGAGGGCAATAGCATCTGAACCATCTTCAGCAGTTGTCACAGCTTGATTGGGCACCAACAAGGCATCTTCAGCCTGATCGACCAAGATGCTGACCACAGCGGTAAAACCGGGTTTCACATCTTCATCCGCATCTTCCAATTTCAAATCAACGGCATATTGAACCACGCCGTTGGAATTGGCCTCGCCTGAAGATGAAATTGTTTGGATAAAACCGGTGTATTCTTTCTTGGCAATCGCATCAAATGTAATGACCGCTTCCTGCCCAACTTGGATCTTGTTGATATCATCCTGTCCAACATTCACTCTGACGAGCAGGTTGTCCAAATTATCCAGGCGCACTGCCACAGTTTGGCTATCAACTAATTCGCCGGCCACCGTGGAAATAGCAGTCACCGTCCCAGTAAAGGGAGCAATTATCTTGGCTTCATCAATCTTATTTTGCAGGACCTGAACTTGTGCCTGTGCAGCACTGATTTCTTCGCTTTGATCGACATAGCGGTTGTACGCTACTCTGGCTTCAGCTACTGCTGCAACCTGCTGATCATACTCAATGAAATCCGTTTCCACAGCGATATCAAAAGGAATGCCGATAATCTGGTTGAGCGCACGCAGTAAGCTATCGCGTTTTAATTTACCGTCCTGTAAATCTTCATAAGCTTCAACGCGCGCGGGATCATTTTCATCCAGTGATTTCACCGCGTCGTAAGTATCTTCCAACACCCAGACTTCAGCGCGAGCTGCGTAGTAGTTATCCCACACAGCGTCAACTCTTTCTTCTGAGGACTGCCCATAATTCCAAGCCAGTTTATCAGCATGTTTATTGATGAGCATTTTTTCTTCGTAAACCACAGTATTTAAAGCATCCTGGTAATCGATGTCCGTGTTAACCAACAGGTCAAGTGTCTCCTGCGCATCCAGAATCTCTGTGTACGCATTCAGAATATCAGTGTCCTGAGAGGAGGGTTCAAGTTCCATGAGAACATCTCCTTTTTGGACCAAATCACCCACACTGATGGTGAACTCACCCACAACACCGTCTGAATTCCAAACCAATCTTTGTGAAGGCTGTGCCTCCAGTGTTCCGTAGGAATCTACTGTTTCTGTAATTGAGCCGACGGTCACCGTTCCGAACTGTAATTGGATTTCACTATCGTCCTGATTAAACATAGGTAGTATCACCGTGAAACCCAGAATCAGTACTAGCAGAACACTGCCGATAATCCAGAACAACTTTTTGTGGGTCGCTAAGAAGTTACCAAATTTATTTTCTTTTTCCATATAAATCAACCCATTTCTTTTAATCGACCGGCAAGGCGTTAAACGCCTTGCCGGCGACCTTATTTATTCTGTCCGCAGTGCTTCCACCGGTTCCAGTTTCGCAGCACGGCTGGCCGGGTAGATACCAAAGACCAAACCTACCGCAACGGAGAAACCGACTGCCATCAATATTGAACCGAATGTAATTTCCGGATTCAGGCTGTAGCTTGATGCTGCAGCAATATTCTTGATGAGCCCTGCCAAACCATAAGCCAATACAACCCCAATGAGTCCACCGATCAACCCAATAATGAGTGACTCGGTCATGAACTGCATCAAAATATCATTGTTCCTGGCACCCACTGCTTTACGCAAACCAATTTCTTTTGTGCGCTCGATCACCGATACCAGCATAATGTTCATGATGCCGATACCGCCAACCAACAGTGAGATTGCCGCGATGCCGCCTAGGAAGATCGTCAACACACCGGTGATCGATGAGGCTGCATCAGTCATTGTCTCCTGAGACAGGATACTGAAATCATCATCTTCATCCGAGCTGATGCTGTGCCTGGAGCGCAGGATCGAGGAAATTTCGCTGACTGCACTATCAATGGATTCCGAATCCACAGCCGAAACTGAAATCATATTTACCTCGTCATTGGCATTTGAACGCGCCACCAGACGGGAAAATGCGGTTGTGATTGGAACGATAATTTGATCATCCGACGATCCAATTGCAGTACCACCGGAAGCTTCCAATATTCCGACCACTTCATAGAGCATGTTGCCTATGCGGATCTTTTGGCCGATTACACCAACACTTGCCCCAAACAAATCATCAACCACATCGCTGCCTAATACAGCTACAGTCGAATTGGCATCGATATCCGCTTCACTAATGAAGCGGCCTGTGGACACAGTTTTATTGCGAACTGTTGCAAAGTCAGGTGTCACACCGATGATCGTGGTCGAAGTACTATTATCACCATATACGACTGTTCGAGAAGTGTTCACCGAAGGTGCCACCGCTAAAACAGAAGGTGCTCCACCGGATTCTACCAGGGCTTCCGCATCCGCCAGCGTTAATGCCTGCGGGTTGCTGTTATTGTCCGAGTATGTCCTGGATATATAAATCAAATTAGTACCCATGGATTCAATCGAACTGGTGATAGATGAGGAGGCGCCCTCGCCGATTGCCGTCATGGAGAGCACTGCAGCCACACCGATAACGATACCCAGCATCGTCAGTGCAGTGCGCAGCTTGTTTGATGCCAGGCTCTCGACGGCCTCTTTTAATACTCTCCAGCTATTCATTTTCGACCCTTCCATCTAAGATTCTGACTGTACGCTCCGTGAGCGCAGCAATTTTGGGATCATGGGTCACAATGATCAATGTGACGCCTCTTTCCTCATTCAAACCGAGTAAAAGGTCCATGATCTCCTTGCCAGATTTGGAATCCAGGTTGCCGGTGGGTTCATCCGCCAGGATAATAGCCGGATTGTTTACCAATGCACGCGCGATAGCTACACGCTGCTGCTGGCCGCCGGACATTTCAAAGGGCTTGTGATTCATACGATCTTCAAGGCCCACTCTAGTGAGCAGCTCCTCAGCAATCTTTTTCGGATCACCATGTCCATTATTTCTTTTGTATCGCAAGGGCAGCATGACATTTGCAACCGCAGTGGTACGCGATAACAGGTTATAGGACTGAAAAATAAAGCCCACCTGCCGGTTGCGCACATCTGCTAATTGGTCATCTTCCATTGATTGAACATTTTCACCGTTAAGAATATAGGTTCCGCTCGTTGGGCGATCCAAACAGCCCAAAGTATTCATCAGAGTTGACTTACCTGATCCAGAAGGGCCCATGATCGCAATCACTTCACCTTCTTTTACCGACATTGAAAGTCCGCGTAGTGCGTTTACCTGGATATCACCCATCTGGTAGGTTTTAACAAGGTCCTTAACTTCCACAACATTTTTTTTCATTTTTTCACCTACCATCATTTTCTCTATTGAGGTCCGCCGCCGCCACCTGATGGGGGTTGGCCACCACCGCCACCACCGCCGCTCATCATCATCATTCCACCAAACATACTGGATGAGCTATCTGAACTGTAGAGTACTACCTGGTCACCTTCTTCCAGGTCACCGCTGGTAACTTCAGCATACAAATCGGAGGTTGCACCAATTTCAACAGGCACCATGGTGGTGTTGCCAGAATTGTCGGCCAGAACAACCATATATGAACCATCGCGGCTGACTACTGCGTCATAAGGAACTAACAAGGCATCTTCCACTTCAGCCGTCACAATGCTAACCACAGAGGTAAAGCCAGGCTTGACTTGTTCATCCGCGTCATCCACTTTCACCCAAACAGAGAACTGGACCACACTGTTATCATCTTCTGAACCGGAGGAAGAAATGGAAGATACGTAACCGGAATATTCTTTGTTGGAAATAGCGTCAAAGGTTATGACCGCGCGCTGTCCAACGGCTATCTTGTTGATATCCACTTCAGAGATGGACACTTCCACCATGAGGTTATCCAGATTGCTGATGGTCAGTGCAGCTGTCGTATTATCAGAGTCTGAATAGCTGGTGATCAAATCGCCGGCGACAGCATCAATTTGCGTGATAGTTCCATCGAAAGGCGCAATAATCTTGCCAGTGGCGATGGTATTTTCAAGAGCCTGCACAGAAGCTTCCGCCGCAGCAATTTCCTGGCTCTGATCCAGATAGCGGTTATATTCCACGCGTGCTTCTTCAACAGCAGCCAAAGCCGCATCGTATTCAATGAAGTCGGTCTCGACATCATAATTGTAATAAACCCCTAAAATGTAATTCAAATTGCTTAAGGCTTTATTCTGCGCTTCAATCGCGGCTTTCTGTTCTTCATAGGCGGCTTCTCTTTCGGGATCATCAGATTCTAAATCTGATAAAGCCTCATAAGCAGCTTGCTTTTCCCACAAAACCTGCTTGGCAGCATAATATGCCGCACGGGCTGTATCAATAGCCTCATCGGAAGCACCCTTGGTATTGTTGTAATCGCGGTCGGATTTGTACTGCTTCAATTCATATTCCGCATCCGCCAGGGTTTGGGCAGCCGTGTACAGATCTGTATTGGCACTCTTTAAATTATCCAAAGTGGTCTGCGCATCCAGTAAACTGGACTGCGCTTCAAGGATAGAAGCATCCAGCGTGCTCTCCGTCAGTGTCATTAATACATCATCTTTGGAAACCTTATCACCAACCTTGACATCGAAGCTGTCCACGATACCGCCGGACTGCCAGGTCAAGGTCGCTGAGGGAATAGCTTCCAGTGTGCCCACCACATCGATGGTTTCAGTAAGACCACCTCGCGTTACCTGGCCATAAGACACTTCCGTCTCAGCGGTAGCGTCAGAGCCATTCGGAAGTGCAATCATGGCCACAATTACCACCACCAGCACTGCCCCAACGATCCAGACAAGTTTTTTTCGAGAGTTATAGAAACTCACGATATTTGTCTTTATTTTTTCCATATCCATTATTAATTTCTCCTATCGTATAGTGTACAGGGAATCATAAACGATCCCGGTTTATTATCATAAGGGTTTGTTGTAAAAATGACATATGTTCCATGTAAATAAATAATATGAAATCAATCATGGCTCAATATGACTGCTATCACCCCTTAAAGAATATTAATATGTGTTAATATGCACTTATGGTTAATGAAAGCATCGATCGCCGGGTCATTCAAATCTTGCGCTGGTCAATAATTGTCCAGATACTCTTCCTTTTATTAAGCTCATTTTCCCCCAGGTTTTCCCTGCGCAACAATTACTTCGAAATTGACGAAGTGGATTATCTATCCTTTGCTTCAGTCGCCTTGATGGCCGCGATCCTGATCACCATTTCCATTAAAAAAGTTGAAGACCATATCACCAAAAAGACCCTGCTGGTTATTTTGTATTCCATTGCATTGATCACGATATTTTCCCGGCATATATTTTCGTTATCGTTGAGGCGCATGGTGCCAGATACAGCCCCAGCCCTTTTCCGCTGGGATGCAATTTTTTTTCTGATCATCCCCCTGGTCTTTATCGCCTGGCAATATTCCATGCGGGATGTGCTAATTTACTGCTTGGTCATCTTGTTGGTCGATTTTATCCCCATGATTTTAGAACAAAATAACAGCATAAACATCATTGACACATCAATTATTCCAAAAAATCCCTTGGCAGAACGAGATACCTTTTCTATTCTCTCGGATTTTATGGGCAGTTTTGCCCGGAGCGTGATCCTGGGCATTGTTGGATGGATTGAAAATAGTCTGGTCACACTGCAGCGCAGCCAGCATGATCAATTGATTGAGGCAAACAAAAAACTGCAGAAATATGCGCTGACCAGTGAAAAACTGGCCCAGACACAGGAACGCAACCGCCTGGCGCGTGAACTGCATGATACGCTGGCCCATACCCTGAGCAGCACCTCCGTACAGTTGGAAGCCATTAAAGCGCTGTTTGACCGCGATCCGGATCAGGCCAAAATATTACTGGGGCAAACTTTGGTAAACACCAAGAATGGGCTGGCCGAAACACGACGCGCGCTGGTTGATTTGCGCACATCCGAATTGGAAGCCTATGGCCTGACGCAGGCTATTCGCAACCTGGGACTTTCAGTTGCGGAGCGCGGCGGATTCAGTGTTAAATTCGATTTGGAAAAAGGTTTGGATGTACTGCCTGATGACATGAGCCATTCTATCTACCGCACCGTGCAGGAAGCTTTTGAGAATATCCTGCGACATTCCAATGCCAGCCAGTCCAGTGTCCATCTATTCACGGAAGACAATCACATTAGACTGATTATTCAGGATAACGGTAAAGGATTTAATCCGGACAAGGTTAAAAAGGACAGATTGGGAATCCGCGGTATGCGCGAGCGCATTGAGATGTTCGACGGGACTTTCGACATCATAAGCGACAAAGATAAAGGAACAGAGATCGATATCTGTTTAGAGATGAAATATGATTAAGCTAATCATTTGTGACGACCAGGAAGTTGTTTGCCAGGGATTAAAGGCCATTCTGAGTACTTCGGAGGATTTGCAGGTCGTCGGAATCGCCAATAACGGTATGGAAGCATTAGAGCTCCTAAAGACCCATCCGGTGGATGTGGTTTTAATGGATCTAAAAATGCCAATCATGAACGGCATCCACGCCACCAAAGCCATCAAGGAAAAATACCCTGAAGTCAAAGTTCTGGTGCTTACCACCTACGACGCAGACGCATGGCTTTTTGACGCCATTCGCAACGGTGCCGATGGATACCTGCTCAAAGATACTTCGCGCGAGGCCCTGGTGCAGGCGATTGAAGAGATCGCAGGCGGTAACACACCCGTGGATTCTAAAGTAGCCGGCAAGTTATTCAAACAGCTCTCCAAACAAGCCATGCCCGGAGATTCAAACCTGGGAGAGAATTTATCCAACCGGGAAAAAGAAATTCTCAAACTGATCTCTCAGGGAATGGCTAACGCGGAAATCGCCCAGACGCTATTCCTTTCCGAAGGAACCGTGCGTAACTACGTCAGCGCCATCCTTGAGAAGCTGGATGTCGATGACCGCACCCAGGCTGCGGTATTGGCATTACGCTTTGGGCTGGTAGAATAATAGCCATAGGCTCCCAGGTCACCCTCGACAATTGAGCTCTCCCCGCTTCCACGCCTGCCAGCCAATCGTAAGTTGGAGCAAGGCAAATGAACAGAGAATTTTACAATGAGTTCAGCCAGGATTATGACCGCTTTATCAATTGGCAGTCGCGCCTGGCTCTTGAAATCCCTTTTTTACGCCAATATCTGCTGCGCATTGAAGCGCACCTGGAGCGGCGAGCTCGTATTTTGGATGTGGCATGCGGCAGCGGTATGCACGCCATTGAATTGGCGAAACAGGGCTTTATAACCAGTGGAGCCGACCTCAGCCCTAAGATGTTGGAAAAAGCCTCTGAAAACGCCCGTGCAGCCGGCGTGCGGGTTAATTTTAAAGAATCTTCGTTTGGTAATTTGAACGCAAGCTTATTCAATGAGCCAGAATTCCCTTATGACGTGATCACCAGCCTGGGCAATGCGCTGCCGCATCTGCTTTCCACCAAACTGATCCAAACCACCCTATGGGATATGGCCAATTGTCTGAATTCAGGCGGATATTTAATCTTCCAAAATCGGAATTTTGACGCGGTGCTGAAAAACAAAGAGCGTTGGCTCAATCCACAAGGCCGCCATGAGGGATTGAACGAATGGATATTTCTCAGGTTCTATGACTTCGATCATGATGGCTTGCTCACGTTCAATATCGTGCGCCTCGTTCGAAACGGGGAAGAAAGCTGGCAGCAGCGCATCTCTTCCACCAGGCTCTACCCGCTCAAACGTGACGTGCTCACCGGACTGCTGGAAGACAGTGGATTCAACGAAATTAAATGTTTTGGGTCCATGTCCGACGAGGATTTCCAGCCAACCGAAAGCGAAAACCTGGTTGTAGTGGCTCGCAAAGTATAATTTGGACTATTCTTGTCGTATTACCGTCTGAATGTTATAATGCCACCATGTCCAAACGTTGGCTGATCATCACCATCGCCATTTTCACAGCTTTGACCGTCCTGAGCTACTCCCTTCTCCTAAACCCAACCTTTCAAGAGAAGCTGGGCTGGCATTTAATGCAATGGACCGGCCGGGTACGCGTTTTGTTGAATCCACCCCAGGAAGTGGCTTTTTCATCCGACCAAATCTCTTCTGAAGGCACACTCATCATTCCCAGTCCGCAAATCGCCAGTATGACGCCTGAGCCAACCCGCCCGCTGCAAACCGCGACGCCTACGGCCACGCTGGCGCCCATTCCATTAGCATACACGATCGATATCGACACTTATTTTTCCCAACACAACCGCTGGAATTATTGCGGCCCAGCCAATCTGGCCATGGTCCTTTCATATTGGGGTTGGGAGGGCACCCATGACGATGTGGCACAGGGTGTGAGGACCTATAACAAAGATAAGAACATCATGCCGTATGAACTGCAGGATTACAGCGAAGAAGAAGCCGGACTTGAAATGCTCATCCGGGTAGGCGGCGATTTGGAAACCCTCAAGCACATCATCGCGGCCGGTTTTCCGGTCATCGTTGAGAAAGGCCCTACCTTCCGGGACATCAACTACAACATCACCTGGATGGGTCATTATCAAGTCTTAAATGGGTACAACGATGCTGAAGGATATTTCATCGCGCAGGATTCCTACATTGAACCGGATTATATCCAGCCATACGACACATTGCTGAGTGAATGGCGCTCGTTTAATTACCTGTATATGGTGGTTTACCCCTCCAATAAAAAAAATGACGTGTTGAACCTGTTGGGCAGTAACCGAGATATAAACCAAAATTACCAGAATGCCCTCAATAAAGCGCAGGAGGAAATTTACCAAACAGACGGCGTGGACCAATTTTTCGCCATGTTCAACTACGGCACCAACCTGGTGCAGCTGCGGGATTACAGCGGGGCAGCCCAAGCTTATGACCAGGCCTTTGCCATGTATGACGCCCTGCCAAATGATTCCACCATTCCCTACCGCATCCTGTGGTACGAAACTGGTCCTTTCCTGGCTTATTACTACACCGGCCGTTACAGCGATGTGATTGAAAAAGCCACCAAAAATTCCATCGAAATGGTACGAGACGATGAACCCGCGCTTGAGGAAAGTTATTATTGGCGCGGCATGGCTGAGATTGCCATGGGCAGGAAAGACGATGGCATTGACGATCTCTACACCTGTCTGGAATATCATCAAGACTTTCAACCCTGCCTGGACGCCTTGCATAGCCTGGGGATCTACCCCTAGGCTATTTGTGCGCTCACTCATGCGCCAACCTACCTTTCCACTCAACTGAGTAAAAGCCATTAAAATAAACATGATGTTTCTCTTTAAAAAAGTCATTAAAACGCTATCCCTCTTAGCACTATGCCTCTCCAGTGTATTGATATCTGCCAGCCCTATTCAGGCACAAAGCAGCTTAAACCTGAGCATGAGTACACCGGACTTATCACAGTTCCCCAAGATCACCTTATTCCTGGATGCTTCCGACAGCCAAAGTAAATTTGTTCCTGGTTTAGATCTGGATAATTTCAGCGTTTTCGAGGATGGCGTGCAGCGGACGGTAAATGAAGTGCAGCAGCTTGAGCCCGGACTGCATACCATCATCGCGCTTAATCTGGGCGCAACCCTGAGCAACCGTACCAATACCTCCGTTCCCACCCGCTATGAAGAAACTATCTACACCATCGCTTCCTGGATAACCGCTATTCAAAGCACCGCTGCCAACCAATACAGCCTGACCAGCAACGAAGGCACTCTGGTTGAAAAGTCTCAGGAAAAAACTTCATTTACCAATATCCTACAGAATTACAACCCCAACCTGTTCAACTTCGAGCCGGACCTGGTCAGCCTGACCAATGCGTTAGATGTAGCCGCCAAACCCAGCCTGGTTGCTCAAAGCAAACAAGCCATTCTGTACATCACACCCCTACCGTTGGACCAGGACCTGGACAAAATTGCAGCACTGCAAGCACGCGCGCAGGAAATTGGCGTACCTGTAAATGTCTGGCTGGTGGCTCCGGACACGGCCGCCAACGCACCCGCGCTGCAATACCTGAATCAGTTAGCTACTGCTACCGGTGGTAAATTCCTGTTTTACACCGAAGAACTGAGCGCGCCTGACCCGGAAGAATATGTGGGCCGTATGCGAAACATTTATCGTCTGCGTTACACCTCCACCGTCAGCCAAAGCGGCTCCCATACCATCAAGGCGGTTGCCAGCTACGGCAACCTGACCGCCGAGACGCCGGAGACGCAATTTACTATTGACCTAAATCTGCCTACGGCCGTGTTAATCAACCTGCCGCCGCAGATCGATCGAGTGTATGCCGAAGGGACGGAAGGGAAAATTCTGCAGCCCAGCGTGATTACGCTACAGGCCTCCATTACATTCCCAGATGGATATGAACGGCAGCTGCGCGCCTCACGTCTTTACGTGGATGGGGAGGTGCTGGTTGAAAACACCGAAGATCCTTTTGATTATTTCGGCTGGCAATTAGACGAATACCGCTACAGCGGTGAGCATTTGGTAGCAGTAGAAGTAGAAGACATCCTGGGGTTTCGCAATATAAGCCCGCCCGCTTCCATCCTGATCACTGTAGCTTCCCCTTACCCAAATTGGTTTGTGTCAATCCTTAAATTTATCAATAGCGGTGGTTGGATCCCGTTGGCGGTGGTTGCCGCCACAGGTTCCCTGTTAACAGGATTGCGCTTGCGCAGACGCTGGGTAGAAAACCGGCGCAACCAGAACATTTCAGGCAGTTCAGGCGGACTGGATGACCCCATGCTGCAAAGCGTACCAGGCTTGGGTTCAGCGCTGGAAACGGATTATTACTCCGAAACCAACAGCCAGCAGAATACCGCCGCGGTAAACCCGCGCGATACCGCTCCGCGTTTAATTTGGGCGGGGAAGACACCCGCACCCGGAAACATGAAAGAAATCATTTTAGAAATTCCTAAAACGATCATCGGCAGCGACAGTGCGCAAGCCGGCATTGTTTTGGATGACCCAGCCGTCAGCCCCCAGCACGCACTGCTGATCAAAAACGAACGCGGTTCCGTGAAAATTGCGGACCTTGGCTCGGAAAACGGAACCTGGGTGAATTACGCGCCTGTTTCCAGCGCCGGTCTACTGCTGCATAATGGCGACCTGGTCCGGATTGGTTCGCTCACATTCCGGTATAAGATTGGGAAGATATACTAAAAGGCGAAGATGGATACTGAAACATTCCTACAGCCAAATCACACAGCTCATCTGGAAGTCGTGCAATTCAGCCACAGAGGGCTGGTGCGAGAAAACAATGAGGATCACATCCTGGTGCAACCTTTCAGCAGTGCCCAACCGGACGCGCGATCGGTCCTGTTGGCCATTTTGGCAGACGGCGTAGGCGGGCACCGGGCTGGAGAAGTAGCCTCGCGCATCGCGGTTGAAAGCATTGCCGCCAGCGTGCAGACCTGCACAGACCTCAACCATCCTGAAGGCTTATTGGAGGCAGCTTTTATCACTGCCAACCAAGAAATTGTCCAGCAATCCCAGAACAACGAGAGCCAAAAAGGGATGGGGACAACTTGTGTGTGCGCGTTGGTTATCGGGCACAGCCTGTACATGGCCAACATTGGTGATTCGCGTCTGTACCTGCTGCACAACCGCAATATCAAACAACTCACCTTTGACCATACCTGGCTGGAAGAATTATCGGAAGCTGGGCGCTCAGGAGAGACAAAAATATCGCGGGCACATCCTTTGGCGCATGTGCTCATCCGCTATCTGGGATCAATCGAACCCATCCATGTGGATCTGCGCATCCATGCGGATGCTGTTGATACAGAGGAAGAAATGCGCAATTTGCAGGGTATGCAGCTGGAAACTGGCGATATATTGCTATTAAGCAGCGACGGGATCAGCGACCTGCTGACAGATGAGGAAATCAAAGATAATCTACTCAAGCGCAGATGGGATCAGGCTGCCCGACGGCTGGTTTACTGCGCGCTAAAAAAAGGCGGGCACGACAACGCATCCGTGATCATCATACGCGTTCCGGAAAATCCAAAAAAGAAATAAACTTAATACTGTCTTGTACGGCATTTTGTGTTAAAATTTTTATCCTTGCTGGAGTTGATGACCAGGAGGGATGGCCGAGTGGCTTAAGGCGCCTGTCTTGAAAACAGGTGTGGGGCGAAAGCTTCACCGTGGGTTCGAATCCCTCTCCCTCCGCCTAAGCCATCAAATTTCTAGACATGGGGAGGTGCCAGAGTGGACGATTGGGACCGCCTGCTAAGTGGTTGTCGGGGTTAAACTCGACCGAGGGTTCGAATCCCTCCCTCCCCGCTCCTTTGCCAACCGTTGCCAACCGGCAGCGGTTTTTGGTTAAAAAGGTTTTGAGTATAATAAAATGCAATTTGGACTATCAACCTAGAGGATTAAACAATGGCACTTTCAAAGAAATCCAAAATCGTTCAAGATTACCTGTTGCAATTTGGGCTCAAAGTGGATATCCTGGAATATTCCGAGAGCACTAAAACTGCCCAGGAAGCCGCCAACGCCATCGGCTGTGAAATCGGGCAGATCGTCAAATCACTAGTATTCCGCAACAAAGACCAGGGACTGCTCTTTTTAGTCAGCGGCAAGAACAACCTGAATGTTGAAAAAGTCGCCAGCGAACTAAAAATCGAGATCAAGAAAGCGGACGCTGATTTTGTAAAGAAAGTTACCGGTTTTTCTATCGGCGGTGTTCCGCCGGTAGCGCACGAAACCAAAATGGAAACCTACATCGACCAGGACCTGCTGGATTACGATGAGGTGTGGGCAGCCGCGGGTATGCCTTTTTCCGTCTTCCGGTTGGAAAGCCGCATGCTGCAGCCACTGACCAACGGCACAGTCATCGCCGTCAATTAAGCGGTCAGGCTGAGCGCCAGTTTAGCAGCCTGGCTGGCGTCCGATGCGTAACCATCTGCGCCGATTTTCTGCGCGAATTGATCGGTGACAGGTGCACCGCCAATCATGATTTTGACCTTGTCGCGCAAACCCGCCTGATTGAAAGCTTCGATGGTGGCTGGCATATTGGCCATAGTGGTCGTCAACAGGGCCGACATGGCCACCAGTTGGGCGCCGCTGGTTTTGACTGCATCCACAAATTTCTCCGGAGTGACGTCAGTGCCCAGATCGGTCACTTCAAAACCGGCCCCCTGCATCATCATGCTGACCAAGTTCTTACCAATGTCGTGCAAATCGCCCTTAACGGTACCGATCACCACCTTGCCGACCGGCTCCACATCCTCCGCCACCAGCAGCGGCCGCAGGATATCCATGCCGCCCTGCATGGCGCGCGCCGCCACCAACAATTCCGGCACAAAATATTCCCCTTCTTCAAATAAACGGCCAACTTCGCCCATAGCCGCCATCATACCCTGCTTTAAAATTGTTTCCGCACTGACTTGCTCGCTTAGTGCTTGTTCAACCCCGTTCACTACCTGATCCCGGTCCCCCTCCACAACACCCGTGTAAATTGTTTTAACGATGTCAGACATATGCTTGCCTCCATAAAAAGATCAGATCAGCTTTAATATTAACATAATCCAGCATAGGTTAAATAGAAGATAGGATACACCATTGGTGAGATCAGAAACCGCGCTGCTGGCCCAGCCAGGGAGGCGGCGTGCCCTGCTTGAATTCCTCCACGCTGGGCCCACCCAACTGCTTCAGGCGCTTGAGTCCATAAAGATAGCTGACCACCAGTAGAAGGATCAAGGTTGGCCAACCGCTGACCAGATTGAACACCGCCAGGGCGTTGGTCTGCCCCTGCCGGTAGAAATAATATTGCAGCGCCAGTTTGAGAACAGAATATACCGCCCAAATAGCAGTTACCTCGCTGTAAGCCGGGCGGACACGCTCTTGCCAATACCATTCCAACGGCCAGCGGCGCGTGACGGAACTGGTGAAAGCCACAGCCGGACGCTTGAAGACCAGGCTGAGCAGCAGCACCAGCACGGTCAGCGCGCCATTCACCAGACTGGGCAGAAAGAAAGCATCGGCACGCTTCAACAGCAGGGCCAGTCCTCCCGCCAGCGCAGTTGCCCCGGCACCCAATAGCGCATACCCAATTGGTTGGCGCCGGATAAGACGCAGCAGGGTGAACAGCAGGCTGCTGCCAAACGCCGACCACAGCGCCGGCATCAGGCCAAACAGGGCATTGACCAGCACAAACAGCAGCGGCGGCAGAATGGAATCCAGAATGGAATTGCGTCCGGAAAAGACCAGTTTCAACTCTTCAAGTAACTCACGCAATTTAGTCATTATTTAAATTATAGATGAACGTTGTACGTAAATCCATAACCTCCGAAGATACGTTGAGAACAGGTAATTAAAAAAAAACCGCCATCGCATGAATGTCGGTTTTTACTGTTCTTTCTAATTATGTGTTGGGTTATGCCTCGAAAAGTTCTACCAGCATCTCCACCTTCAAAGCGGCCAGGTCCGGCAAGACCAGGTCAGTCTGCGGCAGCTTCTCCAGCGGATAGGTAGTAGTCACCGCCAGGCATTTCATACTGGCCGCCGCCGCGGCCTGAATGCCCGCAATGGAATCTTCAATGACCAAACAAGTAGAAGGAGATACTTCCAATTTTTCAGCAGCGCGCAGGAACACCGCCGGATCGGGCTTGCTGGCGCAGTCTTCTCCGCTGACAACTGCGTCAAAATACGGACGTGCTTTGAGGGCGTCCAGGATGGTATAGATATTCTCCCAGGAACCGGAGGAAGCCAGCGCTTGATGTATGCCGGCCTGCTTAAATTCCGCCAACCAATCCTCCACTCCGGCCAGAAAGACCGCTTCCTTCGCAATTACCTGGCGGAATTGCTCATCTTTCTCCCGGCAAATCAGCGCTACTTCCTTGTCTGAGAAACGCTCGCCGCTCACTTGGCGGACGACTTGCTCGTTGGTCATGCCAAAGGTCGGTTTAAATGCTGCATTCGTTACTTCAAACTCATATTTCGCCAATACTTCCCGAAACGCAATAAAATGGGCCGATTGGGAATCCAACAAAACCCCATCCATATCCCACAGGACCGCTTTCAACTTACCGAATTTATCCATCTTACGTTCATTCATTTCAAACTGCGTAGATATCGCCTGCCTCTCCCCCCCGCGATTGAATGATGATTCTCCTTCGTTTATAAAATGTGGAAAGTTATCAAAACAGCGCATAAAGCCTGGTAAAATTGCACGCTGTCGCTTCCGGCTGTTATTTTATCCGATTTTAAAATGACTGTACGGGTCATGTTACAATCGGGCTACATTTTCAAAAATTTGAAGGAAACCTATGTTCATCTTTCTTTCCAAGTTTCTACCGTTGTTTGTCTATCCACTGGGTTTAGCCTGTCTGCTGCTGTTCATCGCGCTGCTGGTCAGCTACAAGCGTAAAACCAGCAACATTTTAATTGCCACTGCATTAATTGTGCTGTGGTTGAGCAGCACGACCGGTTTTTCCAATTTATTAGCACGCTCGTTGGAGCTGCAATACCTGCCTCCCGAAGAAATCCCTACCGGCGAAGTATTGGTCGTTTTAGGCGGCGGAACCGAACCAGCCAGCCCTCCACGCACGACTGTAGAAATCAACGGCGCCGGTGACCGGGTTTTGTATGCCGCAGAGTTATATAAAGAAGGCAAAGCGCCTTATATTCTGCTCAGCGGCGGGGACATCCAGTGGTTAAGCAGCGGCAGCACCACTCCGGCGGAAGATATGGCAACCCTTCTGATGCAGATGGGAGTGCCGGAAAGCGCCCTGTGGTTGGAAACAGAATCTAAAAATACATATGAAAACGCTCTGTATGCCAGGGAATTTCTGGATGAACAGGATATCAACCAAATCCTGCTGGTCACCTCTGCCATGCATATGCCCCGCGCAGTGGCCCTCTTTGAAAAGCAGGGCTTTGAAGTGACCCCCTTGCCGGTTGATTTCAGTGTTACCGATAGCCTGAGCGCATCCAGCGACGAAAATAATTTCATCAGCAAACTGATCGACATCATGCCCAGTGCCAGCAACCTGGGGCTGACCACCAATGCGATGAAAGAGTATCTGGGCTATTTCATTTACAAACTACAGGGGTGGCTATAAATTCCGCAAAGCAACAGGCGCAATCCGCGGAAATTCAAGCTGCTCAACAATTGTGGGACTACATGAAGCTTGATCAGCCGCCGGAAGCCTGCGACTGTATTATCGCTATGGGCAGCCACGATTTACGCGTGGCCGAACATGCCGCCCAACTGATGCTGGCAGGCTGGGCACCGCTGTTGGTTTGCTCCGGCGGGTTGGGTCGCTTGACCCGCAATATGTGGCATGAAGCAGAAGCCCGTAAATTTGCCCGCATCGCGCGGCAAATGGGTGTGCCCTTTAACCACATCATGATTGAGGACCAATCCACCAATACCGGTCAAAACATCCAATTCACCCAGGATTTGCTCCAATCCAAAGGCTGCAAAATTCGCAGCGCGCTGCTGGTGCACAAACCTTATATGGAACGACGCAGCTTGGCCACCGCTTTAAAAGTATGGCCAGAAATAAGCTATAACGTTTCCTCCCCGCCAATCGCTTTTTCTGATTATCCTAACACAACCATATCGGTGGAAGAACTTATTCAAGTGATGGTTGGTGACTTCCAACGAATTTTGGTTTACCCCCAAATGGGTTTCCAGGTCACGCAGGAAGTACCTCAGGATGTTATGAAGGCTTATGAGGAATTAGTACGGCTGGGTTATACCCGTTCGATGCTGAAGGTCAAAAATAATGGGCGCAACGCGTCCTGAATGCGCGGGTAAACACTCCCTTCCAAATTACTAAACCCTGTATCAGAATCAGATTAGACAAACTGAAATACACGCTTACATAACTATTGCATGTGTATAATGTCTATAGAGGTATTTTCCTCTAATAAATTTTAAGATGGAGTTTTATGTTTGAATCAACTAGACAAATTGGCAACCGGCGGATGGCTATCCTGATCGATGGCGATAACGCACAGCCTTCTTTAATTGAAAAAATCTTGTCAGAAGCCAGTAAATACGGCACAACCACTGTGCGGCGCAATTACGGCGACTGGACCACATCCAATATGGGGGGCTGGAAGGACACCTTGCAGACTTATGCCATTCAACCCATCCAGCAATTCCGCTACACCATCGGCAAGAACGCCACAGACAGCGCCATGATCATTGACGCCATGGACCTGCTTTACAGCGGCACCGTAGATGCCTTCTGCCTGGTTTCCAGTGACAGCGATTATACTCGCCTGGCCACCCGTATTCGCGAAAAAGGCTTTTTCGTGATGGGTATTGGACAAAAAAAGACTCCGCGGGCTTTTGTGAACGCCTGTGACGTCTTTGTATATACGGAAAACCTGGTTCCCAAAAAAGTGGAAAAGAAGCGCGTCGCCCGCAGAAAAGGGACTTCCAGCGTGAAAGAACCTGAACAGGAACCAGAGCCGCAGCTTCCGGATCCCACCAAATTGCTCAAACAGGCTTTTGACAACGCCGTACAGGAAGATGGTTGGGCTTTTCTGGGCACACTGGGGCACCACCTGCGCCAGCTGGACCCAGGATTTGATGCCCGCACCTATGGTTTCAGCCAGCTTTCCTCCTTGATCCGTGGATTTCCAAAACTCTTTGAAATCCGAGAAGTTAAAAGCGACGACGGTAATTCTTCCATTTATGTAAAAGTAAAGGAATAATTTTTTCGAGAGCGAAATTAGATGAGCAACATTCTGGACACAATTTTCCTGCGGCGCAGCATCCGGGTTTTTGACCGTCGTAAAGTGGATCAAACTGTCCTCATTGACCTGCTCAAAGCCGGCATGGCGGCGCCTTCCGCCAGCAACAGCCGCCCCTGGGAATTTATTCTGGTTACAGATGAAGCCATTCTTGAGAAACTGCAGAGCAGCCTGGCTTACGGAAAATATAATAGACCCGCAGCCGCGGTGGTGTGCGCCAACCTGTCCATTGCCAAAAACGAATCCGCTTACCGTTTCTGGGTGCAGGATTGCAGCGCCGCTTCGGAAAACATCCTGATTGCCGCGGCCGGCATGGGCTTGGGGACAGTCTGGATCGGCGCTTATCCCAAGGAAGATGTCATGCAGACCCTGCGGGAAATCCTTGATATTCCGGAGGACATCTACCCGCTGAATATCATTTACATTGGATATCCGGCGGAAGACAAGGACGCGCGTACTCAGTTTGAAGAATCACGGGTACATTGGAATCGTTATTAATACAATTTGATTTACAGAAAGCGATTTGCTATACTGAGAAATGCAATAAATTATTTCAAATAACAGTCTTTTTTGGAGGAAAAATGGATGACTTTTTAAAGTTTCGAAAAATGATTACCCCCGCAATTATCCAGGTTTTATTCTGGATAGGCGTGGTAGTCTCCGTAGTCAGCGCTTTGGTAATCATGGGTGCCAGCTTTGGCAGTTATGGCGGCGGCGTGGGCACATTCCTGGGCGGCCTGGTCATGCTGGTCCTCGGCCCGGTAGTTGTGCGCATCTATTGTGAATTACTGATTCTGTTCTTCCGCATGAACGAAACCCTGACCGAAATCAAGGATAACCTGGCCAAATAAATTTGCAACATATTAATAAATATAAGCCTGCTGTTCCGAACATATCTGTTTGCCAGCAGGCTTTGTTTATTAATATTTCTTTATTATTTAAATCAGACGTATTTGTTATAATACGCGAAAGTAATTTTTTAATATATTTTTAAATTTTTAAGGTATTTTTTATGACTGTTGAAGTTGATTACGTTTTTAGACTGCTTACCGCATTAGTTCTGGGTGGCATTATCGGCGCTGAACGCGAACGCCATAAAAAAGCGGTTGGGCTGCGCACTTTGATCCTGATCTCGGTCGGTTCGGCTCTGTTCACCATTCTTTCGATCAATATGACCGGACCGGACGGCTCCAATCCCAGCCGGATTGCGGCCAACGTTGTCAGCGGAATCGGTTTTTTGGGCGCGGGTGTGATTTTGGAAGAACGCGGCCGCGTGGTCGGCTTGACCACCGCAGCTACTATTTGGATTGCTTCTGCGATTGGGATGGCTGCTGGAGCTGGAGAATACATCCTGGCCACCGGAACCGCCCTGATTGTCATGATTGTCCTGCTGCTCTTTACAAGATTGGAAGATTATTTAGAGATCTCTAGCGAAGAACGCACCTATGAGATCAGCGCTAAGATCAGTTGGGATAAGTATAAAGAAATCAAGGCCCTCTTTAAGGAAAACGGCCTGGTCATCAACCACACCAAGCAGGAGAAGAAGGGGGATAAGATGGTGTGTACCTTTGAGGTTTTGGGGTCCACAAAAAAACATGATAAAGTAGTACAAAAATTGCTTTCCGATAAAGAAATCCTCGAAGTCTGGTTCTGAACGCTGTTCCAAGAAAACAGAATTGACCATGCGGAGTGTGCGCCGGATGCAAGCCATGTATTTTTAAGCGAACTCGCTTGATCCAGCTCATTTTCAGGAGGAAAATGTTCATGAAAGTGAAAACCGGATGGTTGGCCATCATCCTTATGCTGTTCTTGATCAACCTGGCAGCTTGCAATTCGGCTGAAGCCGCAAGCGCGGATGAAGTGCAAACAGCGCCGCCAGCAGTTGAAGCAAGTGCCCCAACTCTGGAAGCTGTCCCCCAGCCGGATGGTCTGCCGAACGGCGTGCTGGTGGACACGCAAACCGGCAGCAATTTAATCATTTACAACACCTACGGGCAGGTTGCCTATGCTCTGGATATACCGGGGATCGGCAGTTATACGGCACAAAAAGCTCACCTGGCAGGTTCCGGTGACAACGCCCCCCTGGTTTATCACAGCTGGGATCCGGAACAATCCCTGCGAGTAAACCGACAAGGCAGCGTCAGCACGCTGCGCCCAACGGACGCTTTTTTCGGCATGGCCGGCGCCAACGGCCAATCGGCACTGGCTTTCTCGGAAGTCGTGGTGGATGGGGCAGGGCCGCACAGCTATCTCTATGCCGGAAGCCTGGACAATATCGGTTCGGCAGCCCCGTTTTACGATTTCAACGACGAAAACATGCAAATAGCCCTGCTGCCGGTCGCGGTGGACGCCCAAGCCAACCAGCCGCAAACGGTTTGGTACACGCAGGCCGCCTGGGGAATCGGCGGGGTGGATTTGATCTTCCCCATCACGCGCGGCCTGTACGCCTTTGCCCTGAACAGCAGCCAGATTTCACAGGCGCTCGACCCGGGGCGCAATTTCCAGGGAATTTCTCCCGACATGCGCTTTGCCGGCAGCACTACCTTTGACGCGCAAGCGGACCAATCCATGACCATAACGGACATCTCCGGCGGGCATGAGATTATTTTCCCGCTGCGCGCAGACAGCGAGCGCGGCTCCGGTTACACAGTTTTTTCACCGAACAGCCAACTGGCAGCCTGGTTGGAAGCAGGCGGGTCTTTCGCAGCCGAGCCCAGCACTTACCACTCAGTGGTGCGTGTCGGAGAAACTTTGAACGGCGCGGTAGATTACGATATCGAAGACAGCAGCGTGGCGCAGGCCTTGAACCAACCCCAGATCACTTTCATGAAACCGGTTGGCTGGTTGGACAATCAAACCCTGTTGATCGAAGCTCGCACTACAGACTGGGGGCATGTTGTGCTGGTGCGCGCCAGCCTGGCGGAGGGTACGCTGGCATATTTCTGCGACGGCAGTTTTGTCGATTTTTCTTACCCCTAAATTTTTCTTTCATCACTAAAGATTAATAACCGCTCGCGCCATCGATGCGATGAGCGGTTTTTTTGTATATATCAGTATTCGTTGGATTTTTTTATTTTCATGCCGGGCAAACGCGATTAGAATATTACATCTGTATTACAAAATCTTTCCACATTTTAAAGGAAATTGATCGACAACATGAAAACCAAGCAAGTCTTTGTCACTCTCTTTACACTGATCTGTCTGGGAATCGCAGCCGGCTGCAGCGGGCAGTCCACCAACCAGACAAATGTCGAGGCCCAGAAAAACACACAAATCTCTGCCAACCTGATGCCCAGCGCCGTGCTGGTCAATATGTACAACGCCAACGGCTTGGAATTAATCGGCCTAGATCAGGCTTATCTCAGCACGATCTCGATCGACAATTCCAACGATCTGGGAGCCGATAACGTTGTGCCGGCAGGTAAGTTGATTTCCGAAAACGCCGATATTCCCCTGGTGTACACCACCTACTCTCCCGAGGTGGCCGTCATGCTCACCAGAGACGGACAAACCCAAGTATTGCGGAAGTTTAACTCATTGGGACAAATTGCCGGCTCCAATGGACAAGAAGCCATTGCTTATTCAGAAGTGGCCTTCGGCGACTATAGCTTGAACAGCTTTCTATATGTTGGCAATCTGAATGACATCGGTTTTAGCACTTCCGTCTATCAAATGCAGGATTACCTGAAACAATGGGTTTTAGCACCCCTATTCGTTGAGGTCGCGGATGGACAGCCCAGCGGCGTGTGGTACACAACCAGCGGCTGGGGCGTTGGCGGACCGGGTATCTTTTTCCCGATTACCCAGGGATTGTATTATTACGACATCGCCGCAGGCACCAGCACGGAATATCTCGGCACCGATCAGAGCCTACAAGGATTATCACCCGACCGGACGATGGCCGGCAGCATCGCGTCCAGCAGTTACAGCGATCACGATATGACCGTCACCAACCTGGTCACGCACTGGACGCTGCAATTTCCATTGCGAGCAGCCAGCGACCAGGGGTCCGGATACGCGACTTTTGCGCCAGACAACCAGCATGTCGCCTGGCTGGAAGTGGGCACTTCGCCGTACGATGAATACCAGTACAATTTCGTGGTACGCGTCGGCAGTTTATCCGACGGCAATATTGATTTTGAAATCGACAACAACGCTGTTGCTCAAACCCTGCAGAATAACGATGTCACATATATCCAACCGGTAGGATGGCTAGATGCTGATTCCCTGTTGATTGAAGCTCATGGTTCAGACTGGCAAGGCGCAGCTATTGTGCGTCTAAGTTTGAGCGATCACAATCTGTATCAATTCAGTAAAGGGGCTTTTGTTAATTTTATCTACTAGAATTTTTTCAAATCCTTACACAAAAAATGCCCACATCTGTGGGCATTTTATTTATGCTAACTTGGCGCCATTGCAAACTTCATCGTCTGGAACAGCCAGCACGACTGCGCCATCCGGGCGGTAAAAACCTGTCACCAGGCAATCGGACATAAACGGGCCAACCTGTTTGGGCGGAAAATTCACCACCGCCACCACCTGTTTGCCAATCAGCTTTTCCTTGGGATATAAATCGGTGATCTGCGCACTGGAGTGCTTAATTCCAATTTCTTCACCAAAATCGACCATTAATTTATAAGCGGGTTTTTTAGCTTCAGGAAAGTCTTCCACATCCATGATAGTGCCAACCCGTAGTTCCACTTGTTCAAAATCTTTCCAGGTTATCTGTTCCATGAATCTCTTTCAACTCCTCTTATTCGAGCAAGTTTATACATCTTTTTACTCGCACAATTGTATATCAAATTACGCCAATGCCGCTTCAACACCGGCCAGCGCGTGCAGCCGGGTAGTGTCAAACAACGGCACGGTACTGTCCGAGGCGGATACCAGCAGTCCAATTTCAGTGCAGCCCAGGATGATACCCTGCGCGCCCTGCTCTACCAGGTCCGCCATGATGCGCACATATTGCGCGCGCGATTCCTCCCGCAGGATGCCCAGCACCAGCTCTTCGTAAATCACACGGTGGACTATCTCGCGGTCGGCTTGTGAAGGCAGAATAACCCGCAGCCCATGCTTTTTGACCAGGCGTCCGGTGTAGAAATCTTTCTCCATAGTAAAGCGCGTGCCCAATAGCCCGACGCTATCCAGACCGGCCGCTTTGATCTGCGCGGCGGTCGGATCGGCAATATGGATGAAGGGGATGGAAATGCCGGTCTGGATGGCATCGGCGGTTTTATGCATGGTATTGGTACACAACAAGACAAAATCGGCTCCGGCGGCTTCCAGCGCGCGGGCCGCAGCGACCATGCGTTCAGCGGCTTCGGTCCAACGCGTTTCGCGCTGGAGTACTTCGATCTCGTCAAAGTCCACCGAGAGCATAACACAATCAGCGGAATGCAGCCCGCCCAGCCGTTCCTTTACCGCTTCATTGATCAAGCGGTAATATTCGGCGGAGGATTCCCAACTCATGCCTCCGATCAAGCCTATCCTCTTCATGTTTTTTTCCTCTTGATAATCATTAAGCAATGTCTTTAGGGTAGATCACTCGAAAGCGCTCGCACACCAACAGCATATCTTCGCTAAATTGCCCGCCAATACGCTCAAAAATGCGTTCGAAGAATTTCCGGTGGACCCTGCGCCAATAAGCCAGGCTGCGGTCGCCCTCACCCTCATCATAGGCAAAATCCGCTTCCACCTGATTGAAAGGCTGTATATTGACTTCGCTGGTTTCCACAATGCAAAGCGGTTCATCGGTGCCATCCAGCACCACCGTCAGCAAGCCAGGTTCGGGCAGGTCATCGCCGTCATGCTCCCATTCTGCCAGCGCGGAACAGGTGGCCGTTTTGGTGCCGGCCGCGATCAACGCGCCCAGTTCATCCGCCATGGCGGGGCCGTCGCCCCAACCTTCGGCCAGCACCCGGCGGGAATGGTAAGAAGATTCAATCGGCAGCTGCGCCAGGAATTCGTCAAAATAGCTTTGTGCGGCCGGATTCATACTCATGATGTTTTTATCTCTGATCTCTTGTGCTTGACTCTTATGATTTTACCGGAGAAATATTTTTGCGATGAAAAATACGCGTTTTATTTCAGTTTTGCTTTTTCGCTGCAATAAAAGATGGCGGAGGGTCGCCATCTCGTTGAATTTCAATGCAATTTTATAAATTAGCCGCTCAATCGCCCCACTCGCCGCGCGCAACTGAGACGCTCTTGCCGCCCACGTCAATAGCAATACCGCTGTCTTCCGCTTGCGCCTTCAGCAGCAGCAGTGAAGGACGGCCAATCTCATAACCCTGTTCCACGCGCACATCCACCGTATCCCTGTCGAAGTAACGCTGCTCGACCAGGTAGCCCGCCAGGCAGCCGTTGCCGCTGCCTGTGGCTGGGTCCTCCGGCACGCTAAAATAATCCACAAAGACACGCACGCTCAGGTCATTGCCGTGCTCGTGTGTTTCAGGTGAGAAAATCAGGATGCCCTTGGCCTCGGTGCGGCTGACCAGGTCGAAATACAGCTCGCGGTTGACCCGCGCCGCTTTCAATGCCGCAATGGTCTTGAGCGGCACGATGAAAAAGGGCAGTCCGGTGGAGACTTCCTGGATGGGGAAGCGCTCGTCGAAATCCTCCGGTTCCAGACCCAACAGGGGCGCGAAAGTTTCGACAGTATGCTGCGGTCCGAAAACCGGCTGCACCTGGCGCATCCAGCTGTAGCCATCGGGGCTGAAGCTGACCGGGATTTGCCCAACCTTGAGGTTCAGAATCACTTTGTCAGCCGCACCTTTTAATATTTCCGAGCGGATGACCGCGGCCGTTCCCAGGGTGGGATGGCCGGCAAAAGGCACTTCCTCGCCCGGTGTAAAAATGCGCACATCGAAACCGCCATTATGCATTTCATCCGAAAGGATGAAGGTGGTCTCGGAAAAATTGACCTCGCGCGCGATCTGCTGCATTTCCAGGTCAGACAGCCCGGCCGCATGGCGGAAAACCGCCAATTGGTTGCCGGCATATTTACTTTCGGCGAACACGTCCACAATATAGTATGGAATTCTGGTCATCATGCACCTCTCAATTTTGGTTGGAATGATTTTCCCATTATGCCACGATCTAAATTAATCCAGCGAACGGCATTTATCCAAGTTCCAGCTGGTATTTACAGCCCACTCCTGGGCAGCGTCCCAGATCAGATCGTAAACCGGGTCCTTGATGGCATAGTAAGCCACGTTGTCATCGGCATGGTAGCGTGCCAAGGCGCGCTTGATGCGCTCGACCGTAGCAGCGGCGTTTGGGTGAGAGCGCAGGTAGTCGCGAAAGAGCAGCGGGTAGCGCTGGTTGGGGCTGCCCTGTTTGCGCACGTGCACGTGGATGCGGCGCCGGCCGGGCGGCTGCATGAAGTAGTACTTGGCCCACAGGCGCGGGTCGGGGTCTTCTCCGCAGGGCAGATGGTCGGTTGAGATGTCATCGCGGAACTGGTAGCCGTCGGCGGTCATGCGCGCCACGATCTCCGGCACCATCTCACGCACGGTCACCTGGATATCGATAACATCCTTGGCGCCCAGCCCGGGCACGGAGGTGGAACCGATGTGGTCAATGTGCAGGGCCAGCTCATCCAGAATGCCCTGCAATTCTGCCCGGATGCTCTCGAATTCCTGCGGCCAAGCCGGGTTATAGTCACAGATCTCGATCACGGTCTGACCTCTCTATTTTCTTAAATATTCTATTATTTGCTAGCAAAGTTTATACCAGAAATCTTTCTGCTGGAAAACTCAACAACACGGGTATTTACCGTTATTTGTATCTTTTATATGGAGAGATCAGGGTAGGAGGCCCGCCAGCCGAATTTTCAGGCAGGCTGGAGATAAAAATCACGCAGCAAAATGATGGCCTTTTTAATGGGTGCGCTGCCCTGCGTGCGCGCCAAGTGATAGCGCTGCTCGGCTCCCACGGGGTCGAACTGGATACTCTGCAGCAGCTGGGCTTCCCGCAACAGGGACTCATAACAATCCGGTAAATCCAACCCTTTGGCGATATACGCCAGGTTCAGCAGGGAAAAAGAATCGTTGGACAGGCGGCATCCCAACTGTGCGGCGCCGGCGCGCAGCCACCACTTGACCGCCTGGCCCAGATCGAAGCGGCTGAATTCGCTCATGGCAATCGCGCCGCACAGCATGGGCTTGTTGCGCCCTTTCTTCAATCCTTCCAGGCAGGTGGCAATGGGTTCTTCGGGAAAACCAATTTCCCCGCGTAACTTTGCGACCCAGTAATACACGAAAGAATAATCATCGTATTTCCGCAAAGCTGCTTCGGCCATCGCCAAAGCCTTCCGTTTATCGACCATAGCCATGTCGGGGATGACGCGCATGTCCGCTATGTCATGCCAGCGGCGCGGCTCATCGAATTCTTCAAAATCAATCTGGTAGCAAGTATCCACGTACAGGATGCCCGTGGGCGGGGGTGTTGGCACCTTCATTTCCACCTTCTTTGGTTCAGACAATTTTAATTATATCCCTGCTGTAAACAACACAGCAGATTATTTATCAGGAATTGGCATATTTAATCAGAAGTGACTTGCAAGGATTCACGCGCCGTCTGCCAAAAGATTTCATCTTCCTGGCCTAATGCCCACACCGCAATACCGCCTAATTTGTAACGCCCCACCAGGGCGGCCTTGGCGCGAATGCTGGCAGTGTCCTCATACCAAACGACATGCTCACGGCCCTTCGTTTTGTAGGAGAGATAAGGAGAATCGGCAGCCAAATCACGCCCCACTTGCACGCCGGGCAGCGCCAGCAGTTCCGGCAGATCGGTCCAGTACAGCTCGTCCACCGCATCTTCCACACCGGCTTCGTAAGCCTTTAGGTCCCAATCGTAAGCGTAAGCCGGCAGGCCCAGCAGCAGTTTGGCCGGGTCAACCAGCTCAACCGCGTAGGCCGTGCTTTCCTCCACCCAGTCCAAGCCAGCCACGGGGCCGGGCTCGCTCCAGGGGCCATGCTGGTCGTAGGTCATGACCTGCAGGTAATCGGCCGCCTGGCCCAGCGCGGCCAGGTCGTAGGGATAGGCCCAATTGTCGTCGGGCAATTCAGCCGACTTGGCCGGCACGCTGATGATCAACTGTTTATCCAGTGTGTGCAGGCGCGCGGCCAGCTCTTCAATGAAAGCAGTGAAGGCAGCGCGGTCAGCCTGGATGTCATCCGAGTAGGCAATGCTTTCCAGGTCAATGTTAATGCCCGCGTAGCGCTCGTCTTGCGCAATTTTCACGAGCTGCTCGGTGAAAATGTCTTTGTGCGTGAGGATGGCCGCGCGCGCCAGCGTGGGATCGAAGTCGTAGAGCGGCTCGCCGCGGTAATTGCTCACGCAGGCAAAGGCCTGGATGTCGTGTGCGTATGCATAATCCGCCGCGCCCAGGTCGTCGGACTGGACTATGCTCCCGTCGTCCTGCACGTTAAAGACATCGATGGAGAGCATGTCAAGCTGGTTGGCTTCCGCTTGCAGGGAGGCGTAGGACTCTTCGGTGCCGGTGAAGTAGGCGAGGGTATGAGGGGGTATTAAATTCACAGAGCAACAGGAATTGGAACTAGCCAGTACTGCTGTACTTAACAAGATGGGAATCAGGAGCTTTTTAATTCTTCCTCCAAAATGAAAAACACTTTTCCAATTTTCCAAAACTCTATTCAGCAAAGAGATTTTGCAAGATCGCAAGAGTCTTCTTTTGAGCTTCCGGGCTGATTTTACCTAATTTCTTCACCAGGCGAATTTTGTCCACGGTACGAATTTGATCCAGCACAATTTGTCCGTCCTTCCCTTCGAACCGACAGTTCACGCGCGTGGGATAATCGCGGCCCTGGGTGGACATGGGGGCTACAATAATCGTGTTGATATGGGCATTCATTTCATCCGGGGAAATAATCAGGCAGGGACGCGTTTTGCGAATTTCGTGTCCGATAACCAGATCCAGATTGATCAGATAGACCTCAAAACGCTTGACTACCAGGTCCATTCTTCATCATCCCATTGTGTGGAGCTAATTTCATCCAGCAAGCGGTCATCGCCCTGTTCGGCCATAGACGCGAATGCTTCCGCCCAACCCTGACGGGTCTGACTGGTGGAATGGATAATAAGCTTACCATCCTCTACAACCATTTCAATTTCATCGGTCAGCCCAGCTTGTTCCAGCAAAGTACGCGGAATACGAACCCCGCGCGAGTTACCGATTTGAACAATTTTTGAATGCACTGTCTCAGACATGTAAATACCTTTCCAGCATGTATATAATTACATTGTAATTACATTGACAAAAACAGTCAACTCTGAATTAATACTAGAGAGAGGTAAGGTGAGGGTGTTCACCCAATCACGCAAGAATGTCACCCTCACCCGTCAGGCAAGAGTTTATTTTCGATGAGCAACTAATTTCCAACCCAGATCTGTAAATCAATTGCATGAGTTGATGTATCTCCAACATCCACCCAGATCATCACATGATAAATCCCCGGCGTATCTCCCATTTTGGCATTGAATGAGAATTCTTGATCAGAATCCTCTTCAACAGGGATCACTTCCACAAATTCCGCCGGTGAACTATAGGATTCTGTTTCCATCAACGCTTGCTTATCCATCGCTGTTGGGAAAGATTCGTAGAATAAATTTACCAGTGGATTTGTCGCGGAATCAAGCAATTTTCCCTGCACAAAGATTTCCTCGTTAAGATCTGCGGAATGTGGTACATCGTTCACTATTGCAACATATTTATTCATGAACTCTTGTGCAACCGCAAAATAACCATCACCCGGGTTATAGGCAAAACCCAGGCCCACATGGGAATGATCCGGTGAAAGAATATTTGCACGATGACCCGGACTATTCATCAATGATTCATGTGCCTGGATAACTTCCGCGTCCCAGTCATCGATTGGTACTCCGCCCCCATTTTCATAATAATAAGCGCTAAGATAGACGTTCTCCTGGACCCATTCCACACCTCCAGCCAACCCGTAACGGACATCCGGCCCATATCCCTGCAAGTCCCAATGGCTAATATATCCTTCCGTGGTCATTTCCCGCGAATGATCCTCAGCAACTCCCGCAGAAAAATTATCCCAGCTCACCTCACTTAATCCATTTTCCTTTCTGGATTCATTGATCAATTGAAGCATTCTTTCACTTAAATACGCAGGGTCAAAATCTAAACCGGCAGGACTGGGTGTCTCAACCGCTGCTGAAGAAACATTTTCATCCACTGGAGTTGAATTTGGATTTTCATTGGAGAAATCCGCAATAAATACTTTCTCACTTACTGTAGAAACCGTGTTATGGAAAACCTGCTCCTCTCCGGACACCTTTAAGCGAACTTCAAATTCAGACGAGGGTGCATTCTCATCACACTGCTGAAAAAATACTACATAAATTGAATATTCCCCGGAGGGGGCATCTCCTGTAGGCCAGAAGATATTTTCCACCGGTGAATTTGTTATGTTTGAACCACATCCCCCATTGCTATCCACATCCAATTGACCACTGCTGATGGAAGTTGGATGGGAGAAAAAGATCTCTTCGCCAGAAGGATCGATGACATGCAGGTCAAGGTCGTTGTAACCTTCCCACACTAATGTTACTTGAACATCCCCTGTTCCTAAGACAATCGCCGGAATTGGTTCTGGAAATAGCCGCGGTCCCCACAAATTATGAGTTAGTAAAACAGCCACCACTAATATAATTATGAGGAGAAGAAACCACAAATGATCGCAAATAAATTTTACTGGGGATTCCCACCATTTTCTTCTCAAACTCCCTCCTTTTCCTTCTTGGGCCATTTTTTAATTGTTTTATGGCCTATATTTCATTAAGATTTAGCTACGCATTCAACTTGAATGGTTAAAAAATTGTTTGTATTCTATCGGGAAATTCGCAATCGAAAAAGAGACTTTTTACTCCCCAATAAAAAGTTCTATGGGTTAATTCTACCCGAAAAAATTAACCAAAATTCTCTTGCTCAATTCCCCTTTCTGGTCCCGACTCATTGAACCCAGACTTAAATAAATCCCGGCATATACATCAAATCCAGTAGATTTAAAATTCGTTGCCAAAGAAAAAGCGTAGCACGGGCGGCTTTTCCACAAACTGCAGCCGCCGATCAGGATGCGTCAGCAGACAGGTACACGCGCCGACGGTGCAGGTACCAACCCAGCAAACCGGCCAACAACGAGTAGAGGATACCTTCTGTGCCGGGGGTCAATAATACGTGCACGAAGCGGTTGGAGACTGCCACGCTGCCGCCAGTCACCAGCGCGAAGCTGAGCGCATTAGCCGCGTTGTGCATCAACCAGGCCGGCCAGACCGAGCCGCTGATCAAACGCAATTCGTTGTAAAGCAGCGCCTGGCCCGGCATGATCAGAAAGGCCAGGCCGATCAGGGCCGGCATGCTCAAAGCGGTCTGGCTTTGCAGTGCGGACCTGTCCAGAAAGTACAGGTAATACGGGATATGCCAGCCGGCCCAGACCCAGCCGGTGATGAGGGCTTTCAGCCTGGTGCCCGCCGGGGTATGTTCCAGGCGCGAAGCCAGATAACCCCGCCAGGCAAATTCCTCGAAGATGTTCTTCACCATACTGGCGGTGAAGTTGGCCGCCAGCAAAGGCAGGAAAGCGCTCAGCCCGCCTGCGAAGAACCCGGACAAATCCACCGAATCAGTCAGGCTGCTGAGCAGCAGTGGCAGCAACGAGAGCAGCGCCGGGATCAGCAGCGCGGCCAGATACCAGCGCCAAGCAGATTTAAGCTTGAAGCCGATGCCAAAATCCGCCCAGCCGTCGCCGCCCAGCGCGCGCAGCAGCAGGTTGGCCAGCAGGGGTGAGATCAGCCAAATCAGCACGCCCAGGCTCTGCATGGGGTCAGCCGGGCCATAAAGCTTGTTGACGGCGTTGCCCACAAAACCGCAAGTCAGGCTGACCAAGGCGAAAACAAAAATGTTGTGAGTAGATGATTTCATTTACCCGGCTCCTTGATAATCATTTGCAAATTTTTCCTCCGCGCAGCAGCTCCTCACAAGGGCAGGCCTTACGTACCCCTGTCGCGGTAGCGCAGCAGCTCCAGCGTCGTACCGTCCAGCGCGAAGCTGGCAGAAAGTGCATCCGCCGGGCAAGTACTGATACATTCCATACACAGGATGCATTCGGTCGAAAACACTCGCAGACCTTGCGCGGCGTAATCCGCCACGCGAATATCCATGGGGCAGGCACGCGTGCAGGCGCCGCATTGGGTGCATTTGCCCGAATCAGAAGCGACCTTAAGCAGCGCGTAACGCGCCGGCAGTTTCTGCAGGGTGGGAATGGGGCAGACGTATTTACAGAAGGCGCGGTTATCCCGCAAAGCAAAAGCCAGCGTGATCCCGACAGCATAGTAAAGCAAATTGCCGAGCGCCAGCCAATACAGCTCCCTTACCCCCTGCTCCTGGAGAGGATAGTCAAAAGCAAACCACAAGGTCAACACCAGCGCCAGGCTGATGGCGAAGTGCAGGTAGCGCAGCCAACCCCAGCGAGCAGGCAGGCGTCCGGCTTTGTTGTGGTGGAAGGGCAGCAGATCCAAAACCATGGCCGTCCAGCAGGCCCAACCGCACCAACCGCGGTTAAAGACCAGCGGCCCGGCCACTTTGGCGATCAGGTAGTGGATGACCGAGCCGGCGAAAATACCGGCCAACAGGTAGAAGAAAAAGCCCTCGATCTGCATATTCTCATGTTGAAAGAAACCCAGGAAAACCAGCATATAAGCGCCCACCAGGATTTGCGCCAGTCGCCTTCCCCATAACTTCTTGCGGCGCGGCAGGGCCGTGTAAATACCCAATCCTAAACCCAGAGCTATGCCGATGTAACCGAAGTTGAAAAGGTAAAAGCGCTTGCCGGTAGCCTGCCACAGCACCAGCGCGATGATCCAAAACAGGATCAGCAGGAAGAGCGGTACTTTAAGCTCTTTGATATCAAACGCTTTTTTTGCTTTCATCAAGACCTCACTGTGGATATGTGAAGATTATAGCAAAGCGCGAATTTATTCCGGATGCGCAAATGAAAAGCATCCCACAAGGGGATGATTTTCATTTTTTTCCCTTATATAGAAAGTTCTACTTTCCGAAGCGGCGGCTGCGGTTTTGGAACTCGTCCAAAATCTCCAGCGTGCGAGCGGGGGTGATGTCCGGGAAGAAATAGGGTTCGAAGAAAAATTCGGCGTACTTGCACTGCAGCGGCAGGAAGCCGCTGAAGCGCTGGTCGCGCCCGCTGCGGATGACCAAATCCAGCGAGACCGGCACAGACAGGCTGCCCAGCAGCTGTTCGGGGTCCGGCCCAATGGCCGCGCGTGCATCCGTTACCTCTTCATAGGCATCGTAACCCGCCAGTAGATATAAACGCGGGAAGGGGTCATTCTTGCCATTGCCCGTCTCACAAACCGCATCCAAGGCAGCGCGAAAATCGGCATCCAGCGAAGCGGGGTTGCCGGCATGATAAGCCCTTACACCCAGCTCTTGCTTCAGTGCCGGGATCAATTCGCGCAGCATGCGCGTCTCGGCAATGAGAACCGCTTGCAGGTCATCGCGCCCGCGCAGGATGTTATCCTTGCTGAGCAGGTAAACCGAAAGCGACTGCACGCCGGCGCTGAAAAGCGCTTCGGCGCAAGCCGTGATCTTCTGCATGGCCAGCCAGTAGGCTTCTTCCAGGTCCATGTTATTCTGGCGCGCCCAACGGCGGTTGCCGTCCGGGATGATGCCAACGTGTTTTACTTTTTTTTGGGCAGAATTTTTCTGTTCAGGTAACATGTGCACACTCCAAGCACCGACCTTTACTGAAACAGCCGGTGAAATGATGCTCCAATTTTACCTGTGAAATCTGCCCGCCGTTCAATCCGCCG
>DHVJ01000031.1 GCA_002412595.1 Anaerolineaceae bacterium UBA5211
CAGGCGGCCAAAACAGGGGTTCGACCTGCACTCACCAGAGTGTTCCCCTTGGGGGCATTATTTATTTACTACTTACTCTTTCCCTGTTCTTTCCTCGGCCCTCTCATACCCCATTGGGTACAGGCGGCCAATACAGGGGTTCGACCTGCATTCACCAGAGTGTTCCCCTTTGGGGCACTTTTTATTTAATCCGCGCTTCATCCTTATTTCCCATTGCCCCCTGATATTCCAAAGAGGATTCTTTTGTAGGGCGGGATTCCAATCCCGCCATGACCGTGATTTCCCCTCTCTTGGGGCACTATTTTTCTAATTCATGATTTTTTTCCCTTCTTTCCTCGGCCCTCTCATACCCCGTAGGGTACAGGTGGACAAAATAAGGGTTTATATGACCTTCAATTCTTAATTAAATACAAACGGGAAAACATCGCTGTTTTCCCGTTTCGTTTTTATTTTATGTGGTTAATATTTAGAGAACGACTACGTTCTCGGCCTGGGGGCCCTTTTGACCTTGTGTAACGGTAAACTCTACACGCTGGCCTTCTTCCAGATTGCGGTATCCATCACCAACGATAGCATTGAAATGGACGAAAACATCATCGCCCTGCTCGCGCTGGATAAAGCCGTAACCTTTACTGCCGTTGAACCATTTTACGGTTCCTTGTTCTTTTTCAGACATGATTTGAAACTCCTTTCTTCCTATATTGCTGGTTTTAGCATGGGTTCCAAATCAAACACTTACTCTTTGTATCAGAACTTTAGTTTAACAAGCAATATAGTTTACCCTATATTTCAAATCTGTGTGTTAATCTTTTCTCAATTGTCAACCTTTTTTCAAACGAGTTTTTCAACTATATACGTGAATCTATTTCCCAGGTTGCTGACAATGCGATTACTTACAATAAAATAACCCATCCTCATTAATTTCCAACCAGGTTCCCGCGGGAAATCGCTTCACACAACCAACAAACGCTTCTTCCATTCTTTGTATCACATCCTCCCCACTACAGTGATTCAGATAATAACACGTCCCGGGAAACTCATCCTTTAGTACCCGGATCACATGCCGCACTGCCGCTCCGTCCGCGCTGATCAAATGCGTACCGCCCAGCACCGCCTTGACAGGTTGGTTAAATCGCTGCTTCACCTGCCGGAGTGTATTCAGCAGCCCGGCATGGCAGCATCCGCAAATCAGGATGATTCCGCCGCTCACTTCCAGAATCAGGGACATGTCATCCCGGTAAGGATCCGCATGCCAGTCCTCATCCATGCGAATAAAGTGATTTGCGCTGCGTCCTTCCAGTTCTTTGCGCTCGCGGATCTTCCCGCTGGTCCATAAACCCGGCATTAGCAGGATTGGCAGATCATTCAACCTGAGATTAGGCGCGTTCTTTAAAACTGCGCAGCGCTCCGGCAGCCCCATGGAACGGTATTCCCCATTCTTGCGGGAAAAACGCGGCTGGAAGATATCGGGGTGGGCATAAACGGGCAGGTCCGGGTTGACTTGCAGCAGATAATCCAAACCGCCGGTGTGGTCGTCGTGTGCATGGCTGAGCGCCAACGCCTGAATGCGCCCGGGGTCCAGCCCCAACGCCTTCAGGTTATGCCGCAGGACTTCCCCACTGCCGCCGCTGTCCCACAGGGCCACGCCTTGCGGCCCCTCGATCCACATACTCAGGCCATGTTCGCTTTTCAGGCCGCTTTCCGGCAGTACCGTGTCGTTTACAACACAAACAATTTTCTTGTTAAGCATGTATTTTATTCTCTTGATATTTTATCTTACAGCCCAGTTCCAAGCGCTTTCTGCTGATCATCCGCCTGAGTCCAGAACGCGCCTGATCGCACGCAGCTGCAGCAGAAAAGGAACCCAACAAATCAGGCTCATCACCCCAATCACGGCAAAATCCACAGCGGAATAAGACGGCGCGCCAAAACCAGGTTGGATAACCATCAACAGGAGCAGGCTCATGAAAAGTAAACTGGCCTGGAACATCCAGGCGGGGCCCATGCGATATCCCGCGGTTTTGCGACCCAGCAGACAGACTCCCCCGCTCACCCAGGCAGTAATACTGACAAGGTCCGCCGCCATGACACCGATTTCCGAGCTTGTCAGGCCGGCCATCCCAACCACGATGCCGACGTTGCGGAACAAGATCAGCAGGCCCATACCGAGCAGCACCCATCCCGTCAATTTTTCGTAAATTTTTTCCTGTGCTTTCCTTTGAAACTCCGAAACATTCATTGCACGCAGGAGTAAAAAGATAATCACCAGGCTCAACGCCAATTCCACCAGGTAAAATACAAAGAATGGGCTGTCGGTCAGCGCTATGGTATAAGCCACGGCATTGTACGTGACGAACAAGACCGCTCCCGGCCAAAGCAATAAAGTCGGCAAACCGATGGCAAGGTTGATAACATCGTTGGGTAAAAAGGCGTCCCGCAATTCCGCAGTCGCGTAAAGACTTTCCGGCCGCAGAATTCCAGACAGGGATGAAAAAAGAAGCAATAATGCCAAAATTGTAGTCAGGATTGCGCTTTTATTCAGTTCAACACGAGAAATGATCAGGGTATCGGCCATGCAATTCTGCTCCCATGATTGTTTTTGATATTGTATCAATGAATAATTTTTCGCTCCGATTTCCTGATATGGATTAGGCAAAAATAAATAAAAAATCCGGTTGAATCTGAGCGATACAACCGGATTTCTCCTTTTTTACCTTATTTTCGTTTTGGAGGCAGCGGCAGCAAAACAGAAGTATTCTTCTTATAGGCCTCGTAATCCGCCTGCCCGCCCCACTTTTCGTCGGCGCGCTTTTCCAATAACGGAATGCCGCTGACCTTGGTCAATAAAAAAACTACGAAGACCGGTGATATCAACGTAACCAATTGCCAGCCGTATAACACCGGGAAGGCCGTGACAGCTACTCCCACCCACAGCAGGATTTCCCCGAAATAATTGGGGTGGCGCGACCAGGCCCAAAGCCCGCTGTGAATAAAGCGATCTTTGTCGGATGGATTCTTGCGGAACTTGCTTTTCTGCGCGTCCGCGACGGCCTCAAAACCCAAACCCGCCAGCCAGACCAGCAAGCCGGCCAATGCGTACCCATCCAGACTAACCTTGATCTGCGCGCTGATGGCTGCCAGCGCCGCGGCAGCCGTAAAGCTGACCCACAAACCCTGCATGGTCCATGTTAAAAGGAAGCGCAAAAAGTCAGGCTTGATGGCATCGAAGCGGCTGTCCTTGCCGCTCTTCAGGATGCGGCGGAACAGGAAACTGCCCAAACGCAGCGCCCACAGGATGACCATTCCGGACAGCAGGTAAGTGCGCGCATCCACGCTGCCGCTCAAGACCAAAGCCACCACGGTTACGGTGATATAGGTCAGGCTGCCAGTCAGGTCATAGAATTTTTCTGTTTGAAAGATATAAGCCGGGATGAATGCAATCCACTGCATAATAAACGCCAACCCAATCAAAAACATAAATAAGGGCATGCCGAATGCGCGCAGACTGCCCTGGCTGCCAGCCCAGGCCAGGCCAAAGGCGACCAGAATCACCACGCCCAAGCTGAACACGGTGGTAAATTTTTTTGTTTTCATGATCAAGAATCCTTTGTTTTATTCTTATTCTATAGAATCCGTGTAAATAAAACTATTTTAAAATTATTAATATTATGACCCTCACTAAATCCGTAATAAAAATATATCGAGAAAATCAATCGCTTATATACTATCACAGGGATTCCACGATCGCCCTGGACACCATTTACCGCGACCTGATTTATCAGGCGGATGAAAATATGCACGTTTCCTGTCTGCCGGAAGCCATGGACGATGTTGACATCACAGTTATCACATTCATGTACACCGGCGGCCAGGTTCGTTTCCTGCCCGGACCGGGGAACAAGACCTTTGCGGAAATTTTGCCTGATTTGAATGATTCCAATTACTTTGTCATCGTATTGGTTGATCCTGTCCAACCGGATGCAGTCAATGCTGTCAGCCAACTGGCCGCGCTTCGCCCGTAGCTATATTTACTTTTATTAATAGAGCTCCTATATACCGCTGGATTATTAGTCCGGTTCCGCGCGGTATAATTTCTAGCTCATAAATATTGATAAATAGGAAGAAGTCAATGGAAATCAAGCGTATTGCAGTTATTGTTCTGGATGGTGTCGGCGCCGGTGAATTACCGGATGCCGCAGATTACGGTGATGTAGGCAGCAACACTTTGAGCAACATCGCCCGCGTGCTGGGCGGGCTGAATCTGCCCAATATGGGTGAGATCGGCCTAGGCAACATCACTCCCATCCAGGGAGTCGCCCCCAGAAAAGAAACCCGCGGTGCCTATGGGAAATGCACCGAAATCTCCAAAGGCAAAGATTCCGTTACCGGCCATTGGGAATTGATGGGTGTTGAAGTAAAGAAACCTTTCCCAACCTACCCCAACGGCTTCCCGCCTGAAGTGCTGGACGAATTCAAACGCCGTACCGGTTACGATGTGCTCGGTAATAAACCCGCTTCCGGCACCGAGATCATCAAGGAATTGGGCGAAGAGCACGTGCGCACCGGCAAACCGATTGTCTATACTTCCGCCGATTCCGTCTTCCAAATTGCCGCGCACGAAGACGTCATCCCCATCCCTGAACTCTATCATCTGTGCGATGTCTCGCGCAAAATGCTGACCGGTGAGCACGCGGTCGGGCGCGTTATCGCACGGCCTTTCATCGGCGACAACACCGAAACTTTCGCGCGCACCAAGCGCCGGCACGATTACCCTCTGCTGGCCCCCAGCGACACCATGCTGGATACGCTCATCAAAGCCGGCCACAAGGTCTATGCCACCGGCAAGATCGACGACCTGTTCGGCGGGCGCGGCATCACCAAGACACATCATTCAGTCTTCAACATGGAAAGCATCCAGGCCATGGTGGATTTCATGGACGATGACTTCAGCGGCATGCTGTTCGCCAACCTGGTTGAATTCGATATGACCTACGGGCACCGCAACGACGTCAAAGGCTACGCGCAGAAACTTGAGGAATTTGACGCTTACCTGCCCACCATCCGCGCCAGGATGCAGCCCACTGATATCGCCATGATTGTGGCCGACCACGGCGTGGACCCCAC
>DHVJ01000007.1:0-862 GCA_002412595.1 Anaerolineaceae bacterium UBA5211
CTACCAAGCGGCTGCCTAAAGGTTTGAGATTTAGAGCCATATAATCCTCCGTAAAATTATGATTCAGTATTTTAGCACTCTTTCGTATTGAGTGCTAACCATGTAAATATTAATCTTCTTTTGTACCCACGTCAAGGAATTATGAGGAATTATGCGGGAATCTTATAAATTTTTAACAAAATTAGTTGAAACCATAGCTGTTGCAAATTGCCACACTTTCACTTAATGTGGACATGACCGTGGCATCGTTGCCGTAAGCTTCCCGTACCATTTTCAGAATGCGCATGGCGTCTTCACAATAGCCATTTACAGTCCGATGCATACCGGCCAGAACGGAACCATAGGTCAGGTAATAATCCACGGTGCTGTTGCTGAGCGGCAGACCTTCCACCGCTATCTTCTCATCTGTTTCGGAATCGCATTGGCGTACCTCGCAGCTTTCTTCAGCTGTACAGCCTTCCAGCGCGCATTTGAAGGCCGGAATAGCACCTTCATAGTTACGCGATTTATGATAGACAATACCCAAGCGGCCGTACATATCCGCATTGCCCGGATCGAAATTCAAACCCTTGAGCGCGTTTGTACCTGCAACCAGGAATTCACCCATTTGTGTATAGGTCGTGGCAATCGAAAAATAAGGTACGGAGTCCTGCACGCCCAATTGCTCGTTAATGGTAGCCGCTTTGTCAAAATACTCCAGCGCCATATCGTAATTTTCAAGCGTACGGTAGTTGGCGCCAATCCGCAAATAGATGAAAGTCAAGTTAGGATTGATATGGATAGCTTCCTGGTATTCGCCGATGGCCTGGCTGTAATTGCCCATGGATTCCAGCATATAACCGTTGATGCGGCGCACATCCAT
>DHVJ01000007.1:869-6291 GCA_002412595.1 Anaerolineaceae bacterium UBA5211
TTTCGGCATAATAAGCCAGCGCCAGCGTATTGGTATTGTCCAATTGCAGCGCCTGAACAGCCTCCTGTTCAGCTTCCGTCAGCAGTGAATCACGGTCGCCTACGCCGATGTTCGGATCCGACATCCAATCCAGCGCAAAAGCTTTAATGGCGTGCGCATTGCTGTTCTCGGGTGCAATCTCAATAGCCTGGTTGATGGTCGCCAGCGCTTCGTTGAATCGATCAATCTTTTCTGAATCAATCGTCAGCAGCGTAGTGGAATAAACCTGAATACGGGCCAGTTCAGCCCGCAATTCCACATCCGTCGGATTCATATCCACCGCCTGTTGGTAGGCTTCCATGGCCTTTTCCAGGTCACCCGCCACAAAGTAGGTCTCCCCTTCTTCTGCAAACGAATCGACTGTGCGAGTAGGCGTGGCTGTCGGCAGGAATAGAGGCGTCATCTCTCCGGAATTTAAATTCCGCAGCACCAGCATCATCATCAGTAAAATGCCCAGCATCACCGCGATGCGGTAAGGATTACTTTCACGCGATGGCTTACGAAATAAAGGTTTTTTCTCAGGAATATACATATGCGCAATTAGTAAGGTTGCGCAGTTGCTGTGCTCTCCGCGGTTGGCGCCAGGGTAGGTGTCGAAGTAGGCTGGGGTGTCCAGGTCGGTATCATCGTCGGGGTAGGCAGTTTAAGCAACTGCAAATCATTCATCTTTTGATAGCAATTTTCAATGATGTAATTAGCGTTATAGGTCGCTATCTCATCATCATTAATACTCTGCAGGATTGACTGGGCAATATCCACCGCATCGCTGCAGTAACCCAGCTCCATCAGAGCTAAACCGTAACTATAATAATATTCCACCACACGGGCAGTGTTTGAAAGCGGCAGACCCTCCACCACATAACCATCCTGGGTCACGCCGCCGCGGATGGCCAGTTTCAACATTAATATCGATTCAGAATATTGATAATTCTTCTTATACATCGTTCCCAGGTTGCCGTACATGTAGGGATCTTCCGGGTCATCGTCCACAGCTTGTTGAGCATATTGAATGGCTTTGCCGTACTCGCCAATATTGGCATACGTGCGGGCGATCAGTGTCTCCGGGTACGAATCAGAGGGATTTAGCGCATTGGCGCGTGTATATTCTTCTACGGCCAAATCATTTTCGTCCAGATAGCGATAGTTGCGGCCTAACGCGATATGCAGTTCCGCAATATTTTCATTTAATGCCACTGCCTGTTCCAGCTCCGCTACCGCCTCTTCGTAGTTGGAGGTGATCTCCAGCACGTTGCCGCGCGCCCAGTGCGTCTCCAGCGCATCCGGCGCGATGGATTGCGCGTTGCGGGAGGCTTCAATGGCCTGGTCCAGGTCACCCAACACTTCATTACCGTTGACCACTTTTTGCGACAGCACAATGGACAGGTATGCGTAAGCAGTGGCATTGCCCGAATCCAATTCAATGGCACGGTTTAGGCTGCTTTCAGCATCCAGGTAATCCCCCTGCAAACCCTGCGCAAAACCCTGCAAGGCTTCGCCCATGCTGCTGGATGAGTTCAGCAGCACCGCGTTGCTGGCATTTTCAATCGCCATTTCGTAATCGCCGGAGTAAATATTGAGTTTGGCAGCTGCCAGATAAATCGCCGGGTTCTTTGGATCGGCCATGATGGCTTTCTGATATTCCGTCAACGCCAATGTGTACTTGCCCTCACTGGCCAGATTCTCCGCTTGAGCCAGGTATGTTTCCGCCGAAACCGTGGGTGTCGGTGAGGCCAGAAAAAGGGTTGAAGAAAGCGGTTCTACGGTCAGGTTAACGTAAACCAGGAAAGCCACAATCGCGACGAGAAAAATAATTTTAAATGGATTGTTGCGCCGGTGCGGTTGGCGCATATTCCACTGTCTTCCTTTAATTTGCATGGGTTTATCTTATCATTTGCGTGGAAAATTGGTCAAGCAGGCTTTTATACCAAAGAAAGGTTCAAATTGCAATCCCCTTTGCATTTGCGTTGGTTCTCAGTTAAGATAGAATTAAATTATGCACTTTGATATCTTTACACTATTCCCGGATGTCTTTTATCCATATATTAACACCAGCATTTTACAGCGCGCCTGCGCCAACCATATTGTCGAGATCAACATCCATAACATTCGCGACTGGAGCANNGCGGCATGGTGATGAAACCCGAACCAATCTTCACGGCTGTAGAGAGCGTAGCGGATGGTGAAATCAACTGTCCCGTGGTTCTCATGACCCCACAGGGGCGCAAGCTCACCCACGCGCTGGCCGAACAGTTCAGCCAAGAAGCGCGCCTGATGATCCTTTGCGGGCGCTATGAGGGTGTGGACGAACGCGTGCGGCGTTATCTGGTCACCGATGAAATTTCCATGGGTGATTATGTCCTCAGCGGCGGTGAGCTGCCAGCGCTGGTCCTGCTGGAAGCGGTGACACGCCTACTGCCCGGCGCCCTGGGCGACCCGGATGGTGCCTTCGATGATTCTTTCGCCAATGGATTATTGGAATACCCACACTATACCCGTCCGGCAACTTTTCGGGATTGGGCTGTCCCGGAGGAGTTGTTGTCCGGCAACCATAAAGCCATTGCAAGCTGGCGCCGGCGCCAATCCCTGCTGCGCACCCTGCAGAAAAGACCAGACCTGCTTCTTACAGCACAATTGGGTCAGCAGGATATTGAAGTGTTACAAGAATTAGCTGGCGAATATGATCTGAAAATTCCATCTCAAATCCTCAGTCAACACGGAGAAAATGAATGAAATTCAACATTGGAAAAACTTTTTTGCTGGGTTTTGGTTTTTTTGGTGTCAGCGTTATTTGGAGCGTCTATAACGCTTTTGTACCGGTCTTTCTAGCAGATCGTTTTCTAATGACCGCCGGCTTCATCGGTTTCTTCATGACCCTGGATAATATTGCCGCTCTGCTGATCCAGCCCGCCGTCGGTTCCTGGTCTGACCGCATCCAAACCCCCATCGGACGGCGTATGCCCTTCATCCTGATTGGGGCTCCCCTCGCGGCCGCCTCCTTCATTCTCCTGCCCTTATCCCAATCACTGTGGCTTTTCTTCTTAGCGGCTGTCATGCTGCTATTGAGCATGGCTATCTGGCGCACTCCTGTGGTCGCACTGATGCCTGACATTACCCCCTCAAAATATCGCTCACAAGCCAACGGCATTATCAATTTAATGGGCGGCCTGGGCGCCATCATTGCTTTCCTGGGCGGCGCCAAGCTCTATGAAATAGACCCTACCTACCCCTTTTGGCTGGGAGCCGGGTTAGTAGCCCTGTCAGCCTTGCTGGTTTTCATCTTTGTAAAAGAACCCAAAGTAGCCGCACTCACCGAAAAAGAACCACCTAACTTGATGGAAAGTTTAAGGCTGATCCTGAATAATCCGGATAAAAGTGCGCTGCGCATGCTGTTAGCGATCTTCTTCTGGTTTATTGCCTACAACGGTATTGAGGCTTTTTTCACCCTTTATGCGAAAAATCATTTGGGCCTGGCCGAAGCAGATGGCGCCCGCCTGCTTGGGCAGCTTTCCTTTTTATTTGTGCTATTTTCCCTCCCTTCAGGTTATATCGGCGCCGCTTTAGGCCGGAAAAAGACGATCATGGCCGGCATATTGCTCATGGCGGCATGTGTAATATTGATGTTCTGCCTGCCGGTTGAAAGCCTGACTATTCCCCTCACCACCCTGCCCGCCCTGGGCTTGGTTCCGGTCATCGGACTCATTCTGATGATCACAGGGATTTCCTGGTCGTTAATCAACATTAATTCGCTTCCCATGGTAGTGGATATGACCGAAGCCAGCCAGATTGGCACATATACCGGCTTGTATTATCTCTTTTCCACCCTGGCAGCGATTAGCGGGCCTATTTTGTACGGATTAATTATTCAACTAAGCGGAAACAACTACAGTTTGGTCATGCTCGTTAGCCCGATCTTTTTTATCATGGCATTTTTAAGCATTCGCGGTGTGTCTAAAGGAGAAGCCCGTATATAGAACCTTCAATATTATATAATGTGAGAAACAAGAATAATGGCTGACTATTGAGGAGGTGATAAATCTCATTATTTTTGAATCGTTTCTCTTAAAAAAAATGAAAGCGCTTGATAATTCAGTTTAAAACCAATATACTAAAATGACCTAATATGGCAGACCGCCATAAAAATTTTGGAGGAGAAAAATGAAAAAGGTTTTACTTGTTTTAAGTCTCATTGTCGTTTCATCTATGCTTTTCACAGCCTGCGCTTCAACGGCAGCCACCGAAGCAGCCGCCCCTGCAGCTGAAGAAGCTGCTCCGGCAGAGGAGACTATGGAAGAAGCGGCTCCTGCTGAAGAAGCTGCTCCCGTTGGCAAGATTTGCCAGGTTACCGACACCGGTGGTATTGATGACAAATCCTTCAACGCGCTGGCTTGGGCCGGTATGGAAGAAGCTGCCACTGATTTCGGCGTAGAAATCAAATACCTGGAATCTCAGCAAGCGTCTGATTACGAAGTCAATATCAATGCTTTCATTGAAGAAGGCTGCGATCTGATTATCTCCGTTGGTTATTTACTGGCCGATGCCACCGCGGCAGCCGCCACCGCCAACCCCGATCAGAAATTCGCCATCATTGATAATGGCAACATGGATCTGCCCAACGTGCGCGGCAACAGCACCCAGATTGACCAGGGCACTTTCCTGGCTGGTTATCTGGCCGCCGGAATGTCCGAAACCGGCAAGGTCGGCACCTATGTAGGTATTCTGTTCCCCTCAACACAAGCTTTCATGGATGGCTATGCCATGGGCGNNATTACAACAGCGTCAAGGGCACAACCGTGGACGTACTCGGTTGGGATATGGCCGAACAAAAAGGTCTGGAAGCCGGCAACTTTGAAAGTCTGGATGACGGCCGCGCCTTTGGCGAAGCCCTCATGGATGACGGCGCCGACATCATCATGCCTGTGGCCGGCCCCGTTGGCCTTGGCACCCTGGCTGTCATGTCAGAACGCGATAGCGGTTTGCTGATCGGTGTGGATAGCGATTGGTCCATTGCCAATCCTGACAAGGCTGATTACATCCTCGCCAGCGCTGCCAAGAAAATTGACGTATTTGTGTACGATAGCATTCAGAAAGTTTTGGATGGTACCTTCACCGGTGGTGAGGATATGGTGCTCACCCTGGAAAATGGCGGTACCGGACTCGTCTATGGCTCAGCTTGGGAATCCCAGGTTCCCGATGAACTGAAAGCTGAAGTTGAAGCATTGAAACCCATGATCATCTCCGGCGAAATTGCTACCCTGCCCGTTCGCGAGTAAACACTTAATATCGACTTTTTGAATCAAAAAGGAGCTAAGTTTTTCTTAGCTCCTTTCTTTATCAGGATTTACCGTGTGATAAAATTCAAGTCAATTTATCAGACAATTAATAA
>DHVJ01000007.1:6305-7600 GCA_002412595.1 Anaerolineaceae bacterium UBA5211
ATCTCACTCTTGAAAAAGGCGAGATTCATGCGCTTTTGGGGGAAAATGGAGCGGGTAAAACCACTCTGATGAACATTCTGTATGGTCTTTATAACCAGGATGAAGGTGAAATTCTGGTAAATGGGCAGAAAGCAGAGATCAACGAACCCACTGATGCCATCCGCGCTGGTATCGGAATGGTTCATCAGCACTTCATGTTGATCCCGGTTTTCACAGTTACCGAGAATGTTATGTTAGGCGAGGAATTCACAAAAGCCGGTGGCTTTTTAGACCGCGCCAAGGCTGCTGCGAAAATTCGCGAAATTTCCGACATGTACAAACTCAATGTCGATCCGGATGCGTACGTTGGCGATCTGCCGGTCGGCACTCAGCAGCGTGTTGAAATTATTAAATTATTGTTCCGCAATGCAGATATCCTTATCATGGACGAACCCACTGCCGTGCTAACTCCGCAGGAAGTGGAAGAACTCTTTAAAATCATGCGTTTTCTGGTGGACCAGGGTAAATCCATCATCTTTATCACTCATAAGTTGGGCGAAGTGTTGGAATGTTCAGACCGTATCACCGTTATTCGCGGTGGTAAAGTGATCGGCACCACCCTCCCCAAAGATGCCAGCACCAAGAAACTGGCCTCCATGATGGTCGGCCGGGATGTAGAACTGCAGATCAAGAAAAAGAAAGCCCAAACCGGCGAGGTAGTCCTGGATGTCAACGATTTGAGGGTTCTCAATCCGCAAAACCATATTGCGGTGGATGGGATCTCCTTCCAGGTCAAAGCCGGAGAAATTTTAGGTGTCGCTGGTGTTCAAGGCAACGGCCAAACGGAGCTGGTGCGGGCTTTGACCGGCCTGCTCAAACCGGTAGATGGAAAAATATCCATTCTGGGGCAAGAGACCACCAATGCCTCTCCGCGGCAGATCACCGAATTAGGTTCCGCCCACATTCCAGAAGATCGTCAAAAGGACGGCCTGGTGCTTTCCTTCCCGGTGGCAGATAATTTGGTTCTAAACACTTATTACCAACCGCCCTTTGCCAAAGGGCTTATAGCCCAACACGACCAGATCACCGAAAACAGTGAAAAACTGGTGGAAAAGTTCGATATCCGTACCCCCAGCGTGACTACCATAGTCAGCACGCTTTCAGGTGGTAACCAACAAAAAGTGATTGTAGCTCGCGAATTTTCACGCCCCATTAAACTTCTGATTGCTTCACAACCCACCCGCGGTCTGGATGTCGGTTCTATAGAATATATCCACAAACGCATGATCGTAAAACGCGATGAGGGTACCGCCATT
>DHVJ01000062.1 GCA_002412595.1 Anaerolineaceae bacterium UBA5211
TGTCTAACTTTTGGGGTGCAGTTCATTGAAGCGGTCTCTTTTTTTATACGGCTTAAAATCCATTCAATAGCATGGTAAATTTAAGCGCAGTGGTTGATAACCATGGACAGACAATTACAGCCGGATAAAAAAGGCATGACCTCAATATTTTTTCTTGTAAATGCAATTGAAACCGCTCTGCTGGCAATCTATTTCTACCAATCCGGCTCAACCCCCTCGGAACAAATCTGGCTGGGTCTTTCCATCCAGCGCCTGACGCTGGTGTTCGGACTAGGCTTGTTGGCAACTGCATTTTGCGCCGCTGCAGCCGCAGTCTGGCGCAAGGACAGCCGCTTCAGTAAAAACATCCGGTCTGTAATGGGAAACGAAAGCAAGTGCTGGCAAGTACTCTTATTGAGTCTTTTCAGCCTGGCTGTGATGCTGGTTCTGTCGTTGCTCAAACCCAGCTCCCTCGGCGATCTGAAGAATATTTACCTTCAGTTCAAACCGGTGCTCTCGCTGGCTTTCCTGTTATCCGCCCAAAACACACTGGTCATGCTGGTCTGGATCAGTTTCCGCTTCTTATCCATAAAACTGATAAAAGATGTTGAAATCAGCCGTATCTGGTTTATTTTTGCTATCGTTGCTGCTGTTAAATGCTTGTGGGTCATCCCCGGCGCCTACGGTCCGGTCAACGGCGATGAGATGGAATATTTTTCGCTGGCGTACTATCTTAGTCAGGGAAACATCTTCCAGGCGGTGGATGCTATCCATTATCCCCCGCTTTATCCCGCCTTCCTGAGCATGACCATTCCATTCGGGTTGTACACCTTTGACCTGATTAAAATCTTAAATGTGTTGTTATCCTCCAGCATCGTGTTTCCCATTTACCTGATAGCACGCCGTTTCCTGGATGAGCGGGAAAGCCTGTTGGTCGTACTGGCAGCTTGTTTGCTGCCCTTCCATTTAGTTTTTCCGCGCCGCATCCAGAGCGAAAACTTGTATTTTCCGTTATTCTATTGGGCTATTTACCTGATCTTGGCAGAACCCGCAGATCCACGCTCACGCACGGTTTGGAATGGCCTCAGCGGCTTGTGTTTGGGGCTGCTGTACCTGACACGCTACATCACGCTGGCCACTTTGCCCGCCTTTCTTCTGGGATGGAGCTTGAAAACCTTTCGCAGAGAAAAGGGCACCTCCGCATGGCAGCGCCAATTCATGATCCTGGCTGCCAGCGGGCTGCTAATCTACACGCCCTGGGTCGTCAGTGGGACCGCCCACGGCCATACGGTCAAAGATATGCTGGGATTATTCATCACCGCCAGCGTGGAAAATCCGCAGCAGCTCAGTTTTTCCAACCTGATGCTATGGGTGCTGATTTACGCTGCCTATCTGGTCCTGATGGCAGCCCCCGTGCTGCCTTTCCTCTTGCTGCTGGTACGTGATTTCTTTTCCGGTAAGCTGGACCCGCAGCGCAGCCGTTGGTTCATCCTGGCTGCTGCGCTCACCGCAGTTTACAGCGCTGCCGTGGTACGTCATTCCTGGCGCGCCAATTACAACGCGGATTTACCGGTAAAGATCATGGGGCGCTATTTGATCTTTCTGGCACCGCTCTTCCTGATTTCCGCTGCGCTCGCATTCCGTACACCCTCCAAAGAAAAACCGCAGCCCGCCTGGCGCACTGTTCTGTCTATGCTGGTGATTCCCAGCGGATTGATCAGCGCGGCGTATTGCCTCATCATTCAAAAATCGCTGTTGCCAATCAGCTCGAACGCGTTGAACCGGTTGGGCGCGGTCGATGGATATCTGGTCAGCCTGCTGGATTGGCGTTTCTTTGTTATTCTGCTGCCCCTATACCTGGGCAGCCTGATAACTTATCGCAGAAATGATACCCGCATGCTGCTGCGGGTCGTCTCGCTGGGCCTGGCAATTTTCTATCTGGCCGCGCTGCCTGCCTACCGGGAAGAGCTGCAAAACCAGCAGCAGTACACCCTGATCGGCAAGCAAACCGCAGAGGAAATAGCCCAGTTGGATCACAACCTGGCGGAAACCGATATCCGTTTTCTGCTTCCCAATAGCTTATTGTCCGTTGAAAAACAACAAATTTATATGAGCGTGCAGGTCAGAGGATACCCGCTGTTGACGCCGGCCTCCTACAATTCCGCCAAACCCATTTCCAGCCTTTCCGCAAACACAATCGTGCTGTGGAAAAGCGGAACCCCCTGGGTATCAGAACGCAGTGCAGATCAGGTGATCGATCTGGTTGGTAATGGATATACATTGAACATTTTTTATTAATCCCCCGCGTTCACAGATAACTTGCAATCATCCAATATCCTTAAAAAAGATTGTCATACAATTTCTATTTGGATATAATAAGCCAAGGATTCCTTTCCATGGATAAAACAATCAGCCGGAAGTTTTTTAATGATAGGGCAGAGCATTGGGATGAGACGGTACGGAATAACGACCCGCGCAAGCTCCGCAAGATGGCCGACCGGCTAGATCTTAAAGAGTCCAATTTTATATTAGATGTCGGCACCGGAACCGGTGTTTTCATTCCCTATATTTCCGAAAAATTAAACAGCAGCGGCAGGATCCTATCCATGGATTTTGCTATTAATATGCTGCTTAAAGCGCAAGTCAAATACAGCAATGGCAGATCATTGAATTATGTCTGCTCAGAAATCGAAACACTGCATTTGGATGGGGACTGTTTTGACACGGCAGTTTGCTACTCCACTTTTCCACATTTTCACGATAAACCACGTGCGCTGCGCAACCTGACCTATTTGCTAAAACCACAGGGTACCTTATTTATTTGCCATACAGCCAGTAAAGAGACCATCAATGCCATCCATAAGAACATCCCTGACTTTCAGGATCACCTGATTCCTGAGAATGATGAAATGACGCGATTGCTGGAAGATGCGGGCTTCTCCCATGTAAGTATTGAAGATCATGAAGAATCCTATTTGTTAACCGCCACAAACGGGAAATTAATTTAAGGAGAGGCAAAAGGAATATGCTTTATACTTGTGCCATCAAAGGGAAAAAAGCAAAGGATCGCAGAATTCTCATTGGTAATTTCTGGGGGATAGAAAATCTTAATATAAAGGAGGTGATTTTTGTTCGCTTTTGATAACTTTAACCTCAAATTTAATGGAAAACAATAAAACAATATTTACTAGGTTTATTAATTAAGGAGAAGATTTAATGAATAAGAGATTACTTGCCATTTTGGCAATCCTGGTCGTCGGATCACTGATGTTCACCGCTTGCGGTTCCGCCGCCAGCACCACCAGCGAAGAAGCTGCCTCGGCAGCTGACGAAGCCGCTCCCGCAGAAGAAGCCGCAACCGAACCTGAGTTCACCTGTGCGCTGATCACCCCCAATCCCCTGGGCGACCGTTCCTTCATCGATTCATCCGCCCGCGGTATTGAACAAGCCAACGCTGAACTGCCCGTGAAATGCGACATCATTGAGACCAATGGCGTATCCGAGCACGAAGCTGCCCTGCGCGGCGCCATCGCCGAAGGTTACGACCTGGTTTTGGGTCTGGCCATCGACGCCGAACTGTTCGCCAGCCTGGCCAATGAATTCCCGGAACAGAAATTCTCATCCCCGTCCGAACTCTTCCTGGACGAACTGCCCGCCAACCTGGTTTCCTATCAGGTTACCGTACACGAATCCAGCTTCCTGGCTGGCTTGGTCGCCGGCAGCATGTCCGACAGCAAGATCGTCGGTGTTGTCAACGGTGGCGATTCCCCCGCCATGAACCAGTTCACTTATGGCTTCAAACAGGGTGTTTTGGAAGTTTGCCCCGACTGCCAGGTGCTCGTGAGCTACCTCGGCTTTGATTTCTCCAACCCGACCCTCGGTTTGGAAACCGCTTTAGCCCAGTACGAACAGGGTGCCGACATCGTTTACCAGGTTGCCGGTCGTTCCGGCGAAGGTGTTCTGGAAGCAGCCGCCCAAGTTGGCAAATATGCCATCGGTGTGGACTCCAACCAGGACTACATTCAACCCGGCAGCATCATCACCTCAGTAATCAAACGTGTTGACCAAACCACCTTCGACTCAATCTCCAGTGTAGTTAATGGCACTTTCGAGGGCGGCCAATTCATCACCAAAGGTATGAAAGAAGGATTCTCCGGCCTTTCCTGGGACGAAGGTTCCACCGCCTTTGAAGAAAATGGCCCTGCGGATATGGTTGCCAAGTTAGAATCAACCAAAGCTCTGGTTGAAGAATATCGCACCAAGATTCTGGCTGGTGAATATAGTGTTTGCGATGCACTCTATCCCGACACCCCCGAATGCGTTGCTGTAATCGGCGAGTAATATTAATTAGTTAACAACAATAGGACCCCGGGGAAACAATCCCGGGGTCTTTAATGGAGGATGATCGCATGGCACTCGCTTTAGAAATGAAGGGAATCACCAAGTACTTTAGTTCGACCGATGTGCAGGCGAATGACAACGTTAATTTGACAGTTGAAGCAGGTGAAGTACTTGCTCTGGTGGGGGAAAATGGTGCTGGCAAGACTACTTTAATGAATATCCTGTATGGTCTAATCAAACCGGATTCCGGGGAAATTATCATTAATGGTGAGGAAGTCCAGATCGGCCATCCTGATGACGCCATCAAACACGGCATCGGTATGGTGCACCAACATTTCAAATTAGTCCCGTCCTTTACAGTCGCCCAAAACATCATCCTGGGAATGGAACCTAATAAAGCAGGTTTCTTATCCCCAAAAGAAGAAAACAAAGTTGTAAAAGACCTGGCCGATAAATTCAATCTGCCGGTTGACCCCAAAGCTCAAATCCGTGATCTACCGGTAGGTATGCAGCAGCGGGTTGAAATTTTAAAAGTTCTCTTACGTGAAGCAAAAATATTGATCCTGGATGAACCCACTGCGGTTTTAACGCCCCAGGAAGTCAAGGAATTGATGGAAGTGGTCCGAGACCTGGCAAAAATGGGTTATTCAGTAATCTTTATCACCCACAAATTGATCGAGGTAATGGAAGTCGCGGATCGAGTCAGCGTTATGCGCGCTGGTAAGAATGTCGGAAGCAAGAAAGTCTCGGATACGAATATTCCAGATTTAGCGCGTATGATGGTCGGCCGCGAAGTACTGTTGCGCGTTAAAAAAGATACCATTCAACGCGGTAAACCTGTTTTCGAAGCCAAGGATGTCAGTGTTTCAGACGTACACGGTTTGGCTGCCATTTCTCACGTATCCTTCGATGTACACGAAGGGGAAATCGTCGGCCTGGCCGGCGTAAGCGGCAATGGACAGACTGAACTGGTTGAAGTCATTTCCGGTATGCGTCCCCTGGATGGCGGAAAGGTTTTCCTGAACGATCAGGATATCACACAAGCCAATGTGCGTGACCGACGTAATGCCGGCGTAGCGCATATTCCCGAAGACCGCATGGAAGTCGGATTGAACTTGCAGACTAACCTGGATGAAAATCTGATCATTTCGCGCTACAACCAGTCGGAATTCAGCAAATTCGGATTCCTGCTTTCCAAATCCATCCACAGATTCGCGGAAACTGTCGTCAATTCTTTTTCCATCTCGGCCGCCAAACCGGGTGAAGATATTTCCATGCTCTCCGGCGGCAACCTGCAAAAAGTAGTGGTGGGACGGGAATTATCCGGAAATCCATCCTTCATTATCGCAAACCAGCCCACCCGCGGACTGGATGTAGGCAGCATTGAATTTGTTCATAAAACCCTGATTGAAGAACGCGATCGTGGAGCCGGCGTCCTGCTGGTCTCAGTAGAACTTGAAGAAATCATGGCGCTGGCCGACCGTATTCTGGTGCTCTTCCGTGGTCAAATCCAGGGAGAGCTGGAAGCCAAGACTGCTACAGAGGAAGAAGTCGGCATTTTGATGGCCGGTGGAAAACTCTCGGATCTGGTATCAAAGCAACCGGAGTCAGGAAAGGAATCAAAATGAAAAACAAAAAATTCCAAAAGATCCTTGACGCCATTCTGATCCCAGTACTGGCAATTTTGTCAGGTCTGGTCCTGATGGGTGTTCTGATTGCCATCACCGGAAAACCGGTATGGGAATCATACGGTGTCTTATTCAGCAAAGCCTTCGGTTGCGAGAAAGCCAGCAACTGCGCAATCATCACCACCCTGGAGCGTGCCACTCCCATCATGCTGACCGGTTTGTCGGCAGTTGTCGCTTTCCGTTCCGGCCTGTTCAGCATTGGGCAGGAAGGCCAATACCTGATGGCTTCGGTAGTGGCAGGTTGGTTAGGCTACAGCATTCACCTGCCCAACGGTGTTCACCAAATTGTCATTCTGCTGGCCTGCATGGCTGTTGGCGCAGCCTATGGATTTATTCCCGGCGTTTTAAAGGTAAAGTTGGGCGTGAATGAGTTATTATCCACCATTGTGCTGAATTCTATTGCCACGCTCTTTATAGAATACATGGTTCAATTCCCGATGCGTGCTGATGTATCTACCACGGCTCACTCACCCATCATTGACGTAACCGCCCAATTACCCACCTTTATGGCTGGATCCAAATGGGGTGTAGGCTTTGTTATCGCGGTTATCGCGGTTATCGCAGTTTATATTTACCTGTGGAGAACGAAATCCGGTTATGAACAGCGTATGGCCGGACAATCCAAACGCTTTGCTTTATACGGCGGCGTACCCAGCGACAAAGCTGCCATCCGCGCTATGATCATCAGCGGCGCCCTGGCCGGTTTGGCCGGCGCTGTTGAGGTGATGGGCGTACACCGGCGCATTATGACCGGTTTCTCAACCGGATTAGGCTTCGACGGTGTAACCGCAGCCATTCTCGGCCAGACGCATCCCTTCGGTGTATTCATCGTTTCCATCCTTTTCGCCGGTCTGAAACTCGGCGCGCAATTAGGCCTGCAGCTAAAATTGGGCATCCCCAGAGAGCTGGGCGGGACCATTATCGGTTTCATCATTCTGTTTGTAGCCGCCAGTAAGTTCTACGAAGGCAATATCGACCGCATCCGTGCCTGGTTCAAAAAGCCGGATAAACAGAAAGCGAAAGGAGGAGGCGACTAATGACAGGGTTCTTTAGTGTCTTCACAGTTGAATTATTAAATAGTGGAATTCGCCTGGCGACCCCCATCATTCTGGCAGCCCTGGGAGGCGCACTGTGCAACAAAGCCGGTGTGCTAAACCTGGCGCTGGAAAGCATGATGTTGATGGGTGCTTTCGTCGGCATCGTAGCCGCTTACTTCATCGGCAACTCCTATCTGGGTCTATTGGTTGCCATGGCCGCCGGCGGTTTGCTGGGACTGCTGTTCGCGCTTCTGTACCATAAATATGACGTGGATTTGGTCATTTTGGCCATTGCGTTCAACCTGATCATTCAGGAGCTGACCGTGTATATTATGCGCGTCATGTTCGGCAACGTTGGCAGCTGGTCAGACCCCAGCATCAGCCGTATCCCGGATATTGAGATTCCCCTTATTAAGGACATCCCAGTCCTGGGCGACATTCTCAGCGGGTACAACATCATCGTTTATTTCTCCTGGGCGATTACCATCGTCATGTTCCTGGTTCTGTACAAAATGAAATTCGGCCGCCACATTCGTGCGGTGGGCGAGAACCGGGAAGCAGCGGAAACCGTGGGCATCAACGCAGTCCGCATCCAAACCATGGCTTTGGTCATCTCCGGCGTTCTGTCTGGTTTGGGCGGCGCATTCTTATCCATCGGCCACCTGAAATTATTCACCCGCAACATGAGCAACGGCCGCGGTTGGACAGCTGTTGCAGCCGCCCTTTTCGGCGCCAACCATCCCATCGGCACTTTCCTGGCCAGCCTTTTCTTCGGCGTCACGGAGGCTTTCGCCGTCCGCATCCAGAATGTGACCGACCTGCCGCCAAACCTGGTGGAGCTGCTGCCAAACTTCGCCACTTTGATTGTGTTGATCTCCATCGCTCTGCGCGAAAAGCTGCGCGAGAACAACGCAAGGCGCCGCTTCCGCGCGGAATTAAGAGCGGAAGAGCAGCAAAACACAGCTTCTTAGCAGATAAAATAACCTGTAACACAAACAGGGGTGCGGACATCTCGCACCCCTGTTTTTTCAAGCAATCATATGAACAAATCACTTATTTATATTGACACAGACCTCAGCCTGGGAACGCCCGGCGCCGAAATTGATGACGGCGCGGCATTGTTGATGCTGCTGCGCAGCCCGGAAGTTGAAGTGGCCGGCATCGGCAGCATTTTTGGCAACGTGCCCGTGAAGGATGCCACCCGCAACTTGGCTCGTTTGCTGGATATGCTGGGCAGGTCAGATATCCCCCTGGCGCAGGGCGCGGCCGGCCCGCTGGAAGGCGACATGGGCTGGTTTGCCGAGTGGCAGGCCGGTTACGGCGCCACGCTGCCTTTCACTTATAACAAACCGCGGGAAAGCGCCGCGGATATGCTGGTACGGTTGGCGCACGCCTATCCCGGCCAATTGAATGTAATCGCCATTGGCCCCTCCACCAACCTGGCCCTGGCGCTGGAAAAAGACCCCGATATCGCCTTCAAAGTCAAGCAGGTTGTCGCCATGGGCGGCTCATTCGGCAGCCAGCCGCAGGAGCCGGAGTTCAACGTGCACTGCGACCCAGCCGCTGCCCGCAGGATATGCGCGGCAGACTGGCCGCTGACCCTGCTGGGGCTGGAGATCACCCGTCAGGCGGCTTTCTCGCGCGCCCAATTCGCGGCCCTGCCCGAAAGCGACCCGGCCGCAAGCCTGCTCAGGCAGCAGGCAGCCGGCTGGATCGACCGTGTGGAAGCCATGGGCTGGGAAAAGGACGGCTGCTCCCTGCATGACGCGGCGGCGGCAGCTTACCTGCTGCAGGCAGACTTGTTCCATTCGGTACCTGCCGAGGTCGAAATTTCAGACGGCAGCCGTTTACCGATCGGGACCACTTTGGTCAACCCCGTGCCGCGATCGCAAGGCAGCAATACCCGCGTGGTCACCACTGTTAAAGCCAGGCAGTGCAAAGAACTTATTTGGTCATTCATTGACCCATCATTTTCATTTCAGGAGGAAGCACGTGCATAATCTATCTTTTTTTTGTTACGGCGAAGTGGGCGTGGATAACATCATCCAGGCCGACCAGCTGCCCAGTCCCGAAATCGCGGTTTTTCCCCAGGCCGAAAGCTACCACATCGGCGGCGCGGCCGCCAACACAGCCGTCTGGCTGGCGCGCATGGGCGTTCCGGTGGGGTTGAGCGGCAACATCATCGGGGATGACCTGTACGGGACGCAATTGCAGACCTGGTTAGGACAGCACAACGGGCTGGATCTGGCCGCTCTGGAAATCAAACCCGCCACCACCACACCCTTTACGCGCGCCATCGTCACACCGGACGGTGAGCGCTCTTTCCTGATCTTTTACTACCCGCAAACACCCAAGAGTCCCTTCAGTCTGGATATGCTGAAAGGGGCACGTTATTTAGCCCTGGACCTATACGGCGGCCCGGAGCGCATTCAGGCTGCCAAAACCGCGCACAAAGCCGGGGTGCAAACCACCATCGGCGACGTGATCTGGCCGGAGCACGAGGTGCTGCCCTTCACGGACATTGCCACCAATTCCGGCTCCTACATCCGCAACATCTTCCCGGGCGTGGACGTGCACCAGCACGCCCGCAAGCTGCAAACCATCAATAAAGGCATCGTCATCACCACCGACGGCGGGGATGAGGTTTTCGCCATCGACCGCGACGGCAGCACCTTTATTGCCTGCCCGCCCAAAGTGGAAGTGCTGGACGCCACCGGCGCCGGCGACGCTTTCCGCGCGGGTTTGCTGTACGGCCTGGACAAGGGCCTGGATTTGGCCGCCAGCGTGTGCTGGGGCATGGCCACCGGCTCGCTGAAGGTCGGCCACATCGGCGCGGCCACTACCCTGCCCGCGTTCGCAGAGATAGAAACGCTGGCCAACGCGTTGATTGCTAAAGGCGTGCAGCCGGCTTAAGGGTTAAGCATGAATGATCCTCTCGGCCTCGTCAACCATATCCTCAATAAAAGCTTTGTGGACGGCCCGGGCAACCGCGCGGTCATTTTCATGCAGGGCTGCAATTTCCGCTGCCTGTACTGCCACAATCCCTACACCATCCAATATTGCAACGCCTGCGGTTTGTGCGTGGAAACCTGCCCGCAGCATGCTCTGACACTGGGAAAAGATAAAATATTTTGGAACGAGGACATTTGCTTGGAATGTGACGAGTGTATTCGCACTTGTCCTTCTTCTTCCTCCCCGCGCACGCACAGCTACACGCCGGAGGCTTTGTGGGAGCAAATTTCCCATATTGGGCCGTTCATCACCGGCGTCAGCGTCTCCGGCGGCGAGCCCTCGCTGCAGGTTGCCTTCCTGGCCCAATTCTTTCAGTTGGTCAAGGAAAACTCAACCCTGACCACATTAATTGAAACCAACGGCTTTGCCGGGCCGCAGGCTTACACAGCCATGCTGCCCTGGCTGGATATGGCCATGCTGGACCTGAAGTGCAGCCACCCGCGCAAACATGAGAAACTAACCGGGCAGCCGCTCGACAGCGTACTGGAAAGCATGCGCTTTTTTGCCGCCCAGGGTAAGTTGCAGCAAGTCCAGCAGGTAATCGTGCCCGGCTTTACCGACTCCGTTGAAGACATGCAGCGCACCGCGAAACTGCTGGCCGGCGTTGACCCTGAAATCCGCCTGCGCCTGCTGCGCTTCCGCCCGCACGGCGCCAACGGCCCGTCCGCCGAATGGCAGTCGCCCACGGACGAGCACATGGACACGCTGGTGGAAACTGCCCGCGGGTGCGGGCTAAAAGAAGTGGAACGTTCGCTATAATTGAATAATTATTTAAAGGAATTAGTGTTATGGAAAAACGAAGATTGCCCGAACCTTTCATGGAATTCGAAGACCTGCGGCAGGGCTTGACTGCTGAAATGGTTACGCCCTTCAAACAGCACGTATCCGACCTGCTGCACGCGCATGATCTGATCTACGAACAAAAACGCGACGCGCTGGCCGCCGCAGCGGTGGGCAGCCTGCCCTACCCGCCCATTTCAGCCGCCGCGCGCGAACTGCTGCAATCCGGCGTGCTGTGCGTGCTGGGTGAGGGCGCCGCGCCCTACCACCCGCGCTACGTGGCCCCTGATTACGCCAGAATCCTGCATGAGGGCAGCCCCTTCCTGGAACTGAAACCTGCGCAGACCCTGTTCGACGCCACCACCAGCCTGCTGACAGCTTATAAATACTTCCCGGCCGGCGGCCTGCCGGTTTTCATCGGGCGCCTGGACGAACTGCTGGAACCCTACATCGACACTGTTTCACCCGAAACCGCGCGCCAGGTGCTGAAATCCTTCTGGCTGCTGGTGGACCGCCTCAACCCCAGCGGATTCGTGCATGCCGACCTGGGTCCGGCCGCCAGTAAAACCGGCGCGCTGCTGCTGGACGTGGACCGCGAGCTGGGCACCATCACCAACCTGACCCTGCGCTACGACCCGCAGCACACCCCGCAGGAATTTGCCCTCCAGGCCATTTCTAACGCGCTGGGCGTGACCAAACCCTACTTCCTCAACCACCCGGCCATGGCGGCCGATTGGGGCGAAGATTATGTCATCGCCAGCTGCTATAACGCCCTGCCGCTCAAAGGCGGCATTTATACGCTGGTGCGTCTGAACCTGAAACGCGCCGCGGAAATGGCAGACGACGACCCCGAGCGCTTTCTGGACGAAACCCTGCCGGAAATCGGCAAGAACTGGACAGAGGTCATCGCCAGCCGCGCGCGCTACATCATTGAGGATGTGCGCTGGTTCGAAGACAACTTCTGGATCGAGGAAGGCTTATTGGATAAGCACAAATTCTCGGCCTACGCCGGCGTTTTCGGGCTGGCCGAAGCGGTCAACCATTTCACCCGGACGGACGCACATCCGGAAGCCAGCTATGGCCATGACAAAGCCGCCAACCGCCTGGCGGAGCGCATCACCACGCGCATCCACGAGGTGCTGGAGGATAACCCGGTAGCCTCTTGCGAAGGCACGGACGGCAAAGCCTGTTACCACGCCCAGGTGGGCATCACCTCCGACCTGGACACCACGCCCGCCACGCGCGTCCCTTCGGGCGAGGAACCGGAACTATATGAGCACATCCTCACGGAAGCACCCACGCATAAGTGGATCAACGGCGGCATCAGCACCATCCTGGAATTCGACCAGACCGCCGCGCAGAACCCGGCCGCCGTGCTGGATATCATCCAGGGCGCCTTCAAAGCCGGCATCCGCAACCTGTCGATTGGCAGCGCCAACTCCGAGTTCGTGCGCGTGACCGGCTACCTGATCCGGCGCGCCGACCTGGAAGCGCACAAAGCCGAGAAAGCCCTGCGGTATTCTTCCGCCGCGCTGGGCAGCGGCGTGATGGAAAATCACCCCAACCACCTGCACCGCATCCCGCGCAAGGTTTAGCGCACTTTCTGGCCGCCTGCATCCATGAAACCATCAACGCTGATAGCAAAAAAGCGCCCTGAGCTCCCTCGAAGGGCAGCATTTTTAAAGAAAATGACGAGACGAGCATCCAACCTGCTCATTCCGCTGGGCGCCTGCCTGCTGGCCGGCGCGCTGCTGATCCTGGCTACCGGCGAGAACCCGATCAGCACTTACGCCAACCTGTTTGACAGCGGCTTTTCCTGCCATGACGGCGCCGGGCGCTGTGCCTTTCTAACCACCCTGCAATTCGCCACCCCACTCATCTTCAGCGGCCTATCCGCCGCAGTAGCCTTGCGGGCCGGCTTCTTCTCCATCGGCCAGGCCGGGCAGATGCTGCTGGGCGCCGCGGGCGCCTGCTGGATTGGCAGCCGCTTCAACTTGCCCGCAACCGTTCACCCAGCCATTGCATTAGCCGCGGCGGCCTTCTTCGGAGCATTGTGGGGGCTGCTGCCGGCGCTGCTGCGCGAGCTGACCGGCGCCAACGAGATCATCGTGACCCTGCTGCTCAATCCCATCGCGGGCGTGCTGTCCGGGCTGTTCCCATTGGGGCGCATTCAGGACAGCGCCAAACTGCTGCCCTTAGTCGTCAGCACCAAGCTGTCCGCGGGCTTCCCGCTGGCGCTCTTGTTTGCCGTGCTGGTGTATATCCTGTTGTGGAAAACGGGCTGGGGGCTGGCCGTGCGCAGTGCCGCACAAGCGCCGCGCTTCGCCAAATACGCGGGCGTCAATCCGCACAAAACCGTCATCACCGCCATGCTGCTGAGCGGCGCGCTGGCCGGACTGGCCGGCGCCGTGGAAGTGCTGGGCGTACACTACCACTACGTCTCGAGCTTCTCGGCCGTCAACGACTTTGACGGGCTGATCGTGGCCTTTGCCGGCGGGCTGCACCCTTTGGGGGTGATCCTGCTGTCCGTCCTGCTGGGCGGCCTGCGCTCCGGCGCGCTGGTCGGCCTGCAAATCCGCTCCGGCATCCCGCGCGAGCTGGGCGGCGCGCTGATCGCGCTGCTGCTGGTCTTCACGGCCATGCACAAATTCTATCGGGTCAATGGACAAGACCACAGCGAAAGCCGGAACACGAACTAAAATCCTGCTTCAGGATTCACTTGACAAAACCTGACAGAAGTTGACATCTTGAAATCTTTCTGACCTTATCAGGATGATCGCTTCAGATAGCAACCAGCGTTATTTACAACCACACTTATTTTATTTACTATACAGGAATGGTTGTATATAATAAAAACACCTCACTTGAAAAAATCCGGGGAATGCTGAGCGCCCAAAACGGGATCCTGAGAAGCGCGGATCTCGAACAAAACGGGATTCCAAGAATCTACCTTTCCATTCTGGTAAAGGACAGTAAGCTTCGCAGAATATCCAGAGGTGTGTACGCGGCCATCAACATACTTGTGGATGAAATGGTTATCATTCAAGCCAGATTTAAGAACGCCAATTTTTCCCACGGCACGGCACTCTACCTTTTGGACTTAACCGACCGTACACCATTAACCTATACGGTTACAGTTCCTTCCGGGTATAACGCTACTTCTTTGAAAGCAGATGGGGTAAGGGTATTTTTTGTTAAAAGAGAACTGCGTGAACTGGGAGCAATCACCCTGTCATCACCTTATGGAAACAACATCCAGACCTATAATCCGGAGAGGACGATTTGCGACATTTTGCGAAACAGGAACCAATTGGATATCCAGATCGTCAACGAAGCATTGAAAAGATACGCAACGCGAAAAGACAGGGACATTCATCAACTGTATCAATATGCAAGTCAATTCAGAATTGAAAAGATCGTAAGAAACAACATCGAAATCCTTCTATGAGCAAAGCCATGCAATTAAAAGTAAGAATTAATTTTCTTGCAAAGGAAAACACATTCCCGCTCAGGCAGTTCTACAGAACTTCATGCTGGAGCGTTTATTAGTATTGGAAATTGGATTTCAAGCAAATCCCGCGCGAGCTGGGCGGCGCGCTGATCGCCCTGCTGCTAATTTTCAGCACCACGCACAAATTCTACCAAGTTAATGGGAAAAGCGAACGCAAAAATTTGACTTAACTATTTCGCCGCGGGGATCTGGCGCCACAGGACCAGCGTGCCGACGATGCCCACCAGCAACGCCAGCGGGCAGACGATGACCGCCAGGATGAAGAAGGCGCCTTCCAAGAAGCCCAGCAGGCTGCCCAGAAATGCCGAGGTAGTCATAGTCCCCAGCGCGTAGAACATGTTGTGCAGCACCACGCCAAGCAGGAACCCGGCCGCCGCGCAGCCGCAGGCCAGCAGGAATAACTTTACTTTCCCGGTCAGCTTCGCCCGCATAACCATCACCACCAATCCCACCCCGGCCAGCGTGAACATTCCCCACAGGGCAAAGATGTTGGTGCCCGCCAGAAAGTCCATGTTGTCCGAGAACATCAGGAAGACCACCAGGGCTCCCAAGGCTACCAGGATGATGAAGAGCGATTGGATCGTCAGAATACGGTTTTTCAGGATATGCATAGTTTTATCTTAGCGGATTTTGGGAAAGATTACAAACAGGCTAAATTTTACGCGCCCCATCCAATTACTCTGAATCCCGCTCTACACATTCGAGCTTACTAACTAGCTCAACCACTGTTACTTCACGACTCGATGGTTTTGGATATTTGGGCAATGAAGAAGGAAGATATTATTCAAGATAAATGACCAGTTCATAATCCCACCAGGTTCACCTTGTACCCTCAAGTGGGAGGGATAATAAGCTAATCTATGTTCTTTTTATTTCACAACATAAATCGCCATTTTTGGGGATTTATTACTTTTTTTCACATCAATATATGCAAATCTGCTAATAATTCAGTGTAAGGAGTTACATAGAATTGAAAACAAAATTCAAAATTTTTTATTTATAAAACTAATCAAGCAATTCGGGATGTTGTTTTAGTAAAGTATAAACAACAGGTTGAAGATTAAAATCCGTGTACATTCCATCTAGCTTATATCTATCGAAGAACATTATATTTCCAGGAGAATAAATAATCCCTGCATTAATTAATTCAAGAACGTCACCGTCTTCGTAATTGAGTTGCTGTGTTCTAGTATTTTTATTAATGAATGTTCTAAGAATTACTTTTTGTGTTTCTGTAAGAATCTTTAACCAACTTATATAATTCTTTTTTCGTTCTGTTTTTTCAATTATTTTTCTCCCTTTTTCAAGGGTCCATTTAAACACCAGAACTAGAGGATATGACAAGAACATAATTGCAGAAAGTAAAAATCCAATCCCAAAATACGGACGATATTCTGATTGGATCGTTTCTAGTCCTAAATTGGTAAGGACTTCGCTGTTACCAAAAGTAATAAACCCACATAAAAACGTTAATGCTAATAAAACTCTGGGGGAGTATTTTGACCAATCTAAAAAACCACCAAGAAATTTTTCTAATGACATATATTCCTACTTTATGTATTCTAAATATCAATATAATTCTGTATAAGAACCGTTTAATTTTAAATACCAACTTTGAAAAAACAAATGTTGCCAGAGGATTTTGGATTAAATCTTATATCGTTAATAAGATTATCATTAATAATTGAGTTATCAATTCCTCTATTTGGTTTTCAAAGTAGTCTTATAAGGAAGACTTATACATCTTCTCGTAATCAAACCCATCAAATTTAGATTGAATTTCAAAATCATTTAACAGATCTGTCAGTACCTCAATATCAAAAAATAGTAAACGTTTATTGAATACACCACATATCATTTGAAGACGTTCCCTTAAGTCTTCATTCAATATTGAAGGAGAAATTATTAATACTGTATTAAATGTGGATTTATCTATTTGTCCTAATACTTGAGACAGAAGGATAGCCCCATTATTATTTCTAGCTGTAAGTGTTCTATTCTTACCATTTGCCAATTTAGCAAAACCAAAAATATTAATTTTGTCACTTCCTACCGAAGCTTCACCTTGAATATCAGATAGTTCAATTCCCTTGTGGCTAAGAATAGTTGGGTTTTTCAAATATCTAGCAACTAATGATCTTAGACAAATATATTCATTATCCTTTATACAAGAAGAACAATTATCATCACTTACATTTTTACATTGTTCCCCGAATTTTCTGAGGATAATTTTTGCAGAATCTTTTTTTTGTTGGTTTAGGGAATAAGACATTGGCTGACGCAATTCTGTTAAATCGGAAGCATTAATTCTCACATCCATCATACTTAAACCAGTTTTTCCAAATGCTCTGTTTATATCTAAACTTATTTGATTTGTAGAAATTCGAAATGGCACACAAACCACTTGTTTTAACCGAACGATTTGATTAGAAACATGTTTTATTGATTCCATTACTATTTCGTGTAGTTTCGATGTTGGAACCAAATCTAAATTATTATAGATATTATCTATTGAGATTTCTGAGTTCGTGAGCGGATGTTTCATCTGTGACAAGTTCAATTCTTTGTTACTTGGATAACTTGTTACCTTTAATTTCCCATATTTCGAATTTAACTTTATAGACTGTGATTTACTTTCTGAATCTGTAAAATATGAAACATCACCCGTTTCGCTATCTGTTAGTTGAATTCTGGGATAATTAAATAAATCTGGTACTCCTTTTATTGCAATAATTTCTTTTAAGGTAAATTGATGTGTCTCTTTATTTTCTAGTAGCATATTAATTAATATTTCAATTAACCTATAGGTTTCAGCCCGCAATGAAATATTACTTATGGTAGAAATTCTTGGAAGTTGAGCAATTCCCATACTCTCAATTACAGTCCCGAAATCCCCTTGATCTGTCATTTGGTTTAGTGTTTGACCTATTCTATCTAGTAGGGCAATACTATATTCTCTTACTGAAGTAACTGGTACTTCTCGAGGGATCCACAATTTACCAGAATCCGAAGTTACCCCAACACCTTGTTCTTGGATTGATCCTAAAGGTAATATATAAAAACTATACTTTCTTTGACTTCTTGGATTTTCTTCTTCTGTTCTTGCAATAGTCTTTGTTGCAAGATTTTCATCAGCATATGTGATAGCAGCCGGAGTTGTTGCATCTGGGTCACTTAAAAAATAACCGGCTCGTTTTATATAATCAAAATCTCCTATTTGATTTAATAAAGGTCTTGTTAGAACTAGTGGTGATAGATCAATTAGATAAATATTATTTATTGCTTCCGCAATAATTTTTCGCTCATGCTCATTTTGACATGCAATAATTGCTTTATTTGAAATATAGTTTAGGATTGCCAATCCAAATTTAAGTTCATAAATATGAGATTTTGCATAACCTTCAGGATTCCAATACCAATGAATCCGTTGCCATACTAATTGAATTTCAACAATTTCATTTGACTTATGTATTACATCAATTACCCTGAAACCTTTTTCCGATGGAACAGATTTTGTTTCACCTATTCTTTTGAACTCATCATTCAACGATAATAATGCTTTTGCATTATTTGGGATATCCGGTCTTTTTGTACTGAGAATCATTACATAAAAACTGGGTTTAAAAGCAATCTCCGATTTTTTAACTTCATTTTCAAGTTCAGGATAATTGATACATGCCTGTGACAATTTGCTAAGAAGCAAAGGTTTTTCCATCATGGAAACTTCTGCTTGAGTTAGGTTTAGATATCTAATCGCTATATCTCTTAGATAATCTATACCTCTACTACGCAATCCAAACGATGAGATATTTGTTTCTTCTATTTTCATCCGATCCCCTTTATTTAGTAATAGTATAACAATAACTTGCAAGGCAATAACATTTTTCGTTTTGCGATATTTGTAAATATTTATAGGGGTTTTTTTAGGGAAGTGTGCACATCAAAAGCAATTTTTTTATTCCCTCAGATGTGAATAATGAATTCTAATGACTATTATTGAATTTAACTTAAATAGAAATAGAAAGAGGTTGGATTTTTCTCCAACCTCGACAATAATAATATTTTTCCTAATCCCCTTGCGCGATCTTGAGCATGGCCTCCAGCGCGATCAGGATGGCGTTCTCCTCGCCGCGGCGGAAGTCGGCTTCCTTGTCCTCGGGCTTGGTGGCCTGGTTGGTGCCATCAGAAGCGTACAGCGCGCCGGTGCGCCAGCCGCGGTACTGGCCAATGATGAAGAGCGTGTCGCTTTCCATCTCGACCGAGACCACGCCGGCTTTCTTGAATAGCTCGCCGCGGGAATTATCCTCGCGCGGAGCGTAGAAAGCGTCGCCGGCAGCGCCCACACCGACCGTAGCCGGGATGTCCAGCGCTTCACTGGCTTCCACCAACGCCCGCAGAACTGAGAAGGTCGGAACGGCCGGAAATCTGAGCGGTAAATAAGCATTGGAGGTGCCGCCTTCGCGCACGGTGCCGCTGCCGATGATGACGTCACCCACCTGCTGGAAATCCTGGAACACGCCGCAGGAGCCCACGCGGATGAAGGTGTCGGCGCCCATATGGGCCAGCTCTTCCAAACCGATGGCCACCACCGGGCCGCCCATGCCGGTGCCGATCACGGTCATGGGAACGCCCTTATATTCACCCGTGTAAACCACATACCCGCGGCTATCCGCCACCAGGCGGGGCGAATCGAAGTGATCCGCGATCTTCTTGGCGCGCTGCTGGTCGCCGGGGCAGAGCACGTAGCGGGCTATGTCTTTTTCGTCACATTTAATATGCCATTCCATAACTTCCCTCCGATAATTTTAAGATTGTCCAACAATTATAGCAGAGCGGCATGCTTAGGCTGTATAATTTGGGTATCTTTTTTCCGTATCAACTTTTTTTTCTTATTGGAGGAACGCATGAGTATAGTGGTATTTGGCAGTATCAATATGGACTTGACCGCTTACGTCCCCAAACTCCCCAAGCCCGGTGAAACATTGCAAGGCAGCTCGTATATCACCGTGCCGGGCGGCAAGGGCAACAACCAATCCGTGGCCGCCTGCCGGTTGGGCGCGCCCACCCATTTCGTCGGGCGGGTGGGCACGGACGGTTTCGGCGAACAGGTGCTAAAGATCGTGGGGGAACAGAAAGTGGACCTGAGCCAGGTGCTAAAAGACCCCGAGCACGGCACCGGCATCGCCGTGATCTGCGTGGACCAGAATGCCGAGAACACCATCATCATCATCTCCGGCGCCAATTTCGCGTTGGACGACAGCGATGTGGCGCGCGCCAGCCAGGTGCTGACGGACGCCAAGGTGCTCATGCTTCAGCTGGAAGTTCCGCTGGATGCCTGCCTGAAAACGGCCAAAGCCGCCAAGGAAAAAGGTGTGAAAGTCGTCTTTGACCCCGCCCCGGCAATTCCCCTGCCGGATGAGGCTTTCAAGCTGATGGACTTCATCACCCCCAACGAGACCGAAACCGAAATTTTAGTCGGTTTCAAACCCGAAAACGCCGAGGACGCCTCGAAAGCCGCCAAACTGTTCCTTGCCAAAGGCGTCGGCACGGCTGTCATTAAAATGGGCGCCAGGGGCGTTTACTACGAAAACAAGCACGAGAGCGGTTTTGTGCCGCCTTATAAAGTAACCCCCATTGATACGGTCGCCGCGGGCGACGCCTTCAACGCCGGGCTGGCCGTGGCCATCTCGGAAGGCAAACCGCTGGCGGAAGCCGTACGCTGGGGCGCCGCGGCCGGCGCCATCGCCACCACGCGCAAAGGCGCCCTGCCGGCCATGCCCTACCGCGAAGAGCTGGAAACATTGATGAAGGAGCAAGCATGAGCAGCAAACTGATCACCAGCGACGTCATCCTGTGCCTGGATAGCGCCGATAGCATTTACAGGAACGGCTACATGGTGGTGGAAGACGACCGCATCAGCGAGATCGGCTTCCAGAAGGACCTGGACAGCCAACGCAAATTCGACGAGACCGTGGAACTGGGCCCGCGCCTGGTGATGCCCGGCCTGGTGAATGCCCACACCCACAGCCCCATGACGCTCTTCCGCGGGCACGTGGAAGGGCACACGCTTTTCACGCTGGACGGCTGGTTCAACACCATCCGCGTGCTGGAAATGAAGATCGACCCCGAAATGATCAGCCCGGGCGTGGCGGTCTCCTGCGCAGAAATGATCCGCACCGGCACCACCACCTTCGTGGACCAGTATTTCTGGATGGACCACATCATTCCGGAAGTGCGCAAGAGCGGCCTGCGCGCCGTGCTGGCTTACGGCATCGTCGAACTGGGTGAAGAAACCGCGCGTAAACGTGAACTGGCCGCGGCAGCCGCCTTTTTGGAATCCCTGCAGGATGATCCGCTGCTGACCGGCTGGCTGGGACCGCACGCTTTCTTTGTGGATAACAGCGAAACCGCCATGGGATTGGAGAAAGAATTGGCCGACAAATACAAGGTCGGTTTCCACACGCACTTCGCCACCGGGCAGGAAGAGAACGATTACTGCCGCGAGCATTACGGCATCACCGCCATCCAGCAGTTGAGCAAGATGGGCTTCCTGGAATATCCCATCATCGCCGCGCACAGCATCGGCATCCCGCTGGAAGACCTGGACACGGTTTCAGGCAAGCCCTTCACGGTGGCCTTCGCGCCTTCCTCCGGCATGCGCAACGCGGCCGGCATCGCCCCGCTGAATGCACTGCGGGCGGCCGGTGTGAATGTGGCCTTGGGCACAGACAACGTCACCAATAACAATAACTACGACATGTTCAAGGAAATGGCCGTGACCGGCAAGGTCATGGCGCTGCTGGAACGCAACGCGGACGCCATACCCACCCGTTATATCCTGGACATGGCTACCATGGGCGGCGCGCGCGCCATCGGCATGGAAAAAGAGATCGGCTCACTCGAGACCGGCAAAAAAGCCGACCTGATCGCACTTGACCTGAACGAGATCGGCTGGGCGCCTTTCGGCGGGCAGGACTTCTACACCGCGCTGGTTTACGCAGTGAGCGGCTACCACGTGCGCGACGTGATGGTGAACGGCGATTGGCTATTCCGTAACAATGACTGGACCAGCATGGACTACCTGAAGGTGCGCGCTGAGCTGGAAGCCAAACACGACGAACTGATGCAACGCATCAAGGAATAAAGGGATTACGAAATGAAGAGAGTGATCATCGACACCGACGCGGGCGTGGACGACGCCCTGGCCATCCTGATGGCTTTCGGACAAAAAGACGTCAAAATTGAAGCGTTCACCACCGTGAGCGGCAACGTGGGCGTGGACAAGACCACTGCCAACGTACTCAAGATCCTGGATCTGGTCGGGCAGGACGTGCCGGTCTATGCGGGCTGCCCGCGCCCGCTGGTCTGCCCCAAATACGACGCTGCCAGCATCCACGGCACAGACGGATTGGGCGACGCCGGCATCCCGGCTTCCAAGCGCAAACCCGAAAGCAAGCATGCCGCGCTGGCATTGATCGACCTAGCCAACCAGAACCCGGGCGAGATCAGCCTGATCGCCATCGGCCCACTGACCAACCTGGCCGCGGCCCTCACGCTCGACCCCGACCTGCCGGGCAAGTTCGCCGACCTGACCATTATGGGCGGCGCTATTTACGCGCGCGGCAACACGCACGTCACAGCCGAATTCAACATTTACGCCGACCCGGAAGCCGCGCACATCGTCTTCGAGCGCTGGCCCAAGGTGCGCGTATTGTCCTGGGAAACCACCATGGCGTATCCCTTCAGCGGTGAGCAGGTCCAGCATTTCTTCGGCATGGGCACACCCAAGTCCAAATTTTTCCACGATATCTATCAAAAAACGCTGGGATTTCTGAAAGAGAAATTCCACCAGGACCTACTCTTCTCCGCGGATGGGCTGGCGGTGGCCTGCGCCCTTAACCCGGAAATTATCACGCGCAAAGAGGAGCACTTTGTTTCGGTGGAACTGAACGGCAGCGATACACGCGGCATGACCTGTGTGGACTGGCTTGGCATGAGCGGCAATCCCATCAACGCCGAGATCATCCTGGAACTCGACCATACGCGCTACGTGGAAATGATCGCAGCCGGTTTGCAGTAACCATGACCGCTTTCGATAAGCAAAAGGTATTGGCCAAAGCGCAGGAATACGCTCCCCAGATGGAAGCGTTCCTGGCGGATATCGTGCGCATTCCCTCGGTCAACAAACGCGACCCCGAAGTGTGTGTGGCGGAACGTATCCTGCAGGAAGCCCAAAATCTGGGCTTCGACAGCGAGCTGGCCGCCAAAGACCCGCAGCGCCCGAATGTGCTGGCCCGCTACGGCCAGGGCGACAAGGGCTTCGCGCTGATCGGACACATCGACACCGTGGCCGAAGGCGATCACGCATCCTGGACATTTCCGCCCTTTGATGCGCACATCGACAACGGGCGCATGCTGGGGCGCGGCACAGCCGACAACAAGGGCGGCATCGCCATCGGCATGTACACCCTCAAACTGCTGCGCGAGCTGGAATTGATCGACCCGCAGCAGTGCGCCGTCACGCTGGCGGGAGTGGCCGACGAGGAAGCCGGCGCCTGCAGCACGCTGGGCGTGCGCTACCTGCTGGACAGCGGCAAGCTGCGCGCCAAAGGCGCCATCTACACTTACACCAGCGACATGGTGTGCATCGGCCACCGCGGCCTGCTGCGGCTGGAGATCCGCACCA
>DHVJ01000028.1 GCA_002412595.1 Anaerolineaceae bacterium UBA5211
GCACCATCGGTATCGGAAAATAACCTCCGATCAACATCAGAGCAATGACCGCATCATATGGTCATGTTCTGTTTGGAAATTGGTCTTATTCTTTTTGGATTTACAAATCAATATTTTATTATTGGTATTATTGGATTAAAGCAATTAACAATTAACGCAGGTTAACGTATGGATATTAATCAGAAAACAAAATCTATCCAATCTATTTTGGTAACCAATACTCGCTCTTTTACTGACGGCAGTTCCATTGCCGCAGATTTAGCTATATTAATTGCGCAAAATGGTAAACGGGTAGTTTTGATTGATGCGGATTTACGCAGGCCGATTATCCATAACCAATTCAATATTCCTAACCGGGTGGGTCTTGTTGACATTCTGGAAAACTCCAGACCACCGTTGTCTGTCATGCATGCTCTGCATGATAACCATTTGTATGTATTGACCAGTGGAAAATTACCCAGGGAAAGCACTGATTTCATCGGTTCATCCAAGATGACCGAGCTGCTTCAGTATTTCAAAACCCATTTTGACAAGATCATTGTTCACGGCCCCCCATTTTTCTACACTGAAGCCACATCATTAGCTGCACAGGTAGATGGTGTAGTATTACTCATCCACCCCGGATATAACAAGAACGAAACTTCACGGGCAATTATCGAAAAATTTCAAAAGACCGGTGCAACCATCATCGGCATTGTCATGCGCAACCAACCCAAAAACCAGCTCAACCAAAAGGTATTCATCGACCGGTTGTTGTCATACGATAAGCGCGCCCGCTTACTGCCATAATCCTTTTTTTTATTCATAATCTGCATGGAATCCTGGTACCAGGATTCTTTTGCTTTAATTCGCTTCAATAATTTTGAAAAAAAGAGCGGTCTGTCCTTAACAAGGATATCGCCCGCTCGGCAAAACCAAGAATTGCCCTTTATAAAAAAAAACAAGCCGGCAGTTTCACCACCGACTTGTGTGTGTTTTCTTTATTCGCGCTTGCGGCCCAGTCCGGTAATCAGCACATTAATGCCAACTGCGATCAGGATCAGCGGCCACAGATAAGACCAGCTAAACCATTCGCCTAACCCGACACCGATCAACACGATACCGCCAATCAGGGCACCCCCCACGTTTCGGCGCAGCTCCGGCACCAACAAACGGACGGCAGCTTCCACCAGTAAAATCACTCCGGTTCCAAGCGCAATCAGGTTCCAAACACCAAAATGGCTAAAATTCCAGACCCAGCTATTATTGATAGCCAGTCCCATATGGCTAAACCAATTCAGATTGGACGCCAGAAACACCAGCCCGGCCCAAATCAGGATAAAAGCCCAAACGACCGTGCTTAAAACGTCATTCTCTTCTACTTTTTTATGGTGAGTTTCCACTTCCACCACTTTTTCATCTTTTTCTTCAAAGTCTCGATCTTCAGACATGATTCCTCCAAAATCTTTTATTCATCAAGATATACGAAGAAAAAGATAAGGGGTTTCCAAAATGCAGTTCGAATTAGAAGAATGCTTACTGGCTGGACGAATCGAGCGGTTTTAGATATGTATCAAAAAAATCAAGCGTATGCGCAATTAACTGCGTATCCCCGCTGTTTTGGAAAGTATGCTGTTGGTTCGGATAAAAGGTGCACTGCACGTCTTTCTTCAGACCCTCCAACTTATCACATAAATCCTGCGACCATTCCACCGGAACGACAGAATCCGCCTCGCCGTGCTGAATGCTAAGGGGTGTATTGATCTCCTCCAGAAAATAAACAGGCGAAACTAATTTGAGCGCTTCCTGGGGAAGGCGTTGTTTTTTATTGCCGCGGCCGTCGTCATCAAAATGGGCCAGATTCAGAGCCTCATCCGCGCTGACCGAAGCATACAGCAGCGCGGCGCGGATGTTTTGATCGACGATCAAAACGCGTTGGACGATGCCGCCGCCCATGCTGTGGCCCCACAAACCCATGCGCTCCGCGTCGGCTTTCTCTAAAAAGCCCGGTGTGCCGGCCTGGCTGCGCAGCAAGCTGATCAGGTTGAGTGTATCCATAGTATCGCCGATGCCGAGGAAATTCTCGCCGTCTGCCGAAGGGGCATATCCGCGCAGGTTGGGGTGCACCACAATGTAACCATCCTCAGCCAGGGCGTCCGCGTAACGCGTGGAATAATCCAGAGTGCTGTACTCATCCGGCTGGACATAACCATGCAGCATGACAATCACCGGGAAGGGGCCATTTCCAAAGGGAATATCGATAAACCCATACATATCCATGCCTTCGCTGCGATATTTGAACAATTTGCGGGTGAAGTTTCCAGCAGAATTCAGATCTCCGGCATCCTGGATCACACCGCCGCCATATTTGCGTGTCAATAAGCTGGAAATATAGAGATCCTGATACGGGTCAGTTGTGGCAGTCGGTGTTGGTGTTTGGCTGGGCAGAGGCGTAAGGGTTGCGGTTGCTGTCGGTGAAGGGATTGCTGTGTATGTCGGGCTGGGTGTCAGCGTGATGGTAGGAGTTTGGGTATATGAAAAATTCGCCACCTGCGGATTGGGTAAATCCGTGGGCTGCGGGGTTTCCTGCAACAGCTGGCATCCCACCAGAACACCAATCGTCAGGACGGTGGCAAGCAACACCAGGGGAAGGATATGTGTATTACGCATGACAATCTTCAATCCATGCTGAAAAGCAGGCAGTCATTTTACCAAATACCTGCGGGAAATAGAACCCATGTTTACCCCCCCTTTTATATAACGGAAATTTTAATTTCAGTGGCTGACATCCTGAATGGTGAACTGTTCCCCATTAATTTCATAGATATGTTGACTGGGCAACGCCGGATTGGATTCATCCACCTTTCGGATGATAAATCCCAAATCGGTTTTCATGCTTTCGATCGGATCCACTGAATCAATATAGATATCGGCATTGTCAATACCGCGCACACGCAAACCGTTATATATTTCTACGCGATCCTGATCTTCATAATCCGGCGGAATGAAAACACTGATATTGCCGGAAGCCTCATCCTCGCGGCCCGCTGCGCGCACCTGTTCAGCCACTTTTTCAGAAAGCCAGGGATAGGTCTGGTAATCCAACAATATTTTGTAATAAGCCGGATACCCGGACAGGTAATAAACCAGCAAACCAACCATAATAACCGTTAGTACATATTTGCGTTTATCCTGCAGCAGCAAATAAATCTCCAGCGCATACAGAACTGCGATGATCACATAGAAATAAGAGCCGAGGACCTCCGTGAAGAACCCATCTACCGATCCCAGTGCATTGAACAGGTTGCCATCGGTGGGAAAAATAGTTCCTTCAAACAAGGCAATGTGAGAGAAAATGACCAAACCGAACGGGATAACGCCTGTCCAAAAGATGAATTTCGGTTTGGATTTAATCCGGCTGCGGTCAAATTTTACCATTACGATCATGGCCAGGATGATATACAGCAAGGAATACACGATCAGATAGCGCCCCATAATCTTGGAAGGCGCTTCGCGGTTGTAATATGCCCGCCAGGAATGGCGCGTTACAGCGATGTAGAAACCTGCCATCAACGCCAATACCTGGAAGATCAAGCGGCCCAGATTTTCACGCCAGCCTTTCAGATCTACCTGGGTAAAGGCCGCCAGCAGCAGGTTCAACACAGGCGCCGCAACCAGCACATAATAACTGGCATACAGTACCATCCAGGTCACCAGGTTGTATAAAGTCAACTGAGCCGGGTCTGTTTTGGAAGCTACGCCGAAACCGAGCACTAATTTGAGGTTCACATGCTCGCGCAATCCCGCAACCAGCCAGGGACTGAAAACCGCCAACATGACAAAACCCATGCCCACCAAATGGCCAAATTTTTTCCAACCGGGTTTAAACAGAGTCTTCTCACCTTCAAAAGGCTTGACCCACCAGGCCAGCACAAAGAACGGGATGATGGCCAGGGTAATATAGCGTGTCAGGTACAGCACAGCCAGCATAGCGCCATTGAGCAGATCCCAGGGCAGGCGCGCGCGTTCATTTTTCGGCCGGGCGAAGGTGATGAACACCGCCCAGATGAACAGCGGAAAGAACAGGTTTTCACTCAGAATGCGGCGCGGGAAGACCAGGTGATAGGGAATCAGGCAAGTCAGCAACACCGTTATCAGGCTCAGCTTGCGGTCCATGAAATGCCGCGCGAGAAAATATACCGGGAAGATCACGCTGGAGGAAGCCAGCACGTTCAATAATTTAATTACGTCAAAGGCATAACTTCCAAACACCAGAGCCGGCATAAAATAGAGCGGGTATAGCGGCGGGTAATGGTGCGATTGGGCAATCGAGAAAAAACCGCGGTGGAAAGAATCCGCCATATCGTAGTAGGTCATTTCGTCCCCACTGCCCAGCGGACCGTAGGAAGTTGAGGTAACCAACAACAATTTCACCAGCACAAAGACAGCGTAGAAAGCAAACAAAACCGGCAGTTCCGCTGTGCTCATAGGTGAATTAGACGATCGACCATAATCGATGAAATTTGCGCAGTACCAAACCAACGCGAAGAAAGCTGTCTGGGCGCAAACGACGACCAACCACACCAACACGGGTTCCAGGCGGTCGTAAATGATTTGGAAATCACCAAATTTCGTTTTTTCGGCAGTCAGCAGGAAATAGATTGCGACCACGACAAGCAAACTGAACAAAAAAACCGCCCAAACGCGCTTTTCGTTTTGAAAAAGCTTTTGAAAATTCTGTTTGATACGGCTTGTGGCAGGCCAGGATTTGACTGCCAGGATTACAAAAACCACTCCAATGGCCACTGCCGCCACAACCATCAGGAGGCGAGACAGAGAGAGCGAAAAAATTATTTGTTCGGCGGGATGCGATCCGATCGAGGCCAGATAACCAGCCAGGAAGAAAGCCTCCAGCGCATTAATAATGAAATAAACCGAGATCATATTTGCTGGATTTTACCATAAGCAATCAGGTAAATTTTTCCCCTCCTCTATATAAATACTTTTTTTATTCTGATTAGGAGGAGGTAACTATAACGCTATTATTTTGAGATTTTTGCACCGTGAAAATACCAGCCAGGCACACCAGGGCGCCTGCCAGCTGCAACGGTGAAGGCACTTCATTTAATATAACAATTCCTAGCAGGGTGGTCACCACCGGCTGCCCCACCAGCGCCACCGAGGCAGCCGAAGCGGGCAGCTTACCCAGGGCATGGTTGACCAACACCCAGGCAATCACCTGCGAAGTCAGCGCCATCAGAAAGATCATCAACAAACTATCGGCAGGCAGCGGCTCACGGAAAAGGCCCATTGCGATGGCCGCCACAAGCAATGCCGCCGCGCCGCTGAGCGATACCAGCCAGGAATAACGCAAGCTGTCCATATATCGACGGGCTTGCTGAGTGATCAGGATATACAGGGCATACGAAAATCCTGAAGCAATGCCGATTAGGTTGCCGGTGCTCTGCTGCCCGCTGCTGTTGCGGATATCCCAGCCGATCATGATGCCCGCGCCGCCGATGGTCACCAGCAATCCCAGCCAATACTGCCAGGGCTGTTTTTCTTTCAAAACCAACCAACTGATCAAACCGACCCAAACCGGGGCAGTGTTATCCAAAAGCGTTACCGCTGAAGCGGTGGTGAAATTCAAAGCGCTGCACCACAGGCTGATGTTGGCGGCAAACACCAACCCGCCCAACACGGCCCATTTCAAGCCGCCCTTAGCTGGCCGCGAATCTTCTTTTTCAGGTTTTACCAACAGGGCCGGGATGCTCAGCATAATAGCGGCGAAAAAAAGCCGATAAAAGCCAACCAGCACGCCATTGGCTTGCACGTATTTAACGAACATGGGCCCGGTGCCTAGCAGCAGCACACCCAGCATAATAAAAAGCATGGCTTTTTTCGATTCGCTGTTTTTCATGCGGGAAAAATCCTCCGTATATTCGAGTGCGAATTCTACCCGAAATTCCCCGCTCACACAGGAATTAAATATAATTACGGATATAATTGCATTCTTATGTATTCATAAAGTATCAAATCTGGAGTAAATATGTCCCCAACAAATGTTTCCAAAAAAGAAAAAGCGGAAGTCATGCTGCTGTATCACTCAGACGGTGGATTGGACCTGATCGCTGGCGCAGTATTATTAAATTTCGGCCTGGATATCCTCAATCAGTCCCCGGCAACTTCTTTATTCACCTGGGTTCCCATCCTGTTGATTTCCTCGTTGAAGAACCGCTTCACCCTGCCGCGCCTGGGAGTCAAGGCACTCAAAGCCGATGAGAAAATCGCGCGCAGCTGGACGACCCAAACCGCGGTCGGGTTGGCGATCTGGCTGCTGATCATCAGCACCCTGATCATATCCGATCCTTTTGACATGCAAGCCAAGCTCAGCACGATCGGCCAGGGCGATGTCCGCAACCTGATCATGGGCATTGTAGGCGGGATCGCGTTCGCAGCCGCCGGCTGGTTGATTCCCTTACGCCGTTTCTTCATCTACGCCGCTATCCTGGCGCTCTCCTCTTTGATCAGCTATTTCCTGGCTCCAGTTTTTGTTCCTATATTCATCACCGCTGCGGTTATGATCGTTGTAGGCATCAAACTCACCATCAAATTCGGGAATACCTATCCCGACCCGGATCAAGACAAACAAAAATCCATCAAGGATGGTAAATAATAGATGAAGGGTAAAGATTGGGCCATTTTCTGGGCCCTGGGTTTAATTTGGGGCACCTCTTTTCTGTGGATCAAGATCGCAATCGTTGATATCAGCCCGTTGGTTTTGGTCGGCTTCCGTACCTTGTTCGCCTCCATCGGTCTGTTAGCTATCGTACTATTCAATCGCAAAAAAATGCCGAACCGGGAAGAATTACGTAAGAAGATACCGGTTTTTATTGTTTTGGCTCTCACCAATATTTCCATCCCCTGGGCATTGATCTCATGGGGCGAACAGTACGTGGATTCCGGTATCGCCTCTATCCTCAACAGCGCCATGCCGCTATTCACGATCATCATTGCCCCGCTGATGCTCAAGGATGAGCGCATCACGCTGCCAAAGGTGGGCGGGTTGATGACCGGTTTTATCGGCGTGGTCATCTTGATGTTCCCCAGCATCCACGGGGGGTGGACGGATAACCTGCTGGGTCAGGCGGCTTGTCTGCTGGCCACTGTTTTCTATGCTTTTGCAGCGGTTTACGGGTGCAAGAAAAGCGCCGGGCTGCCGCCGGAAATGCAGTCCTTTCTGCAGCTCTCAATCGGATCAGCCGTTATATGGGTGGCAATCTTCAGCATTGAAGGCGTGCCCGCTCTACCCACAAAGACCATCACCTGGGTTGCGCTGCTGTGGCTGGGTTTGCTGTGCTCCTGCATCGCCTATATTTTCTACTTCTACCTGCTGCATAAAGTCGGCCCCACCAGTGTTTCCATGGTAACCTACATTCCGCCCTTGATCGGCGTCCTGTTGGGTATCACCTTCCTGGGAGAGACTTTCTACTGGCAATCCATTCTGGGCGCGCTGCTGATCCTTTCAGGTATTTTCCTGGTCAACCTGAAAAGCAAAGCATCCAGACTCGAACCAGCTGAATAACCCCTTTTTTTTCACCATCACCGCGGGAATCCCCCGCGGTTTTTTTTATGCCCCTTTTACCTTAGGGTAGTTTTAGCCTGCTTTTGCCCGGAGCAGACCAGGCACCAGCAAAGCAGACCCGGACAGATAAGGAATGCGCAATATTCAAGGCATTAAACTTCTATAAATTTTTTTCTCCCGTTATAATTGTTGACTTATGGGTGCCGACACAATCAACGCAATCAAACGCAAGGAGTTCCTGAACGGCTTCAGAGACGAACTGCCCATCCTGCTGGGTGTGGCGCCTTTCGGCATGATCTACGGCGTGTTAGCCACCGGCGCGGGTCTTTCCAATTTGGATTCACAGGCTATGTCCTCGGTCATCTTCGCCGGATCAGCGCAGTTCATGCTGGTGCAGCTGCTCAACCTGGGCATGCCCACCATCATGATGATCCTGACCGGCTTCATCATCAATTTACGGCACGCGCTTTACAGCGCATCCGTTGCCCCGTACACCCGCCACTTAAGCCCGCTGTGGAAACTGCTGCTTTCTTATCTGCTGGTCGATGAAGCTTACGCAGTGGTAGTGATGCACTACAAGCAGCCCAACGATAACGGTTACCGGCACTGGTATTTTTTAGGCGCCGGCATCACCCTGTGGAGCTGCTGGCAGCTCAGCACCGCCGCGGGTATTTTCCTGGGCGCGCAGGTACCGGCTGATTGGGGTCTGGATTTCACCCTGGCGCTGACCTTCATTGCCCTGGCCGTGCCGGCCATCGATGACCGGCCTTCCCTGCTGGCCGCCCTGAGCGCCGGCGTGACCGCCGTGCTGGCACGCAATCTGCCCTACAAACTGGGTTTGATGGCCGCCGCCCTGGTGGGTATTCTGGTCGGTTTATGGAGCGAGAAGAAATGAGCCAGATCTGGATCATCATGATCGTTGTTGGTCTGCTGACCTACCTGACCCGGCTGTCCTTTATCCTGCTGCTGGAACGCTGGCAGCCGCCCCAGATCGTAACCAGCGCGCTGCGCTACGTACCGGTGGCAGTGCTGACTGCTATCATCGTGCCGGAATTGGTGGTGGTGGATAACGGGTTGGATTTCTCGCTGGGCAACGCGCGCCTGCTGGCTGGTTTGATCGCCACTTTGGTCGCCTGGCGCACCAAAAGCGCGCTGTGGACCATTGCCGCGGGGCTGGCAGCCTTCTTCCTGCTTAACGCCTGGCTGGTCTAGGCATCTTTCATTTGTAATTTGCGTGTCAGCGCAAAAGCGACTAACAGCAAGATCAATCCCGCACCGTCAAACAAGATGAAACGCCGCACGCTGGCGCTTATAAGCGGATTTTGGGTTTCCACGCTGAATAATATCCATGTTTCCCCCAGCAAGCCGATGGCCTGCATAATATTGGCCTCAATCAACGAGGTGCGATATTTTAGGGGGTGGTAGCAGGCGAAAACGTAAGGCACGTTCCACATCACGAACAACAGCCCCAGCGCGCGAATCATGCCCGCCCCGGCCGCGCCGCTCAGCCCAAAGCCGGCCATGTAGGCCGCCGGGTCAGCCAGGAAAGCCAGGGCGCACTGCAGGTTGAAGAACAGCACCGCGCCGATCAGCAGGCGGGGGAGCCAGATGCGTTGTTTGCTCATAAAATGATTGTAGCGGAAATTTAATAAAAAAGACCGTAGGCTTCAATGAACTAAGCCTACGATTTTGTTACCAAGATGGGCCCGGCAGGATTCGAACCTGCGACCAAGCGGTTATGAGCCGCGTGCTCTGCCGCTGAGCTACGGGCCCTAATGGGCGAAAAAAATTATAACATGGTTGCAACCACAGATAAACGCAGATAAAAAGCAGATGAACACGGATGGTTCTACTGAAAAAAGGTAGGGGGGAGGAAATTTAATATAATAAGAGAAACAAAAAACAGAGAAGCGAGCCATGTACAAAGCAAACAAGAAACATCTGCAACCGCTATTGATCAGTAATGTGAATGAACTGCCTGAAAAACAACGCCAACGTCTGGAGCAAAGCTGGGCGGGGGTATTCTATCGAGAATTCTTTTGTCGATTGA
>DHVJ01000005.1 GCA_002412595.1 Anaerolineaceae bacterium UBA5211
TCTCAGCCGGTATCCTGGGCTTATTGCTGGTACTTTTGGGCAATGTCCTGATCGGACCTGTCGTCGAAAGCATTAGCAATGCGGCTGGCAGTGTGGTAGATGCGATGGCAAAAGCCAAATTACTGCCGTTGATGGCGATCATCATTGAACCCGCAAAAGTGCTGTTCATGAATAACGCGTTGAATCATGGGGTTTTGGCTCCCTTGGGAGTCGCCGCTGCGGAAAAAACGGGGAGAGCAATCCACTTCCTGCTGGAAACAAATCCGGGGCCCGGCCTTGGTCTCTTACTAGCCTATTACGTTGCCGGTAAAGGTCTGTTAAAAGAGTCAGCACCGGGCGCAATGATTATACACTTTTTAGGCGGAATCCACGAGATTTACTTCCCCTTCATCCTGGCACATCCCATCATGATCCTGTCCACCATCGCAGGCGGCTTTGCGGCCGATCTGTGGTTCACGCTTACCAATGCCGGACTGGTGGCAACACCTTCTCCCGGTTCCATCTTCGCTTACCTGGCTGTGATCCCCAAAGGGCAGCACTTTGCCGTATTGACGGGGGTGTTGATCGGGACAGTGGTTGCTTTCCTGGTCGGGTCATTCATTCTGCGTGTGAATCCCGTCCGCGAAGAGGGACAGGTTGAGGAAGCCGATGACATGAGCGGCGTCCCCGGCTTGTCTTAATCACCGCATAATAACAAAGAGAAAAGGTTTCAAAGGTTTCTATTGAAACCTTTTCTCAAATTTAGAAATGGAAGCTGGAATGGCTAATTCAATTAATAGTGAGGAAGTAACGAAGATCATCTTTGCCTGCGAAGCGGGCATGGGATCGAGCGTGATGAGTGTGAGTTCGCTCAAGAAAAAACTGAAGAAAGCGGGCGTGCAGGGTGTGGACGTGGTGCATGTAGCCGCCCGTGAGATTCCCGAAAATGCACAGCTGGTGATCGTCCATAAAGGATTATCCAAAGTTGCCGTTGCCAAAGCGCCCAATGCGGTGGTTTTGGCTTTCAATCAATTTCTGAATGACCCTATCTTCGATAAGGTAGTCGCGGCCTTTGTTCAAAAGGAAGTGATCACCAGCAACGTAGGCTAACGATGGGTATTCTTTCAAAAGAAAGTATCTGCCTGAATGCGGTTGCGGAAAGCAAACGCGACGCAATCCAGCAGTGCGGAAAATTGCTTGTGGATGTGGGCTGCGTGATGCCCCAATACGTGGAAGGTATGCTGGCACGCGAGGAAATAATGTCCACCTACCTGGGAAATGGCGTGGCCATCCCGCACGGTCAATTCGATAACCGCGGCGACATATTGAAGACAGGCATCTCGGTCCTTCAAATCCCGGATGGGATAGAATGGGAGCCGGGTGAGAAGGCCTATTTAATCATCGGCATTGCCGCATTGCGCGACGAACACGTGGCGGTGTTGGGCAATCTGGCGGAAGTCATCGAGGATGAAGCAATTGCAGAGCAAATGAAAATTACCACCGAAGTGGATGTAATTTTGGATTATCTCAATAAAGAAAATTAACGACCGGCCGGAGCGAAGCACGTTTTGAACTTCGGCTATGACAGGATGTTTCATGAAAGCGTTGGATATCAAATTAAATAATCAAAGCGGTTTGCATGCGCGCCCCGCTAAGAATTTTATGATCATGGCCAAACAATTTGCCGCAGATATCAGTGTTTATTACATGGGCAAGAAAGCCAACGGGAAGAGTATGATCTCTCTTCTAACGTTGGGCGCGGAAAGCGGTGCACAAATCCGTATTGAAGTGCAGGGGGAAGACGAAGAGGATGCTTTCATGGCATTGAAAGAAAGCATCGAACAGGGCTTTCTGGAGGATTGACACTTGTTTGGCCCACCTGCTGAAGCGATTATTGAAAATTTGGAAAAATGGTCGGCGTTGGCAGGTGCGTGTAGATGATAATGCGCCGGAAAAGATGAAAAAATGACGAATTCTAAATTTCAAGAGTACCAAAATGATCTGAATGTGCCGGAGACAACCCTGGCCTGGAACCTGTATGGCGCGGGAACGGAAAACATTGGTAAAGACGGCCTCCCTGAGACTTTCCCGGTGCCGCAGCCAGGAGACGACCAGCTGCTGGTGCGGGTGGACGCGGTCGGCTTGTGCTATTCCGATGTCAAGCTGATCCGCCTGGGCGGTGATCATCCCAAACTGTACGGGCGTGATCTGGCCAAAGAACCCACACGCGTCGGCCACGAGGTGGCCCTGACCGTGATCCAGGTGGGCAAGCACCTGATGGGCAAATACCAACCCGGCCAAAGGTTGGCCGTACAGCCGGATATCTACCAAAACCAGCGCAGCACAGCCTACGGCTACACCATTTCCGGCGGGCTGATCCAGTTCCACCTGATCGGGCCGGAAGTGCTGGATGCCGACGACGGCGCTTACGTGATTCCGCTGGACCAGGGCGTGGGCTACGCGGAAGCGGCCCTGACCGAACCGTGGGCCTGCGTGGACGCGGCTTACACCCAGCGGCGGCGGCTGGAACCCCAGGAGGGGGGTGTCATGTGGATTGTGGGGAATGCCCAGGATCAAAGGGAATATACCTTTGAAGCCGGGTTGGATGCTTCCGCGGTGATCTACCTGACAGAGGTGCCTGCCAGTCTGGAGAAAATCGTACGTGCCAAGGTTGCCAAATCGGCCCGTGTGGTGAAGACGGAAGCCATGACGCTCGAAGATTTCGCGGATTTTTCGGCCAAAGAGACGGGCGGCAAGGGCTTTGACGACATCATTTTACTGGCGCCCCTATCCGGTGTGCTGGTGGGCGAGGTCGCTAAATTGATCGCCTTCCGCGGCATGTTGAACATCGTGGGCAGCCAGACGCTGGATGGTGATTCACACATCGATGCCGGACGCATCCACTACCATTACACGGCTTACGTCGGCAATAACACTACGGACATTTCGGCTTCCTACGGCGAAGCGCGCAACCGCT
>DHVJ01000039.1 GCA_002412595.1 Anaerolineaceae bacterium UBA5211
GCGCGCATAGCGGTGCGGTCATCCCAGGGGAATTCGGTCTGGCCGAAGCACATGGACTGCTCGTGGCCCTTGCCGCAGGCAATGACGATGTCGCCAGGATAGGCCAGCTGGATGGCGTTAAGGATGGCCCGGCCGCGGTCCGGCACGCGGAAGAAAGTTTTCCCTTCCACCCCGCCGCTCTTGACGGCTTCGTCGGCCATCTCAGCCAGAATATCATCCAGGCTCTCAGTACGCGGGTCTTCGGCGGTCAGAATGGTCAAATCCGCCAGTTCCAGGGACACCGCGGCCATCATGCGGCGCTTCTCGCGGTCGCGCAGACCGGCCGAGCCGAACACGGCAATGACGCGCCCCTGCCCTTTCATGCGATTGGCGGTCTGCAAAGCCACCTTGAGCGCATTGGGCGTATGGGCGAAATCAACGATAGCCAGAAAATCCTGACCGAGGTCAATGCGCTCCATGCGGCCGGGCACGCCCGCCAAGCTGTTGACGCCCTGCAAGACCTCTGGTAAATCCAAACCCAGACCGAGCGCAGCGGCAGCAGCAGCCATGATGTTTTGCATGTTATAGGCGCCCATCAGGCTGGAAGTCACGGTCTGCGTTCGCCCGTGCGTTTCCAACGTAAAGCGGATGCCGTCTGTATCGGTCACCAGGTCACGCCCGTAAAGATCACATTCGGGCGTGGTGCCATAGGTGATGCGTTTAATATCACTGTAACGCGGCTCATCCAGGATGGCCGTCAAATGTAGATAAGAGATGTCATCCCGATTTAATACAGCAATCCCATAGGAATGGCCATTCTTTTTAGGGGTATCCACTAATCCGGTCAAGAGACGGGCTTTGGCCTTGAGATAAGCGCCATAATCACCATGGTAATCGAGGTGTTCGTGGGTAATGTTGGTGATAACGCCGATATCGAAATCGCAAGCTGTAGCGCGGTGCTGGGCCAAGCCGTGCGAGGTGGTTTCGAGTACCACATGGGTGATGCCGCTATCCACCATTTTACGCAGCAGGCGCTGGATGGTAGGCGCTTCGGGCGTGGTGACATGGAAGCCTGTGTCAATCTCCTCGTCACCGATGACGGCGTTTACAGTGGAAATCATGCCAGCCCGCAGGTTGGCCGCCAGCAGCATATTATAGAGCAGGTTAACCGTGGTAGTCTTGCCATCCGTGCCGGTTACTCCAATAACGGTCAACTGACGGGCAGGGAAATCATAGAAAGCAGCCGAAACATAAGCCAGGGTCTCACGCGGGTTGGGCACCTGAAAATAAGGAATGCCGCCTATCTCAAGCGGTTTGCGCCCAATAATTGCCACAGCGCCGCTGTCCACAGCCTGGGGGATGTACGCATGCCCATCAAAGCTGCCGCCCTCCAACGCTATAAATAAATTACCGGGTTGGACCTGGCGGGAATCGAAGCAGATCCCGGAGATTTCTAACGCAGGGATATCCTCTTTATTAACACCGGGAACCTGCTGTAATAATCTATTTAACTTTACCAAGATTAGACTCCTGAATAGGTCTCATAAGCCTATATTTTATTTCATTCTACTGCAAGGTCTGGTAGAGGTAAAACAGAAAATGCGGTATGCGTAATCCAAAACGCGGTCCATTGGCACCTCCCTGCAAAAGCTCTATTCTTTTCAATTATGAGCCAGCAGCCGGCGGCGCATCTGTAAAGCCAGCAGGATCAGCAAGACCAGCAAACTCAGATAGCGTACCAAAGCGGGCGGTAGGCCAAAGATAGTCCAGACCGGCAATTCCATTGGAATGGCAAACAAGGGCAAGCTTTCCGCATCTCCACCTTGCACATCCTGCACAAGCGCATAAACCCATAGCTTACCCACGACCTGGCCTGAAGCCAGGGGGGAAATGGTGTACATAAAAGACTGCATATTGGCACCCACAAAGGGTTGGACAATAATGTCACCCGGCTGGCTGTGTAAATTGTTCATCAGCAAACGGGTTTCCAATGCCAGGCTGCAATTTGTATCGGAAGATGTCAGCGCAGCAGCTCCATCCAGCCCCCTGTTCCGACGCAGTGTTAATAGAATCGTGCCGCTTTGGGCTTTCCACAATGCGCGCGGGACGACCAATTCAAAATCGTAATCCTGTAAATGATTCAGGGGTGGGCAATCCTGGCGATCAACGCTTTGGATGAATTCAGGATTGATGGTCAGGGTCTGGCGGTTGTTGGCCGGCGGCCAGAGCGACCAGATGATAAGGACAACAGATAGGGCCATCACAATCAGGGCGATACCCTGACCCAGTGGCCTTTTGGTTTTTCGGGTGCTCATGCAGCTATTCTAACCGGATTTCGGTGAACCAGCGCCGCGCGCAGAGATTATCTCAGGCTCACGCTTTGCCTGGGTCGTCGGTGGATTCATCCTGCTTGGCCAGCTCCCAAAAGGTGTCCATTTCCTCCGGCGACAGGTCGGTAACCTTGCGGCCAGCGCGTAGGGCTTCCTCCTCAATGCGGCGGAAGCGCTTGAAAAAGCGCACCGTCATTTTGCGCAAGGCGTCCTCAGCATTGAAACCGTACCAGCGGCTGACGTTGACCAGCGCAAAGAAGAGGTCGCCCAACTCAGCTTCCTGCTGCGCTTTCGTTTGTGCCGCGCGCAGCTCTCCCACTTCTTCAATGACTTTATCCAGCACGGGTTCCACATCAGGCCAATCAAAGCCAACACGGGCGGCGCGTTCCTGGTAGTTTTGCGCCAATAACAGCGACGGCAGCGCGCGCGGAATAGAATCGAGTATGCTATCCTTCTTTTCAGGGTTATTCTCACGTTCCTGAGATTTCAAGACCTCCCAATTATGGAATACATCCTTGATACCCTTCACCTCCAATTCTTTGAAGACATGCGGGTGGCGGAAGGTGATCTTTTTATGAATACCTTGAATGACATCGTCGATGGAAAATTCGTCCGCTTCGGAGGAAATTTGCGCATGCAGGATGATTTGCAGCAGTAAATCACCCAACTCTTCCTGCAAATCAGCCGGAGCACCGCCTTCAATGGCATCCAAGACCTCGTAGGTCTCTTCCAATAAATTAGATTTCAGGCTTTGGTGGGTCTGCTCGCGATCCCAGGGGCAGCCTTCCGGCGCACGCAGGTGCGCGACCAGTTCGCGGAAAGCTTGCAAAGAAGTGTTCTCAGCAATGGGCGGAAAATACAGGAAGCAAGCAGTCTTTCCCACAAGATTTTCCCGACAAGCTTTGCCGGTAAAATCCAGGGTTGCTAAAGCCTTCCCGGAGCCGTCCAGCAGTGTCAGGCGCGCTTCTGGGTAATATTTATCAATCCAGGCACATACCAACTCTAATTGTGCGCTCAAGTCACTGAAATGATACAGTGCAGCGCAATCAGTGCTATGCGGGAGAATATGCTTACCCTTGAGGTAATCCCCCTCATACAATTGGAGCGCATTAAGATCCTCGATGTGGGACAGCGAAGTCAAAGCCTGGTTGTAAGCAGCAAAATTCATGTTATCTTCCTGGTTTCAATATGCCGAAAAATTATACTACCCACTCAATTAGATTAAGTGGGTAGTAAGTGGTTTCAGTTGAATGCGACCAGCGTTTAACGCTTGGTATAGGTAGGTGCCTTGCGGGCGCGCTTGAGACCTGGNNAGACCTGGTTTCTTACGTTCCTTGACACGGGGGTCACGGGTAAGCAGGTTATCGCGGCGCAACAGGGTCACGTAATCCGGGTTCATCTTGGTAAAAGCGCGAGCCAAGCCCAGCTGAACAGCCGTGGTTTGGCCGGAAACGCCGCCACCGTTGACCAAAACGGTCACGTCATACTGGGTTTGAATTTCACCAGTGCTGGCAAACGGTTCCAGAATGGATTCCGCGTCGCCCAAACGGGTGAAATAATCGTTCAATGACTTATCATTGACGATGAATTTACCCTCTCCCTGTGAGATGCGCACACGAGCAGTACTTTCTTTGCGGCGGCCGACGCCCTCATAATATTGTCCCGACATATTTTATAATCTCCTGACTTCTTTCACTTATTCGATCTCTTTGGGTGTCTGACCCTTATGCGGGTGCTGTGACCCGGCGAAAATTCTCAAACGGCCCATTAATTTGTGGCCATAGCGGTTATGAGGCAGCATGCCTTTAACTGCGGATTTGATAATGCGGTCCGGATGATTTTTAAGTTGATCCGGATAGCTTACAGCCTTCAAACCGCCGGGATAATTCGAGT